>JBDSDZ010000113.1:0-13701 GCA_039920345.1 Croceibacterium sp.
TAAGCCCGCTGCACCAGCGTGGTCCGCAAAACCTCCTGGAACGTGCCGATATGCGGCAGCCCGCTGGGGCCATAGCCGGTCTCGAACACGACTGGTTCGCCCTTCCCCTGCGGAAACCGCTTGAGCAACCGGCGCGCCTCCTCGAACGGCCAGGCCTTGGAGACGTTTGCGGCGGCAATGAGAGCAGGATCGATCATGCGGCCCCCGGACCAAGCCGTGCCCGACAAGTCAAGCCGCCATTGCTGCGCAAGCCGATCATCCCATCTACAAACCCGTCACCCCACGCCTGACGCGGGGTCCCGCTTCTCTGCGTTCGATGGCGACGTACCCAGGGCAGCGGGGCCCCGTGTCAAGCACGGGGCGACGGCGAGGTTTAGGTGGTCAGCGGTCATTCCCCTCTTTCGCGAGTTCGTCTGCAATACCCAACGAACCCCTTGTCATCCGCCCGCAACGCGCGTTCAGTCCGCGCATTGCAAAACAGGAGGAAAACCAATGATCCGTCATCTGATCACCGGTGCGCTGGGCGCGCTTGCTTTGTGTGCCGCCACCACCGCCAGCGCCGAAGTCTATGTCGATTACACTCCCGAAGCCGGGGTGTGGGATATCAACGCGATCGACGTCGATCCCAACCATATCGACGATTACCTGGTCGGGCTGAAGAAGAGTCAGATGCCGTTCTTCGAAATCCTCAAGAAGCGCGGGATGATCGATGCCTACAAGTTCGTGGTCCGCAACGGCTATGCCAAGAACAGCCCCAGCGTGCTGATCATGGTCCACTACACCAGCTACGCCGCGCTCGCCCCCGACAAGGCGCGTGACATGGCGATCCAGAAGGAAGTGCTGGCCGGCTTCTCCAAGGAAAAGGGCGATGCCGCGGTTGCCGGGTATGAGAAATATCGCACCTTCATCGACAACGGCCAATGGACCGAAATGACGATGACGAAGTAAATTGAGCACGGGGCCGGTTCGCGCCGGTCCCGGCTTTTCCGCCTTTCCGCGTGCGCAACGGCTGGCCACGGTTTTCGGTCTGTTCTATCGCTGCGCAAATGAGCGACGCCCTCGCCCTCCCCGCGCTTCACGCCAGCCACGGCGGCACCTGGCTGTGTGACGCAGCGGGCGTTACACGCGGGCTGGCCAAGGGTGAGGCGATCGTCGCGGCTGCGGATACGCCGTTGTTGATGCTCAACGCCCCGCTGGTGGCCTCGCGGCTGGGCTATCCGGATCTGTCGGGGCTGGATTTGCTCGAACTGTTTGCGTTCATCCACCCGGCGCGGTTCGTGGTGCCGACTGCCAAGGGGCTGGCGCACGCTCTGGGGCTGGATGAGCCGCAGGCGGACAGCGCCGTCCCAGCGTTCCTCCAGCGCGCTGCGGGGGCGCTGCTGGCGGTGTGCCGCGATCCGGCGTGGGCCGAGCGCGAGGGCGCGTGGAGCGGGCTGCAGTCGCTCGCCCGGTTGCCCTGGGCATGGGCCGGGCCGCTCGCTCAAGCCATCGCCAAACCCGAACGCGCCGAACGCTGGCTGTTCGCGCGCCTGCCCGAATGGGAAGACGCCCCCGAACGCCCCCAGCCCGCGCAAATCTCGCTGGGCAGCGAAGAGATCGAGGCGCGGCTCGCCCGCCTGCTGGGTCGCGATGCCGAGGAACGCCCCGGCCAGCGCGACTATGCCCGAGCCGCCGCCACGGTGTTCGCTCCGCGAGGCCGAGAGCGCGTACCCAATGTGCTGCTTGCGCAAGCCGGGACCGGCGTCGGCAAGACGCTCGGCTACCTCGCCCCCGCCTCGCTATGGAGCGAAAAAGCCCAGGGCGGAGTGTGGGTTTCCACTTTCACCAAGGCGCTCCAGCGCCAGCTCCGCCGCGAAAGCGCGCTCGCGTTTCCGCAAGGTGAGGCCGCCAAACCGCGCGTGGTGGTGCGCAAGGGGCGCGAGAACTATCTGTGTCTGCTCAACCTCGAAGACGCGCTGCAAGGCGGGTTCGGCGGACGCCCGGCGGTGCTGGCGCAACTGGTCGCGCGGTGGGCCGCGTACAGCCGCGATGGCGACATGATCGGCGGCGACCTGCCCGGCTGGCTCGGCACGCTGTTTCGCAACCGCGCCATCCGCTCGCTGACCGACCAGCGCGGCGAATGCGTCTATGCCGGGTGCCCGCATTACCGCAAATGCTTCATTGAACGCGCCGCCCGCGCCTCGGCTCAGGCCGACCTGGTGATCGCCAATCACGCGCTGGTGATGGTCAACGCCGCGCGCGGGCGTGATCATGCCCAGCGCCCGACGCGGATCGTGTTCGACGAAGGCCACCACGTGTTCGAGGCCGCCGACAGCACGTTTGCCGCCGCCCTGACCGGGCAGGAGGCGATCGAGCTCAAGCGCTGGATCGTCGGGCCGGAGAAAGGCTCGAAAGGGCGCCGCCGCGGGCTTGCTGCGCGGCTCGCCGATGTTGCCAGCTATGACGAAGCGAGCGGCAAGGCAGTGGCCATGGCCTGCGATGCTGCCGAAGCGCTGCCCAGCGACAACTGGCTGAAGCGGCTTGCGGAAGGCGCGCCGTCAGGCCCCATCGAAGCGCTCCTCGCCGCCGTACGTTCGGTCACTTACGCGCGCGACGAAAGCGGCGGGCAGGACGCGGGCTACGGGCTGGAAACGGAAGCCGCGCAGCTCGATGGAAACTTTGTCGAACTCGCGCAGCAAGCGGCGAGCGCGCTGGCCGCGATCCGCCAGCCGCTGATCCGGCTGGGTGTGCGGCTCGAAGCGCTGGTCGAGGACTCGCCTGACTGGCTCGAGGCGCAGGGCCGCGCCCGGATCGAAGGCGCGCGGCATTCGCTTAGCTGGCGCGTCGATACGCTGGCCGCTTGGGAATCGCTGCTCGACCGGCTTGGCGGCCCGGCCGATCCTGATTTCGTGGACTGGCTGGCAGTCGAGCGATCCGACGCGCGCGAATTCGACATCGGCCTGCACCGCCGCTTCCTCGATCCGATGAAGCCGTTCGCCAAGGTCGTGCTCGAACCTTCGCACGGGGTGATGCTGACCAGCGCCACCTTGCGTGACGGCGACGACTGGGAAGCCGCCCTGATACGCTCGGGCGCGCTGCACCTCGATGGCCAGCCGTTGCTGTCGAGTGCGGACAGCCCATTCGACTATGCCGCGCGCGCCGAAGTGCTGATCGTCACCGATGTAAAGAAAGGCGACCTTGCCGGGCTCGCCGGTGCCTATGCGCGCCTCATCGAGGCAAGCGGCGGCGGCGTGCTTGGGCTGTTCACCGCAATCCGCCGGCTGCGCGCGGTGCATGGCCGGATCGCCGACCGGCTCGCGCGCGAAGGCCTGCCGCTCTACGCCCAGCACGTCGATCCGATCGATGCGGGGACGTTGGTCGACATCTTCCGTGATGATCCACGCGCCAGCCTGCTCGGCACCGATGCGCTGCGCGACGGGGTCGATGTGCCCGGTCACAGCCTGCGCTGCGTGGTGATGGAGCAGGTGCCGTGGCCCAAGCCTTCGATCCTCCACCGCGCCCGGCGCGCCGCCAATGGGGGCAGCGCGCAGGACGATCGGCTGATCCGCGCGCGGCTGGCGCAGGCCTTCGGTCGCCTGATCCGTTCGGCCGAAGACAGCGGGCATTTCGTGGTTCTTTCGCCCGCATTTCCCAGCCGGCTGCTCTCGGCTTTCCCGCCCGGCACGCCTGTGCACCGCCTGACGCTCGACGAAGCTTTACAACGCGTGGGCGCGGGTGTTTTCTCTGGCGGGGGCATTGGCGTCACGGCGCCGGAAGAGGAACGGGATTAGGCACCGGTGAAAACGCTCGGCCTGCTGCGCCACGCCAAGTCCGACTGGGACGATGTCGCGCTGCGCGATTTCGACCGCGGACTCAACGATCGCGGACGGCGCGGCGCGGCGGTGATGGGGGGCCACATCCGGTCTCACGGCGTGCATTACGACCTGCTGCTGGCGAGCCCGGCCGAACGGGTCAAACGCACGCTCGACGCCACCCGGCTGCACGTACCGGTCACATGGGCCGAACATGCCTATCTCGCCGACAGCGATGCGCTGCTCGAACTGCTACGCGCGGTTGACAGCGATCCTGCCGCCGTGATGCTCGTTGGGCACAATCCCGGCCTGCAGGAGCTTATCTTCGACCTCGTTTCGCCCGAGCACGAGAACGACCTGTTCAGCGCCGCGGCCGAGAAATACCCGACCGCGACATACGCGGTGCTTGAACTCGATGTCGATGACTGGGCGCAGTGCGAACCCGGCTGCGGCCGCCTAGTCCACCTCGCCCGCCCGCGCGACCTCGATCCCGAGCTCGGGCCAGAGTCCGTTCGCTAGGGCAGCGCCCGCTGCCCGGTCAGCGTCTGCCCGCTTTGGGTGAACACCGCACCGGTGACCGTTCCGCTGGCATCGGTGGTAAAGGTGATCTGCGCATCGACAGCTTTCCAGAAGAACGTGAGCGGCGCTTCGGGAAAAATCGGCAGGACAGGGCCCGTCGCTGAACCTTGCCGCTGCGCGCGCAGCGCGTTGCCAACATGCTCGACGTTGAACACTACACCGGAACCGAACACATAACGCCCGACAACCTTGTCGAGGTCTGCTGCGGGCAGCGTGATTTCGGTGTGCACGGACGCGGCCGGCGGTGCGGCCGGTACGGGCGGTGTCGGCGCAACAGGCGAGCCGATCAGGGCGTGGATCCCCAGATCGGACGCCGAAGGCTCGGCCGCGGAATTGACCAGCGCGACCGAGGCCGTGCCCTTGCTCGGCTCCAGCGCCAGGACCGAGCGGTAGCCGCCGGTCCCGCCATCGTGAATCAACAAGTCACGGTCGGGTTCGGGATGGGCGATTTCCCAGCCGAGCGCCTGCTCCACCCTCGGATTGCCGATGTCCCGCCGAACCGAAAGTGCCGTCGTCATCGCCGCGGCAATCGGTGACCCGGGGTCGAGCGCGGCAGCGGCAAACTTGAGCATGTCGTTGACGCTGGAACGGATGGCGCCGGCACCCGACAGAGTCGCCAGGTTCCACGGCTTGGCAGGACGCATGTACTGGTCGTACCCTTGCGCAAAACGCGCCGTTTGCGCCGGTGAAAGCGCGATCACAGTGTCGTCCAGCCCGAGGGGCCCTGTGACGCGGTCATGCAGCAGCGTCGGATAATCCGTCCCTGCGGCGCGCGCCAGCAGGTAGCCCAGCAGGCCGACGCCGAGGTTCGAATACTCCCACTTTTCGCCCACGTCGCGCGGCAGCTCATACCCGGCGAGGAACTGCAGCATCAGCGTTTCCGAATAGTCCGCAAACGGATCGTCGGGATCGCCGAACGGCATGTTGTCGGGCATGCGCGGCAGCCCCGAGGTGTGGGTGGCGAGATCGGCCAGCGTGATCTTGCGGCCATTGCGCGCGGGCATTGTCGCGCCAGCCGGCAGGTATTTCTCCGCCGGATCGTCCAGCGCGACTTGGCCCTTGTTGACCATGTCGGACAGGATCAGCGCGGTGAAAACCTTGCTGATCGAGCCGATTTCGAACAGCGTATCGCCGTTGTAGGCGGTGGCACCGGCGGGACCGCCAGCGACCACGCGCCGTCCGTCAGGACCAAGCACGCCCACCACAATGCCCTCGCCCGCGCGCGGCGCGATCCGCGCCTCGATCATGCTGGAGAGGTCGGCATCGGAGGGCAACGTCCAGTCGGCAGGCAGCGGCTGTGGTGGAGGTGGCACGGCGAGCACCAGCGGCCACGTCATCCCGGCCTGGCTCCACTGCCCATTCCACGACTTGGCATTGGCATCCCAGCGGCTGGTATATGCACCCTGGATAGTGGGGACGGTGAACATCAGCGTGCCCGGGGCGGTCACGATGGCTGCCAGTGGCAAACCGATCGCGCCCTGCGTCGGGCTGTCCATCGTTCCCGTGACCGCTCCGCTATCGTCGCGCAGGATATGCACCACGAGCGGGAGTTTGACGCTCTCGGTTACCTCGAGCACGCCGGCCCAGTTGCCAACCGCCTCTTGCGCCGCAGCGGGCGCGGAAATGACGATGGCTGCGGCCGCCAGCAGCTTGCCCCAGGTCCTCATCATACCCCTCCCGTTAGTACGTCGATTTCGTTGATTCGGCTCTGCAACTTGCGCGCAGCGAGCTGGTTCAGCCACCATATTCCGGCCAGCACAGCGCCCATCCCGGCGAAAGCGAGCCACCTGACCCACACCGACGGACCTCCAGCCACGGTTTCGGCTTTAAGCCCGTTGCCGATCAACATCACCACCAATCCGGGCAGGAAGGGCAGGATATACCACCAGAAAATCGAGCTTAAGGCGTCGCGCTGGCGGGCCAGTTGCTGGCGCGCAAAGGCGAGTAGCGGCATCGTCCCGGCGCGGTCGAGTAGCACGGCCGAGGCGCGACGATGCAGCTGCCAGCCGACGTAGAACGTGGCCAGGATTATCATCCCCGACCCGATCTTTTGCAGCAGGTGCGGCAGCACGAAAACGTAAGTCCCAAAGGCGATGACCACAAACACGCAGGCGGCATATTCGACCAGATTGCGCCGCCTGACCGTGCGGTAGAGCTTGTCGGCGCCCTTGCGCACCTCGTCCAGCGCCGGCCCGCCGGCGATTTCGACCGAGGCCTGCCAGGCCCGCTTGACGGGATCATCGGTCATGCACGTTTCTCCTCGTCGCGATAGGGCTCGGCGAGCAGCGCCTTGAGCCGGTGGATGCGGACCGCCACGGCGCCGGCGGAAAGGCCGGTAACTTCACCGATTTCTGCCGCTGTCAGATCTTCGAGATACAGCAGCATGACTTGCCGATCGGCCGGCTTGAGCCGGTGGATGGCGGCCAGCAGGCGACCCGCCAGCGCGCGGTCGCCGGTCAGGTGTTCGGGGTTATCGCCGCCGGGCAATGCGTCGATCTCATCGATCCCGACCAGCGGCAGCTTGCGCGTTCTGCGCCCGGTCATCATGTGCGTCACACCCACGTTGTGGGCGATGCGGTGGACCCAGCTGCGCTCGGCGCATTGGTCTTCGAATAAGGCGAAGCTGCGCCACAGCGCCGCGTGGATCTCCTGCACCAGGTCTTGCCGGCGCCCGGGATCGGCCTCGTACCCGCGGGCAAGGCGTTCGATCATCGCACCATACGTGCCCGCCGCCGCGAGGTAGCGCACGTCTTGCGGCGATTTACGATGCCCTGCGGCCATTTTTCACCCTTCCCGTTCGACCAGGTTAGTCGTCCGGCACGGGAGAGTCTTACATCGCTTGGGAAAAAAAGTTCAGGCCGCCAGGGCGGCGCGCAAGCGTTCGCGAATGGCGCGCAACTGCGGCATAATGGTGCGGAGATCCGGGGCGGCGCTCGGCCCAACGGATGCGGGTGCCGGCGCGGCACCTGTGCCCTTCTCGACCGCCATCCGCGCCCCCTTGAGCGTATAGCCCTCGCGGTTGATCAGCCGATCGAGCGTGGCGAGCAAAGCGACGTCTTCGGGCCGGTAATAGCGCCTGTCCCCGCTGCGCTTGAGCGGGCGGAGCATGGGGAACTGCTGTTCCCAGTAACGCAGCACGTGTTGTTTGATGCCGAACGCCTTGGCCACTTCGCCGATCGTCCGCAGCGCATCGGGCTCCTTGCCGTCGTCGAAACGAAGCTGGCTCACGATCCGCGTTCGATCCTGTCCTTGAGCTTCTGGCTGGCGCGAAAGGTCATCACCCGGCGCGGGGTAATCGGCACTTCGACCCCAGTCTTGGGATTGCGCCCGATCCGCTCGCTTTTGTCGCGCAGGATGAAGCTGCCGAAACCCGAGATTTTGACGTTATGCCCGTGAGACATCGATTCGCACATGTGGCGCAGGATCGCCTCGACCATGTCGAGACTTTCGGCGCGCGAAAAGCCGAGCTTGCGATTGATCGTTTCAGCCAGATCGGCCCGGGTCAACGTTCCCACGGATCGCATCATTGCGTGCGGGTCCTTCCATTAACTTCTGCGCGACCTTGCCAGATAAATGACTGAACTGCGCAACTTTGGCAATGCGGCTTGATACCTTGCCCGGTAATTTCCACCGTTCAGACGCGCAGCAGGCTGGCACCCCAAGTGAAGCCGCCGCCCATCGCCTCGAGCATGACCAGATCGCCTTGCTTGATCCGTCCATCGCGGCGGGCCACGTCGAACGCCAGCGGCACCGAAGCAGCCGAGGTATTGGCATGGCGATCGACGGTGACGATGACCTTCTCGATCGGCAGGCCAAGCTTGCGCGCGGTGGCATCGAGGATCCGCAAGTTGGCCTGGTGGGGCACGACCCAATCGATGTCGGACGACGTGTAACCGCTCGCTTCGAGCACTTCTTCGAGCACTTCGGCGAGATTGGTGACCGCATGGCGGAACACCTCGCGGCCCTTCATGCGCAACTTGCCGACAGTGCCCGTGGTAGACGGCCCACCATCGACGAACAGCAGTTCGCCATGCGCGCCATCGGCATGGAGCCGGCTGGCGAGCACGCCCGGACCATCCTCGGCCACTTCCTCGGCGCGCAGCACGAAGGCGCCCGCGCCATCGCCGAACAGCACGCAAGTGGCGCGGTCATCCCAGTCGAGAATGCGGCTGAAGGTTTCCGCCCCGATCACCAGCGCGCACCTGGCAAGGCCGGTGCGAAGCATCGAATCGGCGGTTGCCAGCGCGTAGAGAAAGCCAGAGCAAACCGCCGCAACATCGAACGCCGGGCCGCCGCGGCAGCCGAGTGCGGCCTGGACTTGCGTGGCGGTCGCGGGAAACGTGCTGTCCGGCGTTGCTGTCGCAAGTACGATCAGGTCGATTTCGGAAGCGTCGATCCCGGCATCGGCCAGCGCCGCGCGGGCGGCCTGCGTGGCCAGCGTGCCAGTGGTTTCACCCTCGCCCGCGATATGGCGGTTGGCGATGCCGGTGCGTTCGCGGATCCATGCGTCGCTGGTGTCGACCAGCACCGCGATTTCTTCGTTCGACATCGCTCGTACTGGCAGCGCCGACCCGGAGCCCTTGAAGACGCTGCGGATCAACGACCAGTCCCTTTGACGCCGGTCCCGCTGGTACCGTTTTCGCGCAGCCGGGTTTCGCCCAGCTCGGCCAGGTCGACGGTGATCCGGTGGGTGAGATTTTCCTCGAGCAGCCGCGCCGCCACGGCCACGGCGTTGGCCACGCCAGCCGCGGTCGCGCTGCCATGCGATTTGACGACCACGCCGTTGAGACCCAGGAAAACCGCGCCGTTGTGGTTGTTCGGATCGAGGTGATGCTTGAGCAGCTCGGTCGCGGGGCGCGAGATCAGGAAGCCGATCTTGGAGCGGGTCGAACTGCGGAAGGCGTCCTTGAGCAAGTCGGTCACGAAGCGAGCCGTGCCCTCGATCGCTTTCAGCGCGATATTGCCCGAAAATCCATCGGTCACGACCACGTCGACATTGCCGCGGTTGATCTTGTCGGCTTCGACAAAGCCTTCGAAGCTCATTTCCAGCCCGGTTGCCGCGCGCAAGCGGAAGGCCGCTTCCTGCAGCAACTCGGTGCCCTTGGTCTCTTCGGTGCCGATATTGAGCAGGCGCACGCGCGGGCTCGGGTTGGCGGTGACGATGCGGGCATAAGCCGCGCCCATGATCGCGAACTGGACCAGGTTGCGCGCGTCACATTCGGTGTTGGCGCCAAGGTCGAGCATGACCACGTCGTGATCTTCCAGCGTCGGCATCAGGCCCGCCAGCGCCGGCCGGTCAATCCCCGGCATGGTGCGCAGCGCGACCTTGCTCATCGCCATCAGCGCGCCGGTGTTACCGGCGCTGACCGCGGCGCCAGCATCGCCGCGTTTCACTGCGTCGATCGCCAGGCCCATCGAGGTTTTCTTGGCCCGGCGGAGCGCCTGGGTTGGCTTCTCGTCTCCGCCCACGACATCGTCGCAGTGGAGGATTTCGGACGCGTTGCGCATGTTCGGGTGGGCATCCAGCGCGGTCTTGATCCGCACTTCATCGCCCACCAGCAGGAATTTGAACTTGTCGTGACGGCGACGTGCCAGCGCAGCGCCCGAGATCATCACGCGCACGCCTTCATCGCCGCCCATCGCGTCAACGGCGATACGCGGCAAGCTCATGCGTTAAATCCTTGCGAAACCGGACTTCAGAGTCCGACTGAGACGATCTCGCGCCCGTTGTAATGGCCGCAGTGACCACACAGGTTGTGCGGCCGCTTCAGCTCGCCGCAATCGGGGCATTCGTGGAATGCTTCGACCTTGAGTGCGTCGTGCGAGCGGCGCATGCCCCGGCGTGAGGGGGAAGTTTTTCTTTTTGGGACGGCCATCTCGGCACCTGTTCCTTGAAATCATAGTCGTCTTTGACGGCGGCCCTAAGCCAAGGCCCCAGCTTGCGCAAGGGCGGCGGCAGGAAGACAGCCATACGGCGAAGGCGCGCGCTATACCGATTTTTCGTCCCAGTGCAAGAAAGCAGATTGGGAGGCCTGGCGCGTTCACCGGCGCAGCACCGCCTCGCCGGTGAGAGGGTTGGTCAGCAGGACATTCTCGAGCGCCTGGATGCGCCATTCGTCGTCGCATCGGGTGGTCACGGCCATGATCATCGTGTCGATCGCATGTGGGCCTGCCGGGTGAGACTCGCCGGTGGTGAGCCGGGACCAGAAATGGAGGATCTCAGCGTCGTCGGAGATCCGGTCAACGTCCGGAGCGTCGTTCTCGAGCGTCGAATCGCAGTAGACCGAGGCGTGAATCCGAGCGTGCCCGGCGACGATCTGCTCGACACCTCGCCAATAGGTTCCGAACCGGTTCACGAAGCTGGCATCCGCGTGAAAAAGACGTCCGAAAGCCTCCATGTCGTGCGCGTTCCACGCCTCCTGGAAGCGCCGAGGGATGTCCGCCGAGTCTGTCATGGCGCCGCCGCGATTGCCGCGTCGCTGACGAACGGATTGGACTGCCGCTCGCGCCCGAAGGTGCTGGTGGGGCCATGGCCGGGTACGAAGGTCACCTCGTCGCCGAGCGGCCAGAGCTTGCCGGTAATCGCATCGAGCAGGTCCTGGTGGTTGCCCATCGGGAAATCGGTCCGCCCGATTGAGCCTGCAAACAGCACGTCACCGACAAACGCGAACCGCGTCGGCCGGTGGAAGAACACCACGTGGCCGGGTGTGTGGCCGGGGCAATGGATGACCTCCATCTCGATCTCGCCAAAGCTGACCGTATCGCCATCGTCCAGCCAGCGGTCAGGCTCGAACACCTGGGTTTCGATCCCGAAACGCGGTCCGTCCTCGTCGAGCCGGCTGATCCAGAACCGGTCCGCCTCGTGCGGGCCTTCGATCCTCAGGCCCAGCTGGGCGGCGAGCATCCCGGCCTGCCCGCAATGATCGGCATGGCCGTGGGTGAGGATGATTTTGTCGAGCGTGACCCCGGCTTTGGCCACCGCTGCCTTGAGCTTGTCCAGGTCACCGCCCGGATCCACCAGCACCCCGCGCATGGTGGCGGTGCACCACACCAGCGAACAGTTCTGGGTGAACGGTGTGACGGGAATGATCGCAGCGCGCAGCGGAGTTTCGGGCATCGCCGCTAGGTGGCCAAAGCGCCGCGCAATTACAACCGCCCGCTCTTCCACACCACCCGGCCGACGAGGTCGACCTCGTCGAGCGCCACCTCGAGCGGTTCGTAGGCATCGTTGGCGCTGATCAGGCGGAGGCGGCCGGGCTGGCCGGACTGGACGCGTTTGACGTGGAGCACCTCGCCCAGCCGCAACACGTGGACGCCTTCGCGAAAACTGCGCAGCGTGCGGTCGACCAGTATCTCGTCCCCGTCGCGCAGCAGCGGGTCCATCGAATCGCCCATCACCCGGATCGAGGACAGCATCGCCGGCTCCAGCCCCTGCTCGCGCAGCCAGCGGCGCGAGAAGCGGAACGCGTCGAAGGGGATTTCCGCTGCGCCCAGGGCGCCCGGCCCAGCAGACGCTTCGAGCGGCAGGCGCGGCACGTCGACCCAATCGACTGAGGGGCGAGTGCGAGAATTTTCCTCCGCCGCCCCCAGTTCCGACTCGGCCACGCCGAAGAACTGCGCCAGCTTGCGGCGGTCATCTTCCTCCAGCTTGCGCGGACTGCCCTTGACGATGAACTGCTGGAGATAACTCGCATTTCTCCCCAGCATACGCGAGAGGCCGGCAAGGCTTCTGCCCCGCTCGCGCGCCAGCTCGGAAAGTTTTTCACGCGGCTCCATGGCGGATTTCCTGCGGTTTCATAGTGAATGCGTCCTACACGAAAGATTTTTCCTAGACAAGTAGGATTTGCGGCGCGACCAAGGGGCAACGGCGAAACGACTCGCCAACTCTTTGAAATCAGCCCGAGAGGAGCCCGCCCATGCTGATCCGCAAGATCGAAGTGTTCCTGCGCAAGACAGGAATGCCGGCGACCAAGTTCGGCCGCCTGGCGGCGCGGGACCCGCGCTTCGTGCTCGACTTGCGGATGGGCCGGGCGCCGCGCGAACGGATGGAAACACGGGTGGAACATTTCATGAACAGCTATCGCGAGGATCACCATGCGTATTGAAACTTTGCAACCCCGCCCGCCGCTGCGCCCGCGCCGCCGCACCGCTGATCGGCTGCGCGAGGCGCTGCTCGAACTGGCACAGGGTCAGGCCTCGGTCCTGTCGCATGACGAGAAAAGCTGGGCCAGCATCACCTTTGCCGGGGCGCGCCACCGGATCGAGCTGGTGTTTGAAGGTGACGCGGCGGTGCAGGCGGGCGAGTTGTTCATCGCCTTCCTGCCGGAACACGAATTCGCGATCCCCCGCCAGCTTGTCGCCGATGCCGCGATTACCGCGGTCGATCACCGGCTCGAACCGCCCCGGATGCAGGTGACCTGCGAGCTGCTGCTGCTGGAAGAAGGGTGAACGGCAAGACGGCTCAATCGCCGAAGGTCACAACAGACGTTCGGCGATTGGCCGCACTTCGTTGTAATCCAATGATATTTTACGCAAGGTCACAACCGCAATCGGCTCAATCAGCGTCAAACCCCGGCGTGGCTTCAGAGCCGCCGGATCACCAGATTGCGGATTTCGCTCATGTCTTCCATCGCGAACCGGATGCCTTCGCGGCCAAGGCCCGAATCTTTGACCCCGCCGTAAGGCATGTTGTCGACCCGGTAGCTGGGCACGTCGTTCACCACCACGCCGCCCACTTCGAGCACGTCCCACGCCTCCAGAATCTTGTGGATGTCGCGGGTGAACAGGCCCGCCTGCAGGCCGAACTTGCTGTCGTTGACCGCGGCCAGCGCCTCGTCCCAGTCGCTGAACTTGGCAAGGTTGGCGAGCGGGCCGAACGCCTCTTCCGTGTTGGCGTCGCACACCGCGGGCACATCTTCGAGCAGCGTCGCTTCCAGCATCGCGCCCTCGCGCTCGCCGCCGCAGAGCAATTTGGCCCCGCCTGCCACCGCCAGGTCAATCCAGCCCTTGAGCCGGATCGCTTCCTTCTCGGAAATCATCGGGCCGATGAACGTCTCGCGCTTCTTGGGATCGCCGGCGACCAGCGTCTTGGTCTTGGCCACCAGCATGGCCTTGAATTTGTCGTAAACGGCTTCGTGGATCAGGATGCGCTGCACCCCGATGCAGCTCTGGCCGGACTGGTAGAACGCGCCGAACACGATCCGCTCCAGCGCGTGGTCAAGATCGGCGTCGGCATCGACCACCACCGCTGCATTACCGCCCAGTTCGAGCACGACCTTCTTCTTGCCCGCCTTGGCCTTGAGCGCCCAGCCAACGCCGGGCGAACCGGTGA
>JBDSDZ010000114.1:0-22494 GCA_039920345.1 Croceibacterium sp.
AAGGGCATTTTTACCCGCGCCACCGGCCCTGCGGCCACGTCCTTGGTGTCGATCAGGATCAGGTCGGAGCGGCCACTTTCCTTGGTACTGGCGCCGATCCCGATCAGGTAGCCGTCACCCTCGGGCGCGGTCTTGCTGCGCGGAACAAAGGTCATTTCCGACAGCTGGTAGTCGGGCACCGAGGCGAGCTGGGTGGTCTTTTCCTGGTGATCGATGATCCACCAACCGCCGCGCGGCCCGAAGCTGTTGATGTAGCCAAAACGATAAGGCAGCGTGTGGAAGCGGTCGTCCTGCCGCGACAGCGCCCCGCTCACCTCGGGGAAGATCGTCTCGACCTGGTACCGGTCATTGCTGCGGTTCGAGAGGTCGATCGTGAAGCGCCGCAGCAGCCCGGTCGATTTGGCCGGATCGAAGGGTTCGTGCAGGTTGGGGAAGAACGGGAACTGGTTGGCTTCGCCGCCGTCCCAGTCGACCGTGATTTTGTCGCCGTCCGACCAGCCGCCCATCGTGTGGGTGCAGAACAGGTTTTGCCCGGTGAACCATTTGAGGTCCTTGCCGTCCCCGCCGCGGCGCATCACGCCCATGTAGCAGGGTGCGGATGAATCGTAGGAGAAGTGGACTCCGCCCGCGCGGATGCGGTCGGCGTCGGCGACCATGTTGGTGAGGTAGAGGACGATGTGTTTCTGGGTGACGACGAAGTCATGCATCATCCCGGCATAGGGCGCCTGCACCGTGGTGCTCCAGTTGACCGCGCCGTGCTTGTCGGCCGAAAACACGAAGATGTCCTTCGACAGGAACCCGCCCGCCTCATAGCCGAAGCTGATATATTCGCCGGTCAGCGGATCGATCTTAGGGTGCGCGGTATGCGTCTGGCTGTGGAGCCCGCCGCCGAAGGTGTAGTAATCGTCCACCGTCTCCAGCGTCAGCGGGTCCATGTAGACCGGTGGGCTGTCCTCCTTGAATACCAGCAGCTTGCCGTGATGCAGGAACAACTGGGTGTTGGCGGTGCCCCGGCTCAGGCCCTTGACGCTGGGATCGTCGGTGGTCGGATTGCGGTACATCCCGAACAACGATCGGCGCGCTTCGTGCTGCGCTTTCCAGCGCTGCGTTTTCGCATAGCGAGTGCGGTAATCAACATGCCCGTCCTTGATCCGGAACATGCTGACATGGCCTTCGCCATCGAACGCAATGTCGCCGCTGTACTGCGGTGGTTTGGGATACTGCGGGTCGGGGCCGACGCGGTAGAACACCCCGTCGAGGCCGGCGGGCAGGGTGCCTTCGACTTCGCAATCGTAGAGGTCGATTTCGGCACGGTTGTTGGCCAGCGGCCCGCCGCCGCCAAACGTGCCGGGCGTATCGGGAAAGTCGACCTTGCCTGACGGAACAGCCGCTTGCGCGCTGGCAGCCGTGACACCGCTGAGGCCCACCAGCGCCGCGCCTGTTCCGATCGTGGCTGCGCCAAGGAACCGCCGCCGGTCCACTTCGGGTGCTGCCGACGGACGCCCGTTGTCATTTGCCATTTGCCAAACTCTCCCAAGTTTTGGGCAGCCTAGCCTGTGGCGTCAGATTGACAACACCCGGCGCGTGTCAGGCATCGGCCAAGGAGCCCAGCGTTTCCCTCAGCTCGCCCAGCCACTGCTCATATGGCCGCCAGACACCCATCCCGTCGCGATTGAGCGGGCGGCGCACTTGCTCTGCGCTGGGTGTGCGCACCACGCGGTCGAGGCGCTGGTATTCGAGCACTTCAGGGTCCCAAGGCAGGCCGAGCGATTCGAGCAAGCGGCGCACTTCGCGCTCAGGCTGCTCGACTAGCTGCTCGTAGCTGACGTGGTCGACCAGGCCCGCGGCCACGCGATCGAGATGAGCCATGAAGCGCACATAATCGACGTAGCACTGCCCGACGTCGCGCAAGGCAAAGGAAGACGCGTGGGCGCTCGAGAACGACTGGCTGAAGTTCGAAAAGCAGCAGTCCATTGCGTCGCGGCGGATATCGATGAAGCGCGCCTGGGGCAGGATGCGGCGGATGAAGAGGACATTGCTCCAGTTATGCGGCAATTTATCGACAAAGAACGGTGTGCCGGATTTCCGGTGCAGCCCGGCGCGGCGCAGGTATTCCTGGCCCAGCGCGGTCGCCTGTTCGGGCGGCATTTGCGCCACGACTTGCGGCACCGTGGCCTGGCCGCGGCGGGTGGCCATTTCCATCGCCGAGCGCAGCAAGGCCGGGATGTACGGCAGCTCGCCCACAGCTTCGATCTCCGGGTGGCTGCCAAGAATCTGCTCAAGCAGGGTCGAGCCTGACCGCGGGAGCGAGACGATGAAGAGGGGCGTGCTGTCCCCAGTCGCGCCGCCGGCAAAGCGCGCCAGGTAGCCAGCATCAACTGCCGTTTCGACTTCGGCCACTTCCGCCGTCAGCTCGCGCGAATCGTAGTTCAGACTTTCGGCGCGCAGGCGGTTGCCTTCGGTGTAATGAGCGAAAGCGGTGGCATATTCGCCGCGATCGTGCAGCGCGCGGGCGAGCGAGAAATTGAGCGGCGCGGAGTTGCGCACATCGATGGCGATGGCGAGCGCGCGGCGCATGGCGGCGATATCATCATCGGTGAAAACCTGCTGGCGGATGCTGGCGAGGCTCCACCAGCCTTCACCGAATTCGTAGTCCGCCTCGACTGCATGGCGGTAAGCCGCGATGGCCTCGGGCACGCGTCCGGCAGAGCGCAAGCCGTAGCCATAGCTGATCCAGAAGGCCGGCCGGTCGGGGTTCGCCTTGGCCAAGGCTTCCTGGATCGGCAGGGCCTCGTCGCTCCGCCCGAGCTTCTCGAGAATGTTGGCCCGGACAGCAACGATGGCTGGGTCATCGCTGTCCCGCTGCAGCGCCTCGAACATGGCAAGGGCGTCGTCGGGGCGCTCCTGCTGGACCATAACCGAGGCAAGCTCGCGCCGCACGCGCAAGTCGGTGGCGCCCCGTGCAATGGCGCGGCGCAGGAAATGCTCGGCCTGGCCCAGCGCGCCGAGCTGCATCGCCGTTTCACCCAGCATGGCCAGCCCGCGCGGCTCGTCGGGATGCTGGCGCAAGTGGGTCATGATCAGCTGTGCAGCCTGCTCCAACTTGCCTTCCTCGGCGAAGCTCGCCGCGCGGCTGAGCTGCGGATACGACGCGGTGGTTACCCGGCCGTCAGTCGTGTCAGGCATAGCCGAGCACGCTCCGCAGACCCGGGGCGTGGTAATCGACCAGTGCCCGGTGGCGCGGGCTCAGGACTTTGGGCAGCTCGATGGCAACGCCGGTCAGGTTCTCGCGCGCCGTGCCGCTCTGGCGGGGGTCTGAGCCGATACGGACGCGTTCTTGCCAATCGCCGGGCAGGGCAATGCCGCACGCGTCCAGCAGCGAGCCGAAAAACGCTTCTGCGGCTGGCGCTTTAAGCTCGGCCACATGGCGCACCAGGTCCTCGAACTTTACCGGATAGACCCGAGTGCCAAGCCAGGCGGCAGCATTCAGCTCATAGATGTCGTTGAGCGAGGGTGCCTTTCCAGGCAGCCCAAAGATCATCATCGTCACCAGCTCATTGGCACTGAGCGCGTCGGACTTGAGGTGCTCGACATTGCCGAAAAACTGTTCCGAGAGGAAGAACCGCGCCCGCGCCAGCACCCAGTCGTACGGGTCGCGGTAGAGCAGGATGCGGTGCGCTGGTGCGGTTTCGATGGCCGAAGCGTCGGCCAGAAACAGGTGCCCCCAACTGAGCTTGGGCGTCGCGGGATCGAACGCGGCGCGGTGCTGCTGCAAGGTCGGCCACTGGATGAAGTCGGCCGCATATTGCTGATCGACAGGCACGAACATCCGGACGATGTTGCGCAGCAAGTGGCTGCCGCTCTTGGGCACGCTGTTGAGGAATACCGGGCGCGCCAGCGGCGCCTGGTCGAACCGCCGGTTCTCCTCGTCGAGGGTATCCCTCATCACGCGCACTTCGGGCATGGCTGCGAATGGTCTCCTTGGCCGCCGCCTAACAGAACGGGCGGCATGTCGCCATGCCGCCCGTCCGGATCACCAACCCATTGCCGGGATTAGAACTTGGACGTCACGTTCACGAAAGCACGACGTCCGACAAAGCTGTACTGCGAAGCATAAGTGACCGGGCCCAGGGTCGAGATCTGGGCGCCGTTGAACAGCGATACACGCGGCGGCTTGGTGTCGAACAGGTTACTGACACCGGCTGTGACACTGAAGATCTTGCCAAAATCGTAGCTCACCGAAGCATTGTGGTAGAAAATCGCCGGGGCCGTCAGGTCTGGGCAATACGTGCCGTATGCGATCGAATTGATGCACGGGTTGCCGCCGTTATCGCGTAGGAAGTCCGACACGTTCGAGGTGCCGCCAATCACATTAAGGCCATAGAACAGGCTCAGTCCGGTGACCGGCGTTTGCCAGTTGGCGCGGAAGTCACCGACCCACTGGGGTGAGCCAGCTTCCCCATTGTCCGACTGCGGCGTTGAACCGGCCAGCAGCGTGGTCTCGTCCTCGGTCGTCCAGGTCATATCGGCAGTTAGGTTCAGCGTGCCGAGGCCGCCGAGGTCCTGGCGAATGTTGGCCGAAACATCGACGCCCTTGTTGCGCTGATCGGCGATGTTGACGAACTTGTCGAACACCATGTTGACGTTGTTCGGTGCGGCGGTCTGCCCGCGGGTAAACAGGCTGCACAGCGGATCGTTCGGGAAATCCTGCGAGCTGTAACAGCCGTACAGGATGTTGGCCGCTCCGAGTTGGGTGATTTCGCCATTCACCTTAATGTCGAAATAGTCGACCGCGAGGCTAAAGCGAGTGCCCGGAAGGAAGTCAAACCTTGGCGTGATCACGGTGCCGACGACCCATGACCTTGACGTCTCTGACTGCAGTTGCCCAAGTCCACCCGAAGAAACTGCAGTCGCGGTGACGCCGCTTGCCGGATGGTCACCGGGGATGCCGGCTGCATTGCAATTGTCGGCAATGATCTGCGGAATGCGGCCTGCCGCGAGCTCGGTCGCCCACTGCCGGCAGGGATCGATCGAGCGCTGCGTCGGGAAGCTGGTTTCGTCAGCGAGGAACTGTTCGAACAGTGCCGGTGCCCGGAACGATGTACCGTAGCTGCCGCGGAAACGCAGCCAGTCGTAAAGCTCCCAGTTGATGCCGATTTTGTAGGTGAAGTTGCCGTTGTCGGAATCCGAAACACCGTCAGACGCGCGCGTCGCCTTCACGTTGGTCAGGCGCCCACCCAGCGAAAGGGTGAATTCCCTGAACACCGGCTGATCGGCCAGGATCGGAATGCGCACTTCGGCGAACGCTTCGCTGGTCAGCGACTTGCCTGCTGTGACGCCCGATGTGGAAGCGCCCCAGGCATTGCCTGCCAGCGTAATTTCGCCCGGCCTGTCGTTGATCTTGTCCTCGCGAACCGTGACACCACCGGCGAAGCCGATCGCGCCAGCCGGAAGCTGGCCCAGGTTCCCGGTTACCGATGCTTCACCTGTCAGCTGAGTGTAGACGGTCTTGCCTTCTTCCCAGTCGAACAGGAACGCGACCTGTTCCGGCGTCAGGTCACCGCGCAGGAAGTTGGGATCGGTCCACGGGAGGTCGATGCACTGCTTGCCCGAAATCGGGGTCGTGGTGCCGACGCAAGAGCTGGTCTGGAAATAGCCAGTATCGTAGACATCCTGCAGGATCTGCTCGGTGCGATACTTGCCGACGCTGCGGCTGTATTGGCCGTAAGCTTCCCAGTTCCAGCCGGAAGTGGCTCCGAAGTTGCCACGCAACCCGCCGACACCGCGGTAGTAATCCACTTGCTGGCTGGAATCCGAATGGTTGGTGATCCCGGTCGGGCTGAGAAGGTTGACGCCCGTCCAGCCGTCGGCCCAGTAATTGTAGCCGTTGCTTGTTCCCGTGCCGTAGAGATCGCCGGTGTAGCCAAAGTTCCAGAACTGGCGCCAGCCGTTCTGGTAGGTCTTGCGGCGGTTGAACAGGAATTCACCGAACGCCTCGATCGAGTCGGTTAGTTCGTAAGAACCTTCGGCATAGCCGGTGTAGAGGTCGGTCTGCGGGATGATCGTCTGCTCTTCCACAAACGGGTGGTAAGCGTTTTGCACTGCAGTCGAGGCGGCATCGTAGCCCGTGGGATACCAGCCCGGAGGGGCCCCGAAGTCGCCTTCATAAGCCGGCGTGCCATAAGCGGGAATGCCCAGCGTTTCGCCCGGGTACTGATACTGCAGCAGCACGGTCGCACGGCCGTTGAGCGACGTCTGCGGGCCTGTGTTAGGGCCGCCCGGACCGTCCAGCCGCAAGTTGTCAATCAGGTTGTAGGTCCACACGTGGCCCCAGCGCAGGTCTTCGCAGTGGTACTGGCCGGTGCGCGGATCAATCAGGTCGGCGCGCGAGCCATCCTGGTGGTAGATGTTGGCCGTCGGGCAGGCGAGATAGCTGCGGTCGCCGCGGGCGAGTTCATTGGTGTGCGAGTAGTCGCCAGCCACCAGGATGTGGCCACGTTCAAACGTTTTGCCCCAGATGGCGTTGACGCGGTATTCTTCCCCACCGGAATCGAACGGGACATTGGCGTTGACGCCGATTTGCAGGCCGTCGATGTCCTTCTTGGTGATGATGTTGACCACACCGGCGACCGCATCGGAACCATAGACCGAGGAAGCGCCGGTCTTGAGAATCTGGATGTCATCGGCAATCGAGACCGGCAGCACGTTGAGATCGAACGACGACACGCCGCCACGCGTACCGGCCGGGCCAGCACGGCGGCCGTTGAGCAGCACCAGCGTGCGGTTGGCGCCAAGGCCGCGCAGATCGATCGTCTGCGCGCCGGGGCCGCCGTTGGTGACAAAGTTGGACGAGAGTGCCGAGGTGATCTGCGTCGAACCGGCGGCAACCGGCGAGCTCTGCAACATCGAAGCAGTATCGAACTTGCCTTCCTTGAGCTGCACTTCGGGGTCGATGACGGTAACGGGATCGGGGCTGTTGAAAGCCGTGACCCCGCCGATCCGCGAACCGGTAACGACAATCGTATTGTCGTCTTCTGCCTTAACCGCAGCGTCACCCGAAGCCGCCGCAGAAGAATCGTCCTGCGCGAGTGCGGGAGATGCTAAGCCCAAGACGAGCCCGGTCAGAGTAATGGAACAGATTGCGCTGGTGCTGAGCAAGCGGCATTTTTTCACGTTTGCAGTCCCCGGTTTTTTGACGAAGCAATTATTGCGATGCAGCAAGGTGACGCAATTCGGAGCCGGAGCAAGGGCCGGTTGCCCCTGAAACCAAATTCGTCACGGAGCCGTCGCCGATCTGCAACAGTAGTTAAAGGCTGGAGACAACAAAAGTTAGGTTAGCGCCGGATATTCACCGCGACGCCAGGTCGGTCAGCACGCTGGTGTAATAAGTCACGCCCGGCCCAATGTTCGACAGCGGGATGCGTTCGTTGAGGCCGTGGGCGAACTCATCCGAATCTTTGATGAAGCTGGCAGCGGCGCCGTAGCTGGGCACGCCCTTGGCCCGGTACCACATCGAATCCGACGCGCCCGAGGCCTGCGAAGGGATGATCGGCACGTCGCCCCACGCCGCCCTCACGCCCTTCTCGAACGCGGCGATGAATTCTGGCCGCAAGGGCGAGGCCGGGGCTGCGATTGAGGTGTCGCCGGTAATGTCGGAAAAGTGCACTTCTGGCGTGGCCGCAACGTGTTCCAGTTCAGCCTGAATTTCAGCGCTCGAATGGCCCGGGAAGACGCGGCAGTTGATTGTCGCCGTGGCCCGCTGTGGCAAGGCATTGGGCGCGTGCCCGCCCGAAACCATGGTCGGTACACAAGTCGTGCCGATCTTGCCGATCATCGCCGGATCATCGCGCAGCACCGCGATCGCCTTGGTGTCGGTCGGGTTTGCGGCAAAGGCGCGCATGGCGGCCGCGATCAGCGGGTCGGAATGGATCCCCGCCGCCTGCTGGAAATAGGCGCGGCTGATGTCGTTCAGTTCGGGCGTGAAGCGGTAGGCGCCGATCCGCTCGAGCGCCTGGGACAATTCGGCAATGGCGTTGTCCGCGCGCGGGGCGGAGCTGTGGCCGCCGGGATTGGTCACCTCCAGCTGGTAATCGACGTAGGTCTTTTCGGCGCCCTGCCAGCTCCAGTAGAGCGGCTTGCCATCTTCCCCCAGCGTGCCCGACGAACCATCGACGTTGATCACCAGTTCGGCATCGGCGAGCCGGTCGGCAATCATGCGCGAGGTTTTCATCGTGGTTTCTTCGTCGCCCGAATAGGCGATCACGATCGTGCGGGCGGGCACGAAGCCCTGCCGGCGCAGTTCGATCATCGAAGACAGCGCCAGCGCGGCCTCGAATTTGGTGTCGCTCGAACCGCGGCCGAACAGATAGCCGTTTTCCACTACCGGCGTGAACGGATCGCGCTCCCAGTCTTCCGGCTTGGCCTCGACTACGTCCATGTGGGCCGAGATTACCACCGGCTTGAGCGACGCGTCGCTGCCCGGCCAGGTGGCGATCAGGTAGGCCGTATCGTCGACCGGCACGATCTGGATATCGCGCGCGGCCCATCCGCCCTGGCGCAGCGCGCGTTCGAACACGTGGGCCACATCAGCGGTACGATTTCCCTCGCCCCGGACCGAGCGCAGCGCGATCGTCTGCCTGGCCAGGTCGAGTACCTGCGCCTCGGCAACAGGGTGCGACTGGGCCTGTGCGGCGGCGGGAACAATCAAGGCGATGGCGGCGACCAGACCCCGCATGCGAATCTCCATTGGCGACAACCCTTGCCGTGATAGAGCGAAAGCATGGATGGTCCAGAGGCACGATTGGACGCGCAAATTGGGCGCTTCGTGCAGGACAACCCGGCGGCTGCTGCCCAGCGGCTGCGCGCGGTACTGGCCGACAATCCGCGCGATGCTGCTGCTTGGCGCCTGCTTGGCCGCGCCTTGCGCCTGCTGGGCGACCCGGGGGCCGCCGATGCGGAATTGGGCGCAATTCGCGCAAGCGTGTTCGATCCCCCGGTCATTGCAATTGCCCAGGCCCTGCTCGACGCGGACCTGCCGCGCGCCGAAGCCTTGCTGCGGCGCCGCTTGCACGAGCAACCGCTCGACGTCGCCTCGATCCGCCTGATGGCCGAACTGGCGGCGCGTATCGGCCGTTACCAGGATGCCGAAGCGCTGCTGCGGCGCGCGCTCGAACTGGCGCCCGGCTTTGTCGCCGCGCGCGCCAATCTGGCAACGGTGCTGTACAAGTTGAATCAGTTTGCCGAAGCAGCAGCGGAACTCGACCGGGTGCTGGAAAGCGGCGAAGCCAACCCGTCGAGCCGCAACCTGCTGGCCGTCGCGGCGGGCCGCATCGGCGACTACGACAAGGCGCTGCAGCTATATGAGGATCTGCTCGCGGCATTCCCCGATCATGCCAAGCTGTGGATGAGCTATGGCCATAATCTCAAGACCGTCGGCCGGCTCGACGAAAGCATCACCGCCTATCGCCGCGCCTTGTCCGGCAAGCCCGACCTGGGCGAGGCCTGGTGGAGCCTGGCCAACCTCAAGACGGTGAAATTCGGAGCCGATGACGTCACAGCGATGGAAGCGGCGCTGGCGGGCGAACCGGCGCCCGAACATGACGACCGGCTCCACCTGCACTTCGCGCTCGGCAAGGCGTACGGCGATGCCGGGCAGGCTGACGCATCGTTCCGCCATTTCGCTGCCGGAAACCAGCTGCGCAAGGATGAACACGGTTTCGATCCCGGCGCGATTACCGAACAAGTGGACAGCGTTATCGCCACGCTGACGCCCGCCTTTCTTTCCCAGCGAGCCGACTGGGGCGATCCGGCGCCGGACCCGATTTTCATCATCGGCCTGCCGCGCGCGGGTTCAACCCTGATCGAGCAGATCCTGTCGTGTCATTCACAGATCGAAGGGACGATGGAACTGCCCGACATGCCGTTCATGGCCGGGCGCGAAACGCAGGCGCTGGGGCTCCAGGGGCGCGACTGGCCCGCCGCCGTAGCGCAAATGGACGCCGGCAAACTGGCTGCCCTCGGCGCCGAGTTCCTCGAGCGCACGCAGGTCCAGCGCAAGACCGGCAAGCCGTTCTACATCGACAAGCTGCCCAACAACTGGTCGTACGCGGGGTTCATCCACCTGATCCTGCCCAACGCCAAAGTGATCGACGCCCGGCGCCATCCGCTCGACTGCTGCTTTTCGAACTTCCGCCAGAACTTCGCCAAGGGGCAGGCGTTTACGTATGACCTTGCTCACATCGGCCGGTATTACGCGGACTATGTGCGGGCCATGGCGCATTATGACCGGGTCATGCCGGGTGTGGTCCACCGGGTAATCCACGAACGACTGCTCGACGATCCGGAAGCCGAAGTACGCGCGCTACTGGCCTTTCTGGGCCTGCCGTTCGAGGAAGGGTGCCTCGACTTCCACCGCAGCGAGCGCGCCGTGCGGACCGCCTCGAGCGAACAGGTTCGCCGTCCGATCAATCGCGATGGGGTGGGGCAATGGCACGGGTACGAACCCTGGCTCGGCCCTTTGTTCGGGGTGCTGGAGGATCTCCCTCAAACCTACGCTTCCCGCTGAAAACCTAGCCGCCAATGTGACGAAAATGCCATAGTTGCAGGTGATACTGTCTGCCCTCACTGCACTGCAGCATCATTTAGGTTGTGAGACGTGCCGACTAGTGGTGGATTGCTTGCCGGGACGTCAATCGGGGGCAATCTGATGCAAATTCCGCACTCGACCAGGGCTAGCCGTCTCGCGGTATTCCTGCTCGCCAGCACGTCGCTGATGGCAGTTCCGGCCGCGGCGCAGCAAACGCCTGCAGGCACTACGGCCGACGATAACGTGATCATCGTCACTGCGCTCAAGCGCGCGCAGGACCTGCAGGACGTGCCGCTGGCGATTACCGCGCTCGGCAACGAACAGCTCGACCAGCTGCAGGTGAACGAGCTCAAGGATATTGTGAAGTTCTTGCCGTCGGTCTCGATCCAGTCGGCGGGCCCGGGCTTTGCCCAGGTCTACTTCCGCGGCGTGGCTTCGGGCGAAAACGCCAACCACTCCACCTCGCTCCCCACCGTCGGCACCTACCTCGACGAAATGCCGATCACGACCATCCAGGGCGCGCTCGACATCCATGCCTATGACTTGGCCCGGGTAGAGGCGCTCGCGGGTCCGCAGGGCACGCTTTACGGCGCCAGCTCGATGGCGGGCACAATCCGCCTGATTACCAACCAGCCGGATACCAGCGGCAATTACGGCGCGGTCGATATCGAAGGCGAAACGGTAGCGCACGGCGGGATCGGCGGCACGGGCGAAGGCTTCGTCAACCTGGCGCTCAGCCCCACCATCGCCCTGCGCGCGGTCGGCTGGTATCGCCACGATGCCGGTTTCATCGACAACATCGCCGGCAGCCGCACTTATCCAACGTCGGGTATTACCCAGAACAACGCGGCCTACGTCAAAGACGATTACAACGACGTCGATACTTATGGCGGGCGTGTCGCGCTGGGCATCGAACTCAACGATAGCTGGACCATCCGCCCTACCGTGATGGCCCAGCGGACCGAAGCTAACGGCACCTTTGCGCAGGAACGCAGCAGCGCCGTCAACGGCCCGCTGCAGACCGTGCAGTACAACCCCGAATTCAGCACCGACGAATGGCTCCAGGCGGCACTGACCATCGAAGGCAAGCTGGGCGACTGGGATCTCACCGTCGCCACCGGGCACCTGTGGCGGCACGATGTCGTGGCGCAGGATTATTCGGACTACGCCTATTTCTACGACGCGCTCTACAGCTACGGCTCGTATTTCTATGACAACGCCGGAAACCTCGTCAGCCCGAACCAGTACATCGAAGGCTCCGATCGCTATCGCCGCTTGTTCGGCGAAATCCGGATCGCTTCGCCCGCCGAGAACCGCCTGCGGCTGATCGCGGGCCTATTCGGTCAGCGGCAGACCCACCAGATCGAACAGCACTACATCGTCGACAACATTTCGGACGATATCCAGGTGCCGGGCACGATCGATAACATCTGGCTTACCCGGCAAACGCGGACCGACCGCGATCTGGCCGCGTTCGGCGAACTGTCTTTCGACATAACCGAACGACTGACCGCCACCGGCGGCATCCGGGTCTACTACTACAAGAACTCGCTGATTGGGTTCTTCGGCTACAACAACCCGGGTTTCAGTTCGAATCCGGTCTATGCCTGCCAGGGCCCGGCAGTGGTTGACGGGAGCCCGTGCACCGACCTCGACAAGACCACGTCGGATACCGACTACATCCACAAGTTGAACCTGACCTACAAGATTACCGACGATGCGCTGGTCTATGCCACGTGGTCGCGCGGTTTCCGGCCGGGCGGGATCAATCGGCGCGGCTCGCTGCCGCCCTACAGCCCAGACAAGCTCGACAACTACGAAATCGGCTGGAAGACCAACTTCGGGCCGTTCCGGTTCAACGGCGCGGTCTATCAGGAGGACTGGAACAACATCCAGCTCTCGTTCCTCGGTGCCAACGGCCTCAGCGAAGTGCGCAACGCCGGTATCGCCCGGATTCGCGGCGCGGAGCTCGACCTCGGGTACCATGCCAACGGCTTCAGTCTCAATCTCAGCGGCAGCTACAACGATTCGAAGATCCGGCGCCCGTTCTGCCGGATTGCCAATGCGCAGTTCGATTGCACCGCGCCCGGACCACAAGGACAGTCGAATTCCGAACTGGCACCGACCGGAACCCAGTTGCCGCTTACGCCCAAGTTCAAGGGCACGGCGATCACCCGGTATGAATTCCCGGTCGGATCGTGGGATGGCCATATTCAGGCGGCGGTGACCTACACCGGGCGGCGGCGCAGCGACCTGAGGACCCTCGAAAATGCCCTCAAGGGCGAATTCGATGCCTACGCCACGGCCGATTTCAGTATCGGGGTCAAAAATGGCCGTTACCGGGCCGAATTGTTCGCCACCAACCTGTTCGATTCCGGCGGCGTGATCTCCAGCGGCGTGCAGTGTCTCGAAACGACCTGCGGCGATCCGGACGGCATCAGCAGCACCGGCGGCGTATTTTACGATTACGTGATCAAGCCGCGCACCATCGGGCTGAAGTTTGGCGTCGACTTCTAGCTCGCAAGCCGCAGCGCCGGGCCGCAAGCTCGGCCTGATGGCGGCGGTGGCGCTGATCATGGGCAACATGATCGGTTCCGGGGTGTTCTTGCTGCCCGCCAGCCTGGCGCCGTTCGGGTGGAACTCGGTCATAGCCTGGGCGCTGACAATTGCCGGGGCGCTGGTGCTGGCGGCGGTGCTGGCGCGGCTGACGCGCGAGGTGCCCCAAAGCGGCGGCGCGACCAGCTTTGTCGGTACGGCGTTCGGCAAACTGGCCGAATTCCTGATCGCCTGGGGCTATCTCATTTCGATCCCCTTGGGCAGTGCGGTGCTGGCCATTTCCGCGGTCAGCTATGCGTCGCGCCTGGCCCCGGTGTTCGGCGCCGGGGCGGCCGCGCCGATGATATCGGCACTGGTGCTGATCGCCATAATTACGCTGGTCAACTTCCGCGGGGTTCGGGCGGCCGGCGGGGTGCAGATCGTGACCCTCCTGATCAAGCTTGTCCCGCTCGTGCTGGTGGTGATCCTGGCGGCGCGGGCGCTAACCACTGGCGAGGCCCAGATCGCACCCTTCGAGCCCGCGGCGATAAGCGGCTCCAAAGTCGCCGGCGCGGCAGCGCTGACGCTGTTTGCGGTGCTCGGGTTCGAATGCGCGAGTATTGCCGCCGCACGGGTCGAAAACCCCACCGTCAACGTCCCGCGCGCGACCATGATCGGCACCGCGCTGGCGGGCTTGCTCTACCTGCTCGTCTCGTCCGCAATCACACTGTTGCTGCCGCCGGCGACCGTGGCCGCCTCGCCGGCGCCCTTTGCCACCTTCGTGGCCACATTCTGGGACGCTGGTCCGGCACAATTTGTCGCCCTGTTCGCCGTGGTCAGCTGCATCGGCGCGCTCAACGGCTGGCTGATGGTCGGCGGCGAGATGACCCGCGACATGGCCGCCCGCGGAGAGTTACCCGCGTGGCTGGCGGCAACTGACGCGCGGGGCACGCCGCGCCGCGCGATCCTTGCCACGGCTTTGGCGACCGCGCTGTTCCTGCTGCTCAACGCCAGCCGTTCGATGCAGGGCATTTTCGATTATCTGCTGCTGCTTAGCACCTCGACCGCGTTGTGGTTCTACCTCGGCTTTGCCTTCGCCGCGATCAAGCTGGGGGTCGCCCGCATGTTGGCGGCGATTGGCGCGATCTATTCGCTGTGGACGCTGTGGGGAGCGGGGATCGAGGCAAGTGGGCTGAGCGTGGTGCTGATGGTGTTGGGGCTGCCACTGTGGTGGTGGGCGCGGCGAACACGCGCCCGCGGCACGCAGGGCATTGAAGGCGGCCTGGCTTCGCTCTAGCGCGGCTGGTGATGCAACCGGCCCCGTCCACCCATTCAGCCGCAGGCCGCAACAGCGATCCGCTGGAAGGATGGAGCCTGCCGGCGTGGACATACAGCGACCCTGATTTCTTCGCCGCCGAGCAGGAGCGGGTGTTCGCGCCGAGCTGGCAGGTGGTGTGCCACGCCAGCGACCTGCCCGATGCCGGTTCATGGCACGCGCTCGATTACCTCGGCGAGAGCGTGATCGTGGTGCGCGGCAAGGACCTCGAAATCCGCGCCTTCACCAACGTCTGCCGCCACCGCGGCTCGCGCCTGCTCGATGGGGCAAGCGGCTGCGCCAAGAAGCTGGTGTGCCCCTATCACGCGTGGACTTACGACCTTGATGGATCGCTCAGCGGCGTGCCCGGCAGCGCCGGTTATCCCGGTCTCGACAAAAGCCGCCACGGCCTTGCGCCGGTCGAACTCGAAGTGTGGCGCGGGTTTATTTTCGTCCGGCTGGAGGGCGGCGGCCCGTCGGTGGCCGGGATGATGGCGCCTTATGAAGCCATGGTAGCGCCGTACCGTTTTGAAGAGCTTGAAGCGCTCGGCCGGGTCACGCTGCGTCAGCGCGCGGTCAACTGGAAGAACGTGGGCGACAACTATTCCGACGGCCTGCACATCACCGTCGCGCACCCAGGGCTGACCCGGCTGTTCGGCAAGAGCTACGGCGTCGAAGCGCGCGAGCATGTTGACCGGATGTGGGGCGACATGACCGATCGGCCATCCGCCAACTGGTCGGAGCGCGCCTACCAGAACCTGCTGCCCGTCGTGCCGCACCTGCCTCCCGAAGCGCAGCGCCACTGGCTCTACTTCAAGCTGTGGCCCAACATCGCTTTCGACATCTATCCCGACCAGGTCGATTTCATGCAGTGGCTGCCGGTCGGCCCGACCGAATGCCTGATCCGCGAGATCAGCTATGCCTTGCCCGATGATCGCAGGGAGATGCGCGCCGCGCGCTATCTCAACTGGCGCATCAACCGCCAGGTCAATGCCGAGGACACGGTGCTGATTACCCGCGTCCAGCAGGGCATGGCCTCGCGCTCGTTCACCGCCGGGCCGCTGTCGGAAGAGGAAGTTTGCCTGCGCCATTTCTGCCGCCTGATGCGCGCTGTCATTCCCGAGGCGCGGCTTGCGCAACCGCCAGCCGCCGGATGGAGCCGCGCATGACCAAAGCTTACGACGCCGTGATCATCGGGGCAGGCCACAACGGTCTGGTGTGCGCGTTCTACCTTGCGCAGGCGGGGTTGAAGGTGCGGATTGTCGAGCGGCGCGATGTCGTTGGCGGGGCGGCGGTGACCGAGGAGTTCCACCCCGGCTTCCGCAATTCGGTGGCCAGCTACACCGTCAGCCTGCTCCAGCCGCAAGTGATCCGCGACATGCGGCTGGCCGAGCACGGCTACCGCGTGGTCGAGCGGCCGATCTCGAATTTCCTGCCCCAGCCCGATGGCGGCTACCTCAAGCTCGGCGGCGGGCTGGAGCGGACGCAGGCGGAGTTCCGCAAGTTCTCCGCCCACGATGCCGAAGTGCTGCCCGATTACTACGCCGCGCTCGAAACGGTGGCTGAAGTGCTGCGCGGGCTGGCGCTCAAGGCGCCGCCCAACGTGGGCGAGGGCTTTCGCACGCTGATCGACGGCGCGCTGCAAGGGCGCGGCATGGCGAGGCTGAGCCTCGAACAGAAGCGCGACGTGCTCGACCTGTTCGCCAAGTCCGCGCGGAATTTTCTCGGCCAGTGGTTCGAGAGCGAAGCGGTCAAGGCCGCATTCGGGTTCGATGCCGTGGTCGGCAATTACGCCAGCCCTGACACGCCGGGCAGCGCCTACGTGCTGCTGCACCACGTGTTCGGCGAAGTGAACGGCAAGAAGGGCGCGTGGGGTCACTCGATTGGCGGGATGGGCGCAATTACCCAGATCATGGCCAAAGTGTGCGGCCAACTCGGGGTCGAGATCAGCCTCGAAAGCCCGGTGGCGCAGGTCATGGTCGATGGCGGCCGGGTTGCCGGCGTCCGCCTCGAAAGCGGCGAGGAGATCGCGTCGAGCCGCGTGATCGCCAACGTCGGGCCCAAGATTCTCTATGATCGGATGATCGATCCGGCGGATTTGCCCGCCGATTTCCGCCGCCGGATGAAGGGCTTCAAGGTCGGCTCGGGCACGTTCCGGATGAACGTGGCGCTCAGCGAGCTGCCGCGCTTCGCCTGCCTGCCGGAACCGGGTGAGCACCACCAGTCGGGGATCATCATCGCCCCGACGCTCGATTACATGGACCGTGCTTTCATCGACGCCAAGCTCAAGGGCTGGTCGGACAAGCCAATCGTGGAGATGCTGATCCCGAGCACGGTGGACGACACGCTCGCGCCGCCGGGCCAGCATGTCGCCAGCCTGTTCTGCCAGCAGTTCGCACCCGAACTGCCCGACGGCAGAGACTGGGACGACAAGGAAGGTGCGGCGGCCGACACGATCATCGCCACGGTCGAGGAACAGGCGCCGGGCTTCCGGGCCTCGATCCTTGGCCAGCAGGTGCTCAGCCCCAAGGGCTTGGAGCGCAAATTCAACCTTGCGGGCGGCGACATCATGCACGGCAACATGACGCTCGATCAGTTGTGGTCGGCGCGCCCGGTGCTCGGCCACGGCAGTTATCGCGGGCCGGTGAAGGGCCTCTACATGTGCGGCGCGGGCAGCCACCCCGGCGGCGGCGTGACCGGCGCGCCCGGGCACAACTGCGCGCAAGTGGTGATCGGCGATGGCGGGAGCGTGCGGCGGTTTCTGTAGGTAGGCGGCTGGCTTAGTTCGCCATCCAGCGGCTCTTCGCCAGCTTGACGAACAGCGCGATCAGTGGCGGCACCAGCACGATCGACAGCACCACTTTGGCCAGCGCCTGACCCATCAAGAGTGAGCCAATCGGGAACTGGCCATAGAACGCCAGGGTGATGAAGATCAGCGTATCGACCGCCTGGCTGATCGCCGAAGCGATGGCGCCGCGCACCATCATCCACGCGCCCGAGCTTTCGTCTTCCGACCGGCGCAGCGCGGAAAAGATGCGCACGTTGAGGAACAGGGAAACACCGTAAGCGACGGGTCCGGCAGCCATGATCCGCGGGGTCTGCGACAGGACGGTGTTGAACGCAGCGACGTTTTCTGGCGGCATCGTGGCCGAGGGCGGCAACAGCAGCACCAGCGAGATTAGCACGATCGACATCGCCAGCGGGATGAAGCCGAACATCACCAGCCGGTCGGCCGTCTTGCGCCCATAGAGCTGCGCCACGGTGCTAGAGAGAACGACCAGCATCAAGAACGCGAAGATGCCCGATTCGACTGCGAGCGGACCCAGCGCCACTTGCTTGGCACCGAGCACACCGGCGAGCACGGTCATTCCGCCGTAGAACAGCGAGAACAGGAACAGCGGTTTGGGGATAGCGGGCACGGGCGCGGCGTCAGTCATGGCGGCATTGACTATGCGGGTTGCGCGCGGATGGGAAGTGGGCAGGGCGGCGGATTTGACGAAGCCTGCGCAAAAGGCGAAAGACCGGCCATCATCTAAAACGAAAGCCCGGCATGCCGCCCATCCTGATCAACTTGCTGGGTATCGCGGCGATACTTGGCATCGCCTTCCTTCTGTCCACTGGCAAGCGCCGCATCCGCCTCAGGGTAGTCGGGGCCGCGTTCGCGCTCCAGGTCATCATTGCCGGACTGGTCTTGCGCACTCCTTGGGGGCGCGAGGCGATCCAGGGCATGGCCAACGGCGTGTCGGCGCTGCTGTCCTACGCCGGGACCGGGACCGAGTTCCTGTTCGGGGCGAGCAAGGACAACCCACTGGCGGGCACCTTTGCGCTTGGCGCGCTGCCGGTGATCATCTTCTTCGCCTCGCTGGTCTCGATCCTCTACTATCTCGGGATCATGCAGCGCGTCGTCCGCTGGGTTGGCGGGGCAATCGGCTTCGTCACCGGGATCAGCCAGGTCGAGGCGCTGGGCGCGGCGGCCAACATCTTTGTCGGCCAGTCCGAAAGCCCGCTGGTCGTGCGGCCCTATCTTGCCGCGCTCAAGCCAGCCGGGCTGTTCACTCTGATGACCGTGGGCATGGCCGGCGTCGCGGGCACCATCCTGGCGGCTTACGCAGGCCTCTTGGGTGATCGCTACCTGCCGTTCCTGCTCGCCGCCGCCTTCATGTCGGCCCCTGGCGGGATCCTGATGGCCAAGATCATCATGCCCGATGAACTAGGCGACGAGGGCAATGTGGCGGATGGCGAGAAGATCACGCTGCCCGAAGGCCGCATCAGCGCCGAAGGACCGGCGGCGATTACCGAGGGCGACACGCCGCACGAAGTCGCCGCCGCGATGGACGGCGATCACAAGGCCGCCAACATCATCGAAGCCGCCGCTCAGGGCGCGCAGACGGGCGTGAAGCTGGCGGTCGCGGTTGGCGCCATGGTGCTGGCGTTCGTCGCGCTGGTGGCGTTGGCCAATGGGCTGCTCGGCTGGTTCGGCGGGCTGTTCGGCTATCCCGACTTGTCGTTCCAGGGTCTGCTTGGCGCCCTCTTTGCCCCGGTCATGTACTTGCTCGGAATCCCGTGGCACGAGGCACGCATCGCGGGCGGGCTGTTCGGCACCAAGATCGTGCTCAACGAATTTGTCGCCTTCATCGACCTGGGTGCAATGGAGCCCGGCACGCTGAGCGAACGGACGCGGGCAATCATCACCTTTGCGCTGTGCGGCTTTGCCAATTTCAGCTCGATCGCCATCCAGATGGCGGTCACCGGCGGTCTTGCGCCCAACCAGCGCCCGCTGATCGCCAAGCTCGGCCTGCGCGCGCTCGCAGCGGGCTCGCTCGCCAATTTGATGAGCGCGGCACTGGCGGGGCTGTTCCTGTCGCTGTAATGGCGCGATTCGATGACTGATATTGCTTCTGTTAGCCTGACCACTCCGCTCGCCGAACTGGCCGACGAGCTGGGCAACTCGTTCGCCGAATTCGGCTTCGCCATCGTGCGCGATCACGGCATCCCGGCAGACCTGATCGCCCGGGCCGAGGAAATGTCGCGTGCCTTCTTCGCGTTGCCCGAAGCGGCCAAGCTGAAATACCACCTCGCCGGCAAGGGCGGCGCGCGCGGCTATACCCCATTCGGGATCGAGCGGGCCAAAGACGCTCAGGTCCACGACCTCAAGGAATTCTGGCACGTCGGCCGCAGCCTGCCGCCGGGTGACCCGCTTGAGCCGTTCATGGCGCCCAACGTCTGGCCAGCCGAGATCGCCGGATTTCGCGAAACGTTCGAGGCGCTTTACGCCGAGTTTGACAAGGCTGGTCTGCGCATCCTCAGCGCCATTGCGCTACACCTCGGCCTGCCTGAGCACTTCTTTGACCCGACCGTGCATGACGGCAATTCGGTCATGCGCCTGCTGCATTATCCGCCGGTGCCGGCCGAAGCCGAAGGGCGCATCCGCGCCGCGGCGCACGAGGATATCAACACCATCACCCTGCTGCTCGGGGCGGAAGAAGCCGGTCTTGAATTGCTCGCCAAGGATGGCCGCTGGCTGCCCGTCGCGCCGCCTGAGGGCGCCCTTGCGGTCAACATCGGCGACATGCTGCAGCGGCTGACCAACGGCCGCCTGCGCTCGACCACCCACCGGGTGATCAATCCGGTCGGCCCGCGCGCCCGCCACGCGCGTTATTCGATGCCGTTTTTCCTGCACTTCCGGCCCGATTTCCTGATCGAGGCGCTCGACCAGTGCGTGGAGGATGGAAAGCAGGCAGATGTCGAGTCGCCGATTACCGCGCACGATTACCTGATGCAGCGCCTGCGCGAGATCAATCTGGCCTAGGTTTAAGCAGCGCGGCCCTTTTCTTTAGTCATGTTGCGTCGCGGCAACATCAAGAAAATCCAGCAAAATCAACCGCCGTCCTGTGGATAGGCTGTGCATTTCCCGGCACACCGCGAGAGTCGCGATTCTGTCAAAAATAATACCTTGATGTGTCGCATTTGGTTTCTAACGGAACCTTCATTCGGGGAATCACAAAGGGGTCTCACCCATGAAAATGAAGTACTTGCTCGCCGCCAGTGTTGTCAGCCTGACCGCTGGCGTGGTCCTTCCCGCACCGGTGTCGGCGCAGCAGATCACCACCGGCATCGAAGGCACGGTGACCGACGAGAGTGGTAACCCCATCTCCGGCGCGACCGTCGCCATCACCGATGACCGCACCGGCGCGACCCGAACCATCAGCACCGGCGGCAATGGCGCTTTCTCGGCCACGGGCCTGACCACGGGCGGGCCCTACACGGTTACTGCTTCGGCCGGCGACTACGAGGGCCAGACGATCTCGGGCGTCAGCACGACCCTGCAGGGCAACACCAGCCTCGACTTCTCGCTGTCGAGCGGCGGCGGTGTCATTACCGTTACTGCAAACCGCGTCGCGCTGACCCAGCTTGCGGTTGGTCCCGGCACCAGCTTCACCGCGGAAACGCTCGAAACCGCACCGTCTTTCAACCGCGACGTGCGCGACGTGATCCGCATCGATCCGCGCGTCAGCCTTGACCGCGACGATGGCGGTTCGGGCCAGGACCGCATCTCCTGCCTGGGCGGCAACGATCGCGGCAATGCCTTCACCGTCGATGGTACGGCGCAGGGCGACATCTACGGCCTCAACGACACCGGCTTCTCGTCGCGCAGTTCGACCCCGCTGCCATATGACGCGATCCGCGAAACGCAGGTTCAGTTCGCCCCGTTCGATGTCGACTATGGCAACTTCACTGGCTGCGCGATCAACGTCGTGACCAAGTCGGGCAGCAACACCTTCCACGGCGGCGCCTTCTTCGAATATTCGGACGCCGGCATGCGCGCCGATCACTACACCGATAACGGGAAGGTTCAGACCGTCGCCCCGATCGAGCCCGACAAGCGCTGGGGCGCCAGCCTGGGCGGCCCGATCATCAAGGACCACCTGTTTCTGTTCGGCGCTTACGAGCACCAGGAAGCCGGCCAGTCGCAGGATGACGGCCCCGCCGGCGCCGGCTTTGCCAACCAAGTGGCTGCCGTCACCGCCGCCCAGTTCCAGGAAATTTCGGACGTCATCAAGAGCGTCTATGGCATCGACACCGGGCCGCTGGTGACCAACCGCCCGTTCAAGAACGATCGCTACTTCGTCCGCGCCGATTGGCAGATCAACGATCGCCACCGGCTCGAAGGCACGTATCAGCGGCTCGAGGAATCGACCCTGCGCGCCGACGATTTCTTCGCCACCGGCAGCTCGCCGCAGGTAACCGGCCAGAACACGTTCTACCTCAGCGGTACCAAGTCGAACTACTACTCGGCCCGCCTGTATTCGCAGTGGACCGACGCGTTTTCGACCGAGCTGCGGTATTCCCGTTCGAAAGTGCAGGATCTGCAGGATCCGTTCGGCGGCGGCGAAGCCCAGCTGGGCAGCCCGATTTACCGCATCATCGTGGGCGTCGATAACCCCACCGGCACCGATGGCGCCGTCCTGGCCGGCCCGGGCACTTCGCGCACGGCCAACGACCTGCGCACCAGGGTCGACCAATATCGCGCAGTCGCCAAGTACGAAACCGGCGCCCACACTTTCAAGTTCGGCGGCGAATGGAACCACGCGGACCTGTATAACCTGTTTGTCTCGAACGCGACCGGTACGCTGGTGTTCAAGAACATCAACGACTTGCGCCAGGGCCTGCTGTCACCCGGCAGCAGCACCAGCACGACCCAGCCAAGTCTGGTTAACGGTGTGAGCGCAGGCGCCACGATCAACTACACGGTTAGCGGCGACATCAACGAAGCAGCCGCTGCCTTCCAGCGCGACATCTATTCGGTGTTCGCGCAGGACGAAATCAAGGTCACCGACCAGCTGCAGGGTGTTCTTGGCGTGCGGGTGGACTGGTTCCGCGGCGGCAGCCCGGAACTGAACCCCAACTTCGTGACGCGCTACGGTTTCCCAAACTCGACCGGTTTCAGCGACCTCAATCCAGTCGTCCTGCCGCGTCTCGCGCTGACCTACGACTTTGACGATTTCGCCGTGTTCAGCCGGGCCCAGCTGCGCGCGGGCGCGGGCCTGTTCTCCGGCGG
>JBDSDZ010000115.1:0-4710 GCA_039920345.1 Croceibacterium sp.
CGGCCTGGAAATCGAGCGTGGTGTTGCACGGCGCGGAATCGTTGCCGGCGGACGCGACGGCCACGAACGGGCGGCCAATCTCTTCCTCGGTCATGCCCATGGCGTAGTAATAGCTGCGGTGCGGCGCACGCTCAGGGCCGACCGAGACATGGCGGCTGGGCAGGCGGGACTTGTCGAAACGCGTTGTCATTTTCTTTCCCTAGGGGGCTTTTTCACGCAACGCGCCCTGCCCTCAAGCCAGCGCCAGCGCAACCCTCAAGGCTATGCGCGCCAGCCGCTCGGCCCAAAGCGCCTGCCCGGCAGCTTCGTCGATCTGATCCTGCCGCACCTCGATGCCGACGTAAGGGCGCCCGTGCGCTTCGGCATGGCGGTTCATCGTCGCGTTGAGCACGGTGCCAGAATAGGGCTGCTGATCGCCGACCGTCAGGCCCTCCGCCGCCAGAAGCGGGATGGTGAGGCGCGCCGCGCGGTCATCTGCGTTGTACAGCACACCCACCTGCCACGGCCGCACGTCGTCAGGTCGGCTCTTGAGACTTGGTGTGAAGCTGTGAAGTGACACGATCAGGGCCGGTTCGGCCCTGGCCAGCAGCGCTTCCAGCGCGCGATTGTAGGGCCGGTGGAACCGCTCAAGCCTCGCTTCGCGTTCGGCGAGGGAGAGCTGGTTTCCGGGGATCGCATGGCCGTCGCTCTCGGCGGGCACCACGCCTGGCGCGTTCTCATCGCGGTTGAAGTCGCACACGAGGCGGCTGACATTGCCGAGAAACGCCGCGAAGCCCGGCTGCTCGACCATGCGTTCAGCCGCCGCCGCAACGCCAATATCGATCGCCACATGCTCGTCCAGCAAGGCCGGATCGATGCCAAGGTCGATATCGTTGGGGACCCGGTTGGACGCGTGGTCGGAGACGATAACGATGCCGCCCGGGCGGGGTTCGCCGAGTATCCGATAGGCTTCCGTCATCAGCGCAAGCTGCCCTGCATCTGCCACCACTCCGGATGGGTAAAAGCGAGCGTTTCTGCGGCTTTGCGCATGACGTCATGACGCCGGAACAAGGCAAAACAGGTCGCGCCAGACCCGCTCATTCGGGCCAGGTCCGGGTCCAGTGAACGCAGCGCCGCCAGCAGGGTGGCGATAGCTGGGCAAAGCGAGGCGGCAGGCGCTTCGAGATCGTTACGGCCTGCGTTGGCGATAACCGATGCGCTGCCTTCGGGAAGCGGCCCCCGGTCCTCCCCGTCCCACGCAGCGAACACGGGGCCAGTCGCCAGCGGCAACCGCGGATTGACCAGCAGGACCGCCATTCCGGAAAGATCGTTCTCGACCGGCGAGAGCTCGGTTCCGGTGCCTCGCCCGATGCAGGCGACACTTTCGACGCAGGCTGGAACGTCCGCGCCGAGCCGCGCTGCCCGCTCGGCCCAGTTTTCGGGTAGCCCGTAAGCATCGCGCACCAGGCGAAAAACCGCCCCCGCATCGGCCGAGCCGCCCCCCAGCCCCGCGGCCACCGGAAGGTTTTTCTCCAACGTGACGGCCAGCCCGTCGCTTCGCGGCAAGGCCGAAAGCGCCAATGCGGCGATATTACCAAATGGATCAGTAAGTTGCCTCGCAAACTCGCCAATCGTTTGTAAGCTGTCCTGCGGTGCCGAGCGTGCCTTCAATCTGTCGCCCGCATCGACGAACGCAAACAGCGTCTCGATCTCGTGGTAGCCATCGTCCCGCCGCCGCCGCACGTGCAGCGCCAGGTTGATCTTGGCAAAGGCGGTTTCGGCGAGTTGCACGGCGCGCGCCATAGCGGCAAACTTTCGCCTTGTCCGCCATTCGGTGATTTGCGGTCCGGCAGCGTACGGCACGAATTGGGGACATTGCCGTCAGACCGGTTTCGGACGGACAGGATTGACATCATCAACGCGTAAGTCTAATCGAACGCGTTAGTGATGACTTACGCGAGTAAAGCCTGGACCGCCCTTGCTGAACCGACCAGGCGGGCGATCTTCGAGCGTCTGGTCGAGCGGCCGTGCTCGGTTGGTGAAATAGCTAGTGGCTTGCCGGTTAGTCGCCCGGCAGTCTCACAGCACTTGAAAATCCTCAAGGAAGCCGGGCTCGTGGTCGACACCCCAGCCGGCAAACAACGCATTTACCGCGTCGATCCCGCTGGAATAGCGGCCTTTCGCGCGGAGCTTGATCTGTTCTGGAACAAGACGCTGGCGGCCTACAAGGTGACCGTCGAGCAACCACTGGAGGAGTCATGATGAGCACAGACACAGCAGGGACGGCCGTCTTCCATTCCATTGTCGTCCAGGCGCCAATCGCGCGCGCCTTCAAGGTATTCACCGAAAATTTCGGAAGTTTCAAACCCGCCGAACATAATATTCTTGGCGTCGAGATCGCCGAAACCGTCTTCGAGCCCAAGGCCGGCGGCTTCCTTTATGACCGGGGTGTCGATGGTAGCGAGTGTCGTTGGGCACGAGTGCTGGCGTACGAGCCGCCCAACCGCGTCCTGCTCAGCTGGAATATCAGCCCGCGATGGCAGATCGAGACCGATCCCGCCAAGGCAAGCGAGTGGGAAGTGCAGTTTATCGCAGAGACGGCGGACCGCACCCGCGTCGAAATCGAACATCGCAAACTGGAGCGCCATGGCGACGGCTGGGAAAGCGTGCGGGACGGTGTTGCAGGTGATCAAGGCTGGCCGCTCTATCTTCAGCGGTACGCCGATCTAATATCGCGCTGAACCTCACGGTTGCGCCTGGGACGACTGTATTTTTCACAGGGAAAGTTTGATGCCGCTTTACACCTCTATCGTCAGCTTGATTGTCGTCGGGCTTTATTTCAGTTTCGCACTTCGCGTCGCGATCGCCCGTGGTAAATATGGCGTGCCATTGCCGGCAACTACGGGGGACCCCGACTTCGAGCGCGTGTTTCGCGCGCATATTAACACGCTCGAATGGATGCCAACCTTCCTGATACCCTTATGGCTCACTGCGATGTATTTGAGCGACGTCGCAGCGGCTGCGCTTGGTCTCGTCTGGATCGCTGGGCGCGTCTGGTATTTCGCGGGATATCGGAAGGCCGGGGCAAAGCGGCTGCCCGGTTTCTTTGTTCAATCATTCGCCTGCATCATGCTGTTTGTCGGGAGCCTTATCGGCATCGGCATGTACATTTCGGCTGCGGGAATCCTTGCGACCACCCCTGTCAATAATTACTGAGCGCAAAGGCGCCGGATGGCACTGTCTCTGGGCGGGTAGCCGTCAGCAATTACGAAATTGATGAACGACCGGAAGAGCTTCCGGGCACGGACGAAATGTGACTGGGCTTCTGACTTTTGGTCGCAAGCGGTCCGCTCACATATTCGGGTAGTTCGGGCCGCCGCCGCCTTCGGGCGTGACCCAGTCGATGTTCTGTGGCGGGTCCTTGATGTCGCAGGTCTTGCAGTGGACGCAGTTCTGCGCGTTGATCACCAGCCGCGGCTCGCCCTCTTCGACACCGACGTATTCGTACACCCCCGCCGGGCAATAGCGCGTCTCCGGCCCGGCATAGACCGGCCAGTCGATGCGCTGCGGGACCGTGGGGTCTTTCAGCACCAGGTGGCACGGCTGGTCCTCGACATGGTTGGTGCCCGACAGGAACACCGACGACAGCCGGTCGAAGCTGATCACGCCATCGGGCTTGGGGTAGGCGATCGGCGCGTAAAGATCGGCGCGGCGGGTTTGTTCGGCATCGGTATGATGCTTCAGCGTGAACGGCAGCCGGATCTTGAGCGTGCGCAGCCACATGTCGGCGCCCGCCAGCAGCGTGCCGAGCGTGCCGCCAAACCGGGCCACCAGCGGCTGGACATTGCGCACCGTGGCAAGCTCGTCGGCGATCCAGCTTTTCCGGAGCGCCGTGTCATATTCGTCAAGCGTATCCTTCTCGCGACCGGCCCCGACTGCGGCTGCAATCGCCTCGGCCGCGAGCATGCCGCTTTTCATCGCGGTGTGCGTACCCTTGATGCGCGGGACGTTGACGAAGCCCGCCGCGCAGCCAATCAGCGCGCCGCCGGGGAAGGCGAGCGTGGGGACGCTCTGCCATCCGCCCTCGTTGATCGCGCGCGCGCCGTAAGCCACGCGCCGGCCGCCTTCGAGCATCGCGCGGATCGCCGGATGCTGTTTCCAGCGCTGGAATTCCTCGAACGGGTTGATGTACGGGTTGGCGTAATCGAGCCCGGTCACGAAGCCGAGCGCGACCTGGTTGTTCGCCTGATGGTAGATGAAACCCCCGCCCCAGGCGTCGTTCTCCGACAGCGGCCAGCCCTGGGTGTGGATCACCCGGCCCGCTTCATGTTTATCGGCAGGAATGTCCCATAGTTCCTTGATTCCGAGGCCATATACTTGCGGCGCGCAATCGGTGTCGAGGGCGAAGTGAGCCTTCATGCGCTTGGTCAGGTGGCCGCGCGCGCCTTCCGCAAACAGGGTGTATTTGGCATGCAGTTCCATGCCCGGCTGGTAATCGGGCTTGTGCGAGCCATCGGCGGCCACGCCCATGTCCTGCGTCGCCACGCCCATCACCGCGCCGCCTGAGCCTGTCGAAGGATCATCGAACAGCACTTCGGACGCCGGAAAGCCCGGGAACACCTGCACCCCCAGTGCTTCCGCCCGTTCGGCCAGCCAGCGGCACAAGTTGCCGAGCGAGCCGGTGTAATTGCCGTGGTTGCCCATCAGCGGCGGCAACAGGACATGCGGCAT
>JBDSDZ010000116.1:0-18827 GCA_039920345.1 Croceibacterium sp.
TCGCCCTCCATCATCGAACCGCCGATGGGTCTTGCCGAAACCGGGAGGCCAGCCGCGCGGTGTCAACTAGCGTCGTGAGGAACAGGAAATAATGGCTAAAGTCATCGGTATCGATCTCGGCACCACCAACAGCTGCGTTGCCGTCATGGATGGGGGCAAACCCAAGGTCATCGAAAATTCGGAAGGTGCGCGCACCACGCCGTCGATTGTTGCGTTTACCAAGGATGGTGAGCGTCTGATCGGCCAGCCGGCCAAGCGTCAGGCTGTCACCAACGGAGACAACACGATTTTCGCGGTTAAGCGCCTGATCGGCCGTCGCTTTGAAGATCCGGTGACCCAGAAGGACACCGAACTGGTCCCTTACACCATCGTCAAGGGCAAGAATGGCGACGCATGGGTCTCGGCTGGCGGGCAGGAATACAGCCCCTCGCAGATCAGCGCCTTCACGCTCCAGAAGATGAAGGAAACGGCCGAGAGCTATCTTGGCGAGCCAGTCACGCAGGCGGTCATCACCGTTCCCGCGTACTTTAACGATGCCCAGCGTCAGGCCACCAAGGATGCCGGCCAGATTGCCGGTCTGGAAGTGCTGCGCATCATTAACGAGCCGACTGCGGCGGCGCTGGCCTATGGTCTGGACAAGACCGACGGCAAGACCATCGCGGTTTATGACCTTGGCGGCGGCACGTTCGACGTTTCGATCCTCGAGATCGGCGACGGCGTGTTCGAAGTGAAGAGCACCAACGGTGACACGTTCCTCGGCGGTGAGGACTTCGATTCCAAGCTTGTCGAATGGCTGGCGGAAAAGTTCAAAGCCAAGGAAAACATGGACCTGAAGACCGACAAGCTCGCTCTCCAGCGCCTCAAGGAAGCCGCCGAAAAGGCCAAGATCGAACTGTCGAGCACGGCCACGACCGAAATCAACCTGCCGTTTATCACCGCGCGCATGGAAGGCGGCGCCACCACTCCGCTGCACCTGGTCGAAACGGTCACGCGTTCGGACCTCGAAAAGATGGTCGCGGGCCTGATCGAACGCACCAAGGAGCCGATGAAGAAGGCGCTCGCCGATGCCGGCCTGACCGCCAAGGACATCGACGAAGTGGTGCTGGTCGGCGGCATGACCCGCATGCCCAAGGTTCGCGAAGTGGTGAAGGACTTCTTCGGCAAGGAACCGCATACCGGTGTCAACCCGGATGAAGTCGTGGCCATGGGCGCGGCGATCCAGGCCGGCGTGCTGCAGGGCGACGTCAAGGACGTGCTGTTGCTCGACGTGACCCCGCTGAGCCTCGGGATCGAGACATTGGGCGGCGTGTTCACCCGGATGATCGATCGCAACACCACGATCCCGACCAAGAAGAGCCAGGTCTATTCGACCGCCGAGGACAACCAGCAGGCGGTGACCATCCGCGTGTTCCAGGGCGAGCGCGAGATGGCGTCCGACAACAAGATGCTCGGCCAGTTCGATCTCGTCGGCATCCCCTCGGCGCCGCGCGGCGTGCCGCAGATCGAGGTGATTTTCGACATCGACGCCAACGGACTGGTCAACGTCAGTGCCAAGGACAAGGGCACCGGCAAGGAACAGCAGATCCGCATTCAGGCCTCGGGCGGTCTCAGCGATTCCGACATCGACCAGATGGTGCAGGACGCCGAGAAATTCGCTGAAGAGGACAAGAAGCGGCGCGCTGCGGCCGAAGCCAAGAACAACGCCGACAGCCTGGTTCACGCGACCGAAAAGCAGCTCGAAGAGCATGGCGACAAGATCGACGCCGGCCTCAAGGGTGAGATCGAAGCGGCGCTGGCCGAAACCAAGACTGCGATCGAAGGCGGTGACGCCGATGCGATCTCGGCCAAGAGCCAGGCGCTGACCGATCTCGCGATGAAGATGGGCCAGCAGATCTACCAGCAGGAACAGGCATCTGCGGCCGAAGCGTCGGCCGATGACGCGTCTGCCGGTTCGGAAAGCGCCGACGAAGACGTGGTCGACGCCGAGTTCTCCGAAGTCGACGAAGACAGCAAGGGCTGATCTCCTGATGAAAACCTTGTCCGCCACCGGTGCAATGCGCGCCGGTGGCGGCTAGGTTTCAACCGGAGGTTACTGAATTTTCAGCCATGGAAACCGATTTCTACGAACTGCTCGAAGTCACTCGCGATGCGGATGGCGCGACGATCAAGTCTGCCTATCGGCGGCTGGCGATGCAGTACCATCCCGATCGCAACGCGGGCTGCAAGGATAACGAGGCGAAGTTCAAAGCCGTGAGCGCGGCCTACGAATGCCTCAAGGACCCTCAGAAACGCGCCGCCTATGACCGTTACGGCCATGCCGCCTTCGCCCAGCAGGGTGCGGGCGGGCCCGGCATGAACGGCGATTTCGGCGACATCGGCGATATCTTCGAAACCATCTTCGGCAGCGCCTTTGGCGGCAGCGGAGCCCGCAGCCGCCCACGGCGCGGCGCCGATATGCGCTACGACCTGCAGATCGGGCTCGAAGACGCGTTCCACGGCAAGCACACCGAGATCGAGATCGAAGTCTCGGTCGCGTGCGAACCGTGCGGCGGGCAGGGCGCCGAGCCCGGCACCTCGCGGCGGCGCTGCGAACTGTGCAGCGGCCACGGCAAGGTCCGTGCGCAGCAGGGCTTTTTCGTGATCGAGAAGGCCTGTCCCAACTGCCATGGCAGCGGCGAGGTGATCGAAAGCCCGTGCCGCGAGTGCCGCGGTGAAGGCCGGGTGGATAAGGTCCAGTCGCTCAACGTGGAAATTCCGCCCGGGGTCGATACCGGCACCCGCATCCGCCTCAACGGTAAGGGCGAAGCAGGGCCGATGGGTGCGCCTCCGGGCGATTTGTACATCTTCCTCCACGTCAAGCCGCACGCCGTGTTCGAGCGCGAAGGCACTTCGCTGTTCACCCGCGTACCGATCACTTTCACCACCGCAGCGCTGGGCGGGACAATCGACATCCCTGGTCTCGACGGCACGTCGCATGAAATCGAGATTCCCGTCGGCATCCAGTCGGGCAAACAACTGCGCAAACGCGGCGCCGGGATGCCAGTGCTGCAAGGGCGCGGGCGGGGCGACCTGGTGACCGAGATCATGGTCGAAACGCCAACCAAGCTGAGCAAAGAACAAAAGGCCATCCTCGAACAGTTCCGCGAGACCGAAACGGGCGACGAGTGCCCGGCAAGCCAGGGTTTCTTCGCCAAGATCAAGGGCGCGTTCGGGGGCTGAGTGCGTGCCAAAGCGCGCATTGTGTTCCGCTTTCGTTCCTGTTAGTCCCGCGCGATGGCCAAGCCAAAAAAACGCTATGTCTGCACCGAATGCGGCAGTGTCACCACGCGCTGGCAGGGGCAATGTGCTGATTGTTCGCAGTGGAACACGCTGGTCGAAGACGCGCCCGAAACGGCGTTTTCTGCGAGGCATGATCTTTCGGGCGGTGGCCGCAGGGTAGCGTTCGAGCCGCTTGACGCTCCGTCGGCGCCGCTGGTCAGGCGCAGCACCGGCCTGGCTGAATTTGATCGCGCGCTGGGCGGCGGGATTGTGCCCGGCTCCGCGATCCTGATGGGCGGCGAACCAGGGATCGGCAAATCGACCCTGCTGCTGCAGGCCGCGGCCCAAGTCGCCCGCACCGGCGCAGCGGCGGTCTATATCAGCGGGGAAGAAGCGACCGGGCAGGTGCGGCTGCGCGCGGCGCGTCTCGGGCTGGCCGATGCGCCGCTCAAGCTGGCGGCGGCCACGTCGGTGCGCGATATTCTGACCACGCTCGCCGCCGGTGCCCCGCCGGCGTTGCTGGTGATCGATTCCATACAGACCATGCATTCCGACACCATCGAAGGCGCCCCGGGCACCGTCAGCCAGGTTCGCGCGAGTGCGTTCGAACTCATCCGCTACGCCAAGGAAAACGGCGTCGCGCTGGTGCTGGTCGGCCACGTCACCAAGGACGGCACCATCGCTGGCCCGCGCGTGCTTGAACACATGGTTGACGTGGTGATGAGCTTTGAGGGCGAACGCAGCCACCAATACCGCATCCTGCGCGCGCTCAAGAACCGCTTTGGCGCGGTGGACGAGATCGGCGTGTTCGCGATGGAGGGCGCTGGCCTGGCCGAAGTCGCCAACCCTTCGCTGCTGTTCCTGTCCGGGCGCGAGGAGCCGATTGCCGGCAGCGCGATCTTCCCCGCGCTCGAAGGAACGCGGCCGGTGCTGGTCGAAGTGCAGGCGCTGATCGTGCGGCTGCAATCGGGCGCCACCCCGCGCCGCGCCGTGGTGGGTTGGGATGGCGGCCGCCTGGCAATGCTGCTGGCGGTGCTGGAAGCGCGCTGCGGGCTCAATTTCTCCTCCGCCGAAGTTTATCTCAACGTTGCCGGCGGTTACCGCCTGACCGACCCCGCAGCCGACCTTGCCGTGGCTGCGGCGCTGGTCTCGGCGCTGGCGGACAAACCGCTGCCCTTGCGCGGCATCTGGTTCGGCGAAGTTTCGCTGTCGGGAGAGATTCGCCCGGTGGCGCATGCCGGCCTTCGGCTTCGCGAAGCGGCCAAGCTGGGGTTCGACCTGGGTTACGGTCCGAGCGATGCCCCCAAATTGGGGAAAATGCGCTATACCGGGCTGGCCAGCCTGCCCAAGCTCGTTGACCAGGTGATGGGCTCGGCATAAGTTTGGGCGACATGACGGGTTTCGATATTATCGTCCTGCTGATCGTCGGCGTCGCCGCTGCCGGCGGCTTCATGCGCGGGTTCGTGCAGGAAGTGCTGTCGCTGGCGGCGTGGATCCTCGCGGTGTTCGCGATCCGTTACCTGCACACCGACGTCACCCAATTCCTGTTCCATTACATTGGCACGCCCTCGGGCGCCGCGGTGCTGGCCTTCGTGCTGTTGCTGCTGATCCCCTTTGCGGCGATGAAGCTGATTGCGGCCCGCGCCGGCAAATCGTCGCGGGCTTCGGTGCTCGGGCCGATCGACCGCGTGCTCGGGTTCGGCTTTGGTGCGATCAAGGGTGTGATCATCGTGGTAATGGCGTTTTCGCTGCTCGTGCTCGGCTATGACACGGTTTGGGGCCCGGCCGGGCGGCCGACGTGGATTACCACCGCGCGCACCTATCCCTTCGTCAACGCCAGCGCCATCGAACTGGTGCAGTTGATCCAGCAGCGCCATCACTACCTGAGGGGCGCTGACGGCGGGTCAGAAGGCGACGCTGCCACCACGCCATGAGCGGCGCCCAGCGCCTCTATACGCCCGAGTTGCTGGCGCTGGCAGTCGAACTTGCCCGAGTGCCACCGCTGACCCGCGCGGCACTGCACAGCGAAGCCCGCTCGCCGACGTGCGGCAGCACGCTGGCAGTGGATCTGGTGGCTGACGCATCGGGCACGATTACGCAACTGGGCCTGCGCGTTCGGGCGTGCGCGATCGGCCAGGCCGCCGCCGCCATCTTTGCCCGCCACGCGGTGGGCAACACCAGCGCCTCGATCGCGCAAGTGCTAAGCGGCCTCGAAGCGTGGCTGGGCGGCGAAGGTGAACTGCCCAACTGGCCCGACCTTGCCATGATCGCCCCGGCGCGTGAATACCCGGCAAGGCACGGCGCGATCCTGCTTCCGTGGAAGGCCGCCGCCGCCGCCCTTTCCAGCACCGCGCCCGCAAGCTAACCCCGCGGACGGAGAGCGAAGGGGCTGCGACATGGCGACGATTGCTGAACCGGGGGCCGAACTGGCGCCAGCCGACCAGCCAAGCGCCAAGGAAATGCGCCTGGTCATCGCGGCTTCGTCGGTCGGCACGGTGTTCGAGTGGTACGATTTCTTCGTTTACGGAACCCTCGCCCCGCTGATTGCGGCGGCATTCTTCCCGACCGGCAACGCTACCTTGTCGTTGCTGCTGACCTGGGCCGGGTTCGCGGTCGGATTCGGTTTTCGTCCGCTCGGCGCGATCCTGTTCGGCTTCCTTGGGGACAGGCTGGGCCGCAAATACACCTTCCTCGTTACCGTCACCCTGATGGGCGCGGCCACCGCCGGGGTCGGCATGATCCCGAGCGAAGCCAGCATTGGCCTGGCCGCACCGCTTATCGTGCTCGGCCTGCGCATCCTCCAGGGACTGGCACTTGGCGGCGAATATGGCGGCGCGGCAATTTACGTTTCGGAACATTCACCGCCCCGCCGGCGCGGCTATTTTACCGGGTTCATCCAGGCCAGTGTGATCGGCGGCTTCGTGCTCAGCCTGGCCGTGGTCCTGCTGTGCCGCCTCGCGATTCCGGTCGATGCGTTCAAGGCCTGGGGCTGGCGCTTGCCGTTCCTGCTTTCGATCCTGCTGCTGGCGGTGTCGCTGTGGATGCGGCTCAAACTGGCAGAGAGCCCGGTGTTCCGGGCGATGAAGGAAGCGGGCAAGACCGCGGCCAATCCATTCGTCGAAAGCTTCACTTACCCGGGCAACAAGAAGCGCATCTTCGTGGCCTTGTTCGGGGTCGCCTGCGGGCTGACGATCATCTTCTACACCGCGCTGTTCTCGACCCTGTCGTTCCTCAAGGGACCGATGCGGATGGACGATACGGCGGCGGAATTGATCGTCGGCGCCGCCTCGTTGCTCAGCGTCGGCTTCTTTGTCTATTTCGGATGGTTGTCCGACCGGGTAGGCCGCAAAAAGCCGATCGTGTGGGGCTACGCGATTTGTCTGGTGCTGCTGTTCCCGTTGTTCTGGGGCATTGCGGAACTGGCCAACCCCGGCCTCGCCGCCAGCGCACGGGCCACCCCGGTGCAGATCGCCGGGCCGGACTGCAACTACGATCCGTTCGCCAGCAAGCAGGCAACGCGCTGCGGGTTGTTGCTCGAAGACATGTCCGCCCTCGGCATCCAGTACGATCTCGTGACAGCGCCGGACCTGCAGGTGACCGCTGGCGGCAATGCGCTGCAAGTGACCGACGCCGACTGGGACAACCGCGATGCTCGCCGCGCCGCCGTGCAGGCCTGGCTTGGAACGCACGGCTACAACCTCGCCAAGCAAGTCCCGCCCTTGGCCAACATCTTGGGCATTGTGGCGATGCTGGTCATTTTCGGCGCGCTGTCCGGGGCCACGTTCGGACCTGTCGCTGCGTTGTTGTCAGAGATGTTTCCGCCGCAGATCCGCTACAGCTCGATGTCGATCCCCTATCACATCGGGACCGGCTATTTCGGCGGCTTCCTGCCGCTGATCTCGGCCTACATCGTCGCCCGTTCGGGTGATGTCTTTGCCGGATTGTGGTACACCTGGGTGCTGCTGGTGGTGGCGCTGGTAGTGGCCTGGTGGGGCCTGCCATCGGGTCCACCGCGTGACTTTGCCGATGAAATCGCCTGACCTGCCGCCCCCGACGCTGCGCCTCCAGCTCGACGCAAGCGCGCTGGCGGATAACTGGCGCGCGCTCGATCGCTTGTCCGGATCGGCGGCCGCCGGTGCAGCGGTAAAGGCCAACGCCTATGGCCTCGGCGTGGACAAGGTCGTTCCCGTGCTGCGCGATGCCGGAGCGGCCAACTTTCTGGTCGCGCACTGGAGCGAAGTGCCCGCGCTGTTGGTGCACGTCCCACCAACACAGGTCTCCGTGCTGCACGGCCCGCTGCGCGAAGAGGATGCACAATTCGCCCGCGAGACCGGCGTGCGCCCGGTCATCAACAGTGTCCAGCAAGCCGCCCGGTGGACGCAATCCGGGGGCGGGCTGTGCGATCTGATGGTCGATACCGGGATCAACCGACTCGGGCTTTCGATGCACGAGATTGGCGATCCAGCGATTGCCAGGCTCGAGATCGACACGCTCATGTCGCACCTTGCTTCGGCGGACGAGGATGTTGCGCAAAACGAGCGCCAGCTCAGCCTCTTTGCAGACGTCTGCCAGCAGGTGACGTCACGCCGCCAGAGCCTGGCCAACAGCGCCGGAATTGCGCTCGGCCCGCGCTACGCGTTTGACCTGACGCGGCCCGGCCTGTCGCTATACGGCGGCGTCCCGCGTGCGGAACTGACAAGCGAAATCCGCCAGGTTGCCTACCCGCAGGCCGCTGTCCTCCAGGTGCGCGAACTAAGCGCGGGTGACAGTGTCGGCTACAACGCCACCTTCACCGCCGACCGCCCGTTGCGCGCGGCCACTGTCTCGCTCGGCTATGCCGACGGGTTTCTGCGTTGCTGGGCCGGCAAGGGCGCCTTGCAGCACGGCGAAGCGGCGCTGCCAATCCTTGGCCGGGTGTCGATGGACATGGTCGTGGTTGATTGCAGCGCAGCAAGCGAAGTGCAGGAAGGCGACTGGCTGGATATTCCCTATCATTTGCCCACAGCCTCTGTGCGCTGCGGATTGTCGCAATATGAACTACTTACGCTGCTCGGGCGGCGATTTAGCCGAAATTAATAATTTCGGTCGCGTGTTGCGCTGCACATGCTGCAGGTGCTAAGTGTAACGACGGTCTCACACGCTCCTCAAACTAGGGGAATGCCGGCAATGGCAGGCTCTCAAACTTCGGGCGATGACCCGATCGTCATCAAGAAGTATGCCAACCGGCGGCTGTATAACACCCAGTCTTCCAGCTATATCACGCTTGATGATCTTTCGCGGATGACACGCGAAGGCCTCGATTTCCAGGTTCTTGACGCGAAGACCGGCAGCGACATCACCCACCAGATCTTGACCCAGATCATCATGGAAGAAGAATCGCACGGCGAGCAGATGCTGCCGATCAGCTTCCTGCGCCAGCTGATCTCGATGTATGGCAATTCGATGCAGTCGCTGATGCCGCATTACCTCGAAGCCTCGATGGACAATTTCCGCACCAACCAGATCAAGCTGCAGGAAACTTGGAAGGCCAGCATGGGCCCTGACGCGCTGACGCGGATGGCCGAAACCAACATGGCCATGTTCAAGGCCGCTGCCGGCGCTTTCATGCCGGGCGGCAAGGCCGCAGCACAATCGCAACCCGCTGCCAACGAGGATGACCTCGATTCGCTGCGCGCACAGATGGCCGCGATGCAGAAGAAGCTCGACGAACTGAGCAAGTAGCTTCCCCGCGCGGTGGTCCGGCGCTAGGGCGCGCGGACTGTCATTTCGGGAACTACCATGTCTGCCATCCGTCACGCCCTGACCATCAAACGCGAAGACGATTTCGCGGCCTGGTACCAGGAAGTCGTCTCCGCCGCCGACATGGCGGAGGAGTCGGGCGTGCGCGGGTGCATGGTGATCAAGCCGTGGGGATACGGTATCTGGGAACGGATGCAGCGCCTGCTCGATGCGCGGATCAAGGATGCGGGCGTGCAGAACGCCTATTTCCCGCTGTTTATCCCGCTGGCCAATTTCGTGCGCGAGGCTGCCCATGTGGAAGGCTTTGCCAAGGAAATGGCGGTCGTCACGCACCACCGACTGATTTCGGATGGCAAGGGCGGGCTCATGCCCGATCCCGAGGCCAAGCTGGAAGAGCCGCTGATCGTGCGCCCGACTTCGGAGACGATCATCGGCGATGCGATGAGCCGCTGGGTCCAGTCGTGGCGCGATCTGCCGCTGCTGCTCAACCAGTGGGCCAACGTGGTTCGCTGGGAAATGCGCACCCGGATGTTCCTGCGGACCAGCGAATTCCTGTGGCAGGAAGGCCATACCGCGCACGAGACCGAGGCCGACGCCAAGGCCGAGACGATGCGCGCGCTCGAAATGTACCGGGCGTTCGCCGAAGAGGATGTCGCGCTGCCAGTGATCGCGGGCGAAAAGCCGGAGAACGAGCGTTTTCCCGGCGCGGTCGAGACCTGGTCGATCGAGGCGATGATGCAGGACGGAAAGGCGCTGCAGGCCGGCACCAGCCACTATCTCGGCACCAGCTTTGCCGAGGCCGCCAGCATCCGGTTCCAGAACCGCGAAGGGCAGCAGCAACTGGCGCACACCACCAGCTGGGGTGTTTCCACCCGCATGGTCGGCGCGCTGATCATGGCGCACGGCGATGACGATGGGCTGCGCGTGCCGCCTGCGCTGGCGCCGCAACAGGTGGTGATCCTGCCGATGCTGCGCGAGAACGAAGGCGACGCGGCGCTGCTCGATTACTGCGATGCGCTGAAGGCCGCGATTGCGAGCCAGAGCGCGCTCGGCGAGCGTATCCGCGTGCTCAACGATTCCCGGCCCGGCAAGGCCGCGGCCAAGCGCTGGGACTGGGTCCGCCGCGGTGCACCAGTGATCATCGAGGTCGGCCCACGCGACATGGAGGCCGGCACCGTCAGCCTGCTGCGGCGCGATGCGTTATGGGGCGCCGACGGCAAGGCCGCGTTCCAGACCCCGGCGCGCGATGAAGTGGCGCCCGCGATCGGCGCGTTGCTCGAGGAAATTCAGCAGGGCCTGTTCGCCCAGGCGAGCGCCCGGCGCGATGCCAATATCGTGCGGGGGATCGACAGCTTTGGGGCGCTGGAGACGATGTTCGGCGACGACAAGCGCTATCCGGGCTGGGCCGAAGTGCAGTGGTCCAAGCCGAGCGGCGCGGCGCTGGAAAAAGTGATCGAGCGGCTGAAGGCGCTCAAGCTCACTTTCCGCAACGTGCCCCTGGGCGCAGAGCCCGTCGATGGCGCCTGCCTGTTCACGGGTGAGCCGGCCGTCGAGCGGATTTACGTCGCGCGGTCCTACTGATAACCCGTTCGGGACAGGGGGACGGGCAATGGTCAAGGCAATCAAGTACAATCTCAGCCATTTGCTCGATTTCAACGGGCGCGAGGCGCGGCCGATGTTCTGGTACTATGTGCTGTTTCTGATCATCCTCCAGTTCCTGGCAGGGATGGCGATTACGCTCCCGGCCCTGTTCGCGTCGCTCGGCGATGCCATGCAGGCGGCGCAGGCGGGTGCCAGCGAGCAGGAACTTCAGGTCAGCATGATGAAATCGATGGGCGGCACGCTGGGCGCTGCAGTGTGGATCAGCGCCGGCATGAGTGCTGCGATGGCGCTGCTGGTGCTGGCTGCTTTCGTCCGAAGGCTCCACGATTCAGGCAGAACGGGTTGGTGGGCGCTGCTTGCGCTGGCCGGGCAGGCTCTGGGAATTATTATCTCGATCCGCAACATAGGCGCCGTGCAGCACCTGGTAGCGCTGAGCACCGATCCGGCCAATGTTGCTCAGGTTGCTCAAATCCAGACCGAGATGGCGCGGACCAGCCTAATTGGCTGGATCGCTCCGATCGTGGTGATCGTGTTTGGCGTAATGGCATCGACGCCGGGCGCCAATCGCTACGGCGAGCCGGAAGTGACGGTTTGATCGCGTCTGGCAGCCACTGGAGGCGCTTTGCGCTGTGCCAGTCGTGGCTTGCCTCAATTGCCTTTGCTGTGCCCGGTGCCGCCCAGTCAGCCTCGGACGATAGCGTATCGCCAGAGCGCCTGCACGCCGATGTCGAGGCGCTGGTCGGGTTCGGCACGCGCCATACACTATCGGTGCAGGACGATCCGGATCGCGGTATCGGTGCGGCGCTGCGGTGGGGTGATCGGCAGTTCTGGACGATCAGCCAGGCGTGCGGCGGTTGCCTGACCATCGCCACACCGGAAAAGATGGTCAGCGGCGACCGCATTACTGTTCCGGTGCACTTGTCCGACCTCGTCGCGATCCAGCGTGGCAGTGAGCGCCCCGATGAAGTCGTGATCGTCCAGGCGCATATCGACAGCCGGGTTTCCGACGTGATGGATGCAACCAGCGATGCGCCGGGGGCCAATGACGATGGCTCGGGTGTCGCGCTGGTGCTGGAAGCCGCGCGGGTGCTGTCGCAGCGTCGCTATCCCACGACGATTGTGTACGCGCTGCTCTCGGGCGAGGAGCAGGGGCTCTACGGCGGGCAATTGCTGGCCGATTATGCCGCCGCGCAGGGCTGGACGGTCAAGGCGGTGCTCAACAACGATATCGTCGGTGGCTCGTGCGGGTCGGACGGATATTGCGATGCGGACCACGTGCGTGTGTTCTCCGAAGGCCCGCGCGCCGATGGCGACGATGCCTTGCGCGCCAGCGTCCGGCGCAATGGCGGCGAGAATGACAACCCCTCGCGCAGTTTATCGCGATTTGTCAGCGGGCTGGGCGACGATGCTCTTGCGGTGCGGCAAGTGTGGCGGACCGACCGCATGGGCCGGGGCGGGGATCAGATCCCGTTCCTCGACAAGGGCTATCCGGCAATCCGCTTCTCAGTCGCGATTGAGAACTACGATCGCCAGCACCAGGATTTGCGGACCGAGAACGGCGTCTCTTACGGCGATACTATCGACGCGATGGACTTCCCCTATCTCGCCCGGGTCACCCGGCTCAACATCCGCATGCTGGACGCTCTGGCCCGCGCCCCAATGCCGCCCGCGCCCAAGGTCGAGGCCGCGGTGCAGACGTTTACCAAAGTGAGCTGGGAGCCTGTGCCGGGCGCGGAGAGCTATTCGATCTGGCGGCGGCGGACCGATTCTCCGGCTTGGGAGGCCGAACCGGTGGTTAAATCTACTGCCGCAACCGAAGCGAAGCTCGACGGTGTGCGCGGCGATGACTGGTTCGTCGGGGTCAGCGCGCTGGCCGCCGATGGTTCGGAAGGCCCGATTGCCAGCGCTGTCCCCGGCGGCGCGTTCGCCCCGCTTGGCAGGGAGTAGCGCCGCGCCCATATAACGCTGATGCCCAAACTCCAGGTTCCCGGCTTGCCCACGCGCGAGCAAGTCATCGAATTCATCCAGACCTCCGATACCCCCGCCGGCAAACGCGAGATCGCGCGGGCCTTTGGCCTCAAGGGGCAGGAGAAGATCGCGCTCAAGCGCCTGCTCAAGGACATGGCCGACGAAGGCCTGATCGACGGGCAGAAATCCGCTTTTCACCGGATGGGCGGCGTGCCCAAGGTCACTGTCCTGCGCGTGGTCGATGTCGAGGACGGCGAGGCGGTGGCCGTGCCCGACGCCTGGCAGCCCGACGACGGTGCCGCGCCGCCTCGCCTGCGGCTGATCGAAGTCAAGAAGGGCAAGAGCCACCAGGCCGCGCTGAAGGTGGGCGACCGGGTGCTGGCGCGCACCGAGGAAGCCGGATCAGGCTGGATCGCGCACCCGATGAAGAAGCTGCCCTCGCAAGGCGAAGGCACTTTGGGCGTGGTTGAGCTCGATGGCTCGGGCAAGGCCTGGCTCGCCCCGGTGGACAAGCGCGTGCGCACCTCCTCGCCGATCGCCGATTTGGGCGGCGCGGAGGCCGGCCAATTGGTGCTGGTCGAGGCGGTCAGCCGCTCGCCGCGCTCGGGCGTCAAGGTGATCGAAGTGCTGGGCGATCCGCTCGCCCCGCGTTCCTACAGCCTGATCGCGATCCACAAATACGGCATCCCGCACGTGTTTCGCGAAGATACGCTGGCCGAGGCCGAACTGGCGGCTAAATTGCCGCTTTCGCCGGACAAGCGCGAAGACCTGACCGCGCTGCCCATCGTCGCCATCGACCCGGCCGACGCGCGCGACCACGATGACGCGATCTGGGCCGAGCCCGACGGCAAGGGCGGTTTCAGCGCGATTGTCGCGATTGCCGATGTCAGCTTCTACGTCCGCCCCGGCAGCCTGGTCGACCGCGAGGCGAGGAAGCGCGGCAACTCGGCCTACTTCCCCGACCGGGTGGTGCCGATGCTGCCCGAAGTGCTCAGCGCCGATGTCTGCTCGCTCAAGGAGGGCGCGCCGCGCGCGGCGATGGCCTGCCACCTGACGATCGACGCGCATGGCCGGGTAACCGACTGGCGCTTCACCCGCGCCATCGTGCAGATTTCCCAGGTGCTGGCCTACGAAGACGCGCAGGCGCAGATCGATTCCGGCAAGGCGGCGGACAACCTCCAGCATTTGTGGGGCGCCTGGAAGGTGCTGGCCAAGGCCCGCGCCGCGCGCGATCCGCTCGACCTCGACTTGCCCGAACGCCGCGTGGTGCTCGACGAGAAGGGCCGCGTCGCCGAAATCGCGATCCGCGAACGGCTCGATGCGCACCGGGTGGTGGAAGATTTCATGATCGCCGCCAACGTCGCCGCGGCCAAGGCGCTGGAGAGCAAGGCCAGCCCGGTGGTTTACCGCGTGCACGAACCGCCGACGCGCGAGAAGCTGATCGCGCTGCGCGATTACTTCGATACGATCGGCAAGAAGCTGGCGCTGGGGCAGGTGATCACCCCGAGCCTGTTCAACCGCATGATCAAGGACGTGTCCGACGAGGCCGAGAAGGCGTTGGTGATGGAAGCGGTCTTGCGCAGCCAGACGCAGGCCTATTACGGGCCGCGCAACGCCGGGCACTTCGGGCTTTCGCTGGGCAGCTATGCCCACTTCACCTCGCCGATCCGGCGTTATGCGGACTTGCTGGTCCACCGCGCGCTGGTCGATGCGTTCAAGCTCGAACAGCCTGCGCCCAAGGGGCATTTGCCCGATGCCAGCGGGCTGTCCGAACTCGACAAGGCGGACTTGTCCAAGGTCACCGACGCGATCAGCCTGACCGAGCGGCGGGCGATGGAAGCCGAGCGCGATACCATCGACCGCTACGTCGCCGCATGGCTTTCAGGCCGCGTGGGCGAAGTGTTCAAGACCCGTATTACCGGGGTGCAGAGCTTCGGCTTTTTCGCCACCATCATCGGCCTTGGCGGCGATGGGCTGGTGCCGGTGTCATCGCTCGGCCGCGAGTATTTCCGCTACGAAGAAGCGGCGCGGGCGCTGGTGGGTGAACACAGCGGCACGCGCTATGCGGTCGGCGACACGGTCGAGCTCAAGCTGGGCGAGGCCAATCCGCTGACCGGGGCGCTGAAATTCGAACCGATCGGTGCCGATGGCCAGACCATCGAACCCCGCGGGCGCCGTCCGGAACCCAAGAAGCAGGGCGGGAAGGGCAAGCCCCAGCGCCACGATCAGGGCCAGCGCGGCCGCCCGGGCAATGTCCGCCATCAGGGGCGCAAACGGCCATAGCTTAGCTCAGCCGATCGATCTCTTCGTCGCTCAAGCTGCCCGGCACGATGAAGAGCGGGCACTGCAGCGAGCCTGCTGCGGCCGAGAAGTGCGACACCAGCGGGCCAGGCCCCCCTTCGGAGGCAGCACCGAGCACCAGCGCGGCGACTTCGGGATGGTCCTTCAGGTATTCATTGATGACCGCGCGGGAATCGCCTTCGCGCACCGCGATCTGCGGCATCATCCCGCTCTCGCTCATCAGTTCGCCGGCGGCGCTGTTGGCCATCACTTCTGCCCGGTCGCGCGCTTCTTCCTCGATTGTCGCCTGGACCCCGCCAAAAGCGCTGAACGGCTGCTTGGGCACCAGCGCCAGGATGTGCACCGCGCCGTGCGTGTCGACCGCGCGGCGCGCGGCAAAGCGCAAGGCGCAGTGCGCTTCCTGCGTTTCGTCGATGACGACCAGATAAACGCGCATCAGTGTTCTCCCCCGCGCAAGGGTATCGCTGAAACCGCCGCCCGCGCAAGAACCTTGCATTGGGCGCTACCGTGGGCCTTGCCCGCAACACCAAATTGGCCTTAGACGACTGCACAATTTTGCCGGACAGGATACCGCCACCCGTCATGCCGATCGCCATCAAGATGCCCGCCCTTTCCCCGACGATGGAAGAGGGCACGCTGGCCAAATGGCTGGTCAAGGTGGGTGACACCGTGTCCTCGGGCGACATCATGGCCGAAATCGAAACCGACAAGGCGACGATGGAATTCGAAGCCGTCGATGAAGGCGTGATCGCCGAAATCTCCGTGCCCGAAGGTACCGAAGGGGTGAAAGTCGGCACCGTGATCGCGACCCTGGCCGAAGAAGGCGAGAATCCGGCAAGTGTGAAGGGGGCAGGGGGCGAAAAGCCTGCCGCCGCCAAGGAAGCGCCGAAAGCTGCCGCCGACCCGGCGCCCGAACCTGCCAAGGCCGAAGCTGCCGCACCTGCTCCAGCCCCGGCTGCAAAGCCCGCACCCGCGATGGCCAAGGCTGCCAGCGGTGACCGCGTGATCGCCTCGCCCCTGGCCAAGCGCATCGCGGCGGACAAGGGCATCGACCTTGCCGGCGTCAGCGGTAGCGGACCCAACGGCCGGATCGTCAAGGCTGACCTCGAAGGCGCCCAGCCCGCAACCACCTCCGCTCGTCCTGAGCCTGTCGAAGGACGCGCCCCGGCTCCTGTCGAAGCGCAGCACTTCGGCATTCCGCACGAGGAAGAAAAGCTCAGCGGGATGCGCAAGACCATCGCGCGCCGCCTGTCCGAATCCAAGCAGACCGTGCCGCATATCTACCTCACGGTGGACATCCGGCTCGACGCGATGCTCAAGCTCCGGGCTGAACTCAACGCCTCGCTCGAAAGCCGCGGCGTGAAGCTGTCGGTCAACGACATGCTGATCAAGGCGCTGGCGCTCGCGCTGCTGCAAGTACCCAAGTGCAATGTGCAGTTCGCTGGCGACAAGCTGCTCAAGTTCACCCGCGCCGATATTGCTGTGGCCGTGTCGATCGACGGCGGCTTGATCACGCCGATCGTGGCCGATGCCGGCAACAAGGCGATCAGCGCCATCAGCACCGAGATGAAAGACCTCGCCAGCCGCGCCCGCGAAGGCAAACTGGCCCCCAGCGAATACCAGGGCGGCACCGCCAGCCTGTCGAACATGGGCATGTTCGGGATCAAGCAGTTCGAAGCGATCATCAACCCGCCGCAAGCTATGATCATGGCCATCGGCGCGGGCGAAAAGCGCCCTTATGTGGTCGAAGACGCGCTGCAAATCGCCACCGTGATGAGCGCCACCGGCAGCTTCGACCACCGCGCCATCGACGGCGCCGACGGTGCGCAACTGATGAAGGCGTTCAAAGAGCTGTGCGAAAAGCCACTGGGGCTGGTGGCTTGAGTGGCTACACCTCTGCAACACTGGGTCAGGCCAGGCGACTGCGGAGGGAGATGACAAACGCCGAACGGGCGCTCTGGAATGTGATGCGCGCCGGTCATTCAACCGCCAAGTGGCGTCGGCAGCAGCCGATTGGGCCCTACATCGCTGACTTCGTCTGCCAGGAGGCGCGGTTGATCGTCGAGGCCGATGGCGGACAGCACTCGCCCGAAGCGGACGCCAAGCGAACCGCCTTTCTTGACCGGGCGGGATACCGCGTCATCCGCTTCTGGAACAATGACATCCTCGCAAACCTTGAAGGGGTGTTGATTCAAATCGGCGAAGCGCTTGCCGCAGCCCCCTCTCCAACTTCGGCTAGGCAGCGAGCTGCCAAGCCTGCGTATCCTCCCCCTCAAGGGGAGAGGTTTGCCGGTCCTGACTCCTCCCCCCTCGAGGGGGAGGATAGCGCAGCTTGCTCGCGCAGCGAGGTAGCGAAGCTTGGAGAGGGGGCCACAACATGAGCGCTTTCCTACACGCCCAAAATCAGGCAGCGACAAACGGCTGGCGCCCTCGGCATCAGCGGGAAGGGCGGCGCGCCACAATCAGATGTGTCACCCGCTTTATTTGCCGCAAGGTGATGAAATGATTGGAGAATGATGCACTACCCCGGGTTACACAGTGTCACCCAACGAGGCCCGGGATGAGCGAGACTCGCGATCCCGCCGTCCGGGTTACCGCGATGCCGGCGGACACCAATGCCTATGGCGATATCTTTGGGGGATGGCTGCTCAGCCTGATGGACAGCGGCGCGGGCCTCACCGCCGCGCGCCGGGCCAAGGGGCGCGCGGTAACCGTGGCGATCGACGCAATGCAGTTCCACGCGCCGGTCAAGATCGGTGACGAAGTCTCGGTCTATACCCATATCGACCACGTCGGCCGCACCAGCATGACCATCGCGGTCGAAGCCTGGCGCCGCCACCGCAGCGAGGAAACCGCGACCAAAGTGACCGAAGCCAAGTTCACTTTTGTGGCGATTGATGACCATGGCAAGCCAAGGGCGGTGGACGGGTGATGATGGCGCATGGCCGGCCCCCTCTTCCCAACCCCTCTCCCGCAAGGGGAGAGGCGCTTGAGGCAGCGCAACCTGGCTCCTCTCCCCTCGCGGGAGAGGAAGGGGCCCGCCGCGCAGCGGTGGGAAGGAGAGGGGGGCGGCCAGACCTGTTACCTCTCGCCAAACGCATGCGCCGTGAACCGACTGACGCCGAGCGCAAGTTGTGGTCGATCCTTCGTGGCAAACGATTGCTTGGATGGAAATTCAAACGCCAACAGCAGATCGACGTCTTCATTGCCGATTTCGTCTGCTTCAGCGCGCGCCTAATCATCGAAGCGGATGGCTCGCAGCATGCAGAGTGCGCGGCTGACGCGCGGCGCACGGCTCATCTTGAGCAGCAGGGTTTTCGTATCCTGCGCCTATGGAACCGAGACATCCTGACCAATCCTGAAGGGGTCGCCACAGCCGTTCTCGCGGCGCTCGAAACCCCTCTCCCCGACCCCTCTCCCGCAAGTGGAGAGGGGCTTATCGGCCGCACCAGCATGAAGATCGCCGTCGAAGCCTGGCGCCGCCACCGGCACGAGGAAGAAGCGGTGAAAGTGACTGAGGCGGTGTTCACCTTCGTCGCCGTCGACGCCAACAAGCGCCCACGGGTGATCGAGACGTGAAACCGAAATCGCTCCTCGCGTCATTTATTGCTTCGATTATCACTGGGTTGGGAATGCCTCCGCTGTTCATGCTCGCGTCTATGTTTCCGCGCTGGGGCAAACTTTCGGGGTATGATGTTGAGATGTCATATCTCGTATTTGGCCCCTTCACTTTGATCGGAGTATTCGCTGTCGCAGCGCCAAGCTATATGCTGCAGCGGAACGATCGCGGCCTCTGGCAAAAGGCCATCATTTCGATGTCCATCTGTGCCGTCGCCGCTGTTGTGATGCTCCTTCCGGTGGCAGATCGCATTCCCTGGCAAGGCAGCGCCTTCGGCATCGCCACATTCCTGATCTGGCTGGGTGCGTACAGTCTGATCCGGTCATTCCGTTTCAACTCC
>JBDSDZ010000117.1:0-7740 GCA_039920345.1 Croceibacterium sp.
CGCGCACAAGGCGGCAGCAGCCAGGCCGGCCGCCGGGTTAAAAAGCCGCCGTGCGGTAAGGCCCGCGATAACCGCCAGCGCGCTCGACACGATCGACTGGGCAACGACCAGGACCCACGGGTTCGTGTTCCCCCACGTGACCGCGGCAATGAACATCGGGTAGAGGGGTACCCGGAACGCCGTTGGCGCCTCGCCGGGAAAAGCATAGCCATGGCCTGCTACCAGGCTGGCGGCGAGCTGCTGGTAGTGGGTGTAACCGTTAGTCCAGTAATCGCCGACCCCGGTGACCAGCCGCACGGCCAGGCGCAGGAAAAACGCCGCCAGCGCGATGGCGAAGAGCCGGCGCCCGAAGGCCGCGCCGGCTCCGTTCACTCGCCAAATTCCATGCCGAGCAGGGCAAGCTTCCGCGGCATGAGCGCAAGGGCGGCTAACAGCAGCAGGAGCATCATCATCATGAACGCCAGCGACTACGTGACGAATACGGTGTGGTCATATAAACCGAACCGCCGCTGCCAGGCGAACATCAGCCACCCAAACGGCACGCTGATCGGAATCAGCAGCCAGCTGTATGTGTCGGCCGTGGTCTGCGTCTTGTAGATCAGCAAGTCGGGGTTGGCTTGGCTTTGGCCCACCACTGGTTGACCCGGGCTTTCCACCGCGCGCGCCGTCAGGCCGCCCTGCACAAGTTCGCCGATAGCTCCGGTAATATCGCTCATTGCCCGTGAACCCCCGGGGTAACCTAGGCTGCTGCGGCGGCGCCCGCCAACCGAAATTGCTGTGCCAGCCTGCCCGCTGACATCTCAGACCCTATAGCCGAAGCGGCTCACGTCTTCGGCATAGAGCCTGGCGACGATGTCGCGCATCTCGGGGTCGAATTCGTCGCGGCGTTCGGACGGTCCGGAAGTGTTGGTGCGGGGAAATTCAATCTTGCGGCCGAGCACATTCGACAGCCAGTCGGACGTTGCGCTCAGCTCTTCCAGCCGCCCGACGTGGTCGAACGGCACAGTCCCGTCGCGTGCCACGGCATAATAGACTTGTGGCCGCAGCACCCCGTCGAGCTTCATCAGGTCCTGCTGCGGCAGCCAGTCCTTCACGAAATGTTCGAACGAAGGGATGGCGGCAATCTGGCGATGGACGTGCGGCGCGACATCGGCCGACATCCCGCCTTCGCCCCGCCCGCGCAAGGCGAAATGATACGCCGACGCCAACCGTCGCCACGGATCGCGCACAACCGTGAAGCGAGGCAGCGCGAGCAGGGCCGGGTCTTTGACCGCAAGCAGCGCCTCGACCGGGAAATGGCCGAGAAAGCGATGGTATAGCGTGGTGGTAATGCTCATCCCGGCGGTTCGCGGGATGTGGACGAATGCGACGCCTGCCCGCTTCATCACTTCGGCCCGGCGACGCGCCCGCAAACCTTCCAGCCATGGTTCCCCGCCAGCGAGGACAACGGCGGTGGTTACAAGTCGCGATAGCCGCATCGATCCCCATCGTCCGCAATTGGGCGAGCCCCGTCAGTTCGCCTCACGCATGAGGTCGGCGCGACTGTACCCAAAACTGGACTAGTCACAAGCCGCGACGCGGCGTGTGGTTAACCCTCGTAATCGCCGCCGACCGAAGTCGAACGCGCCGGTGCGGCCGCCGACAGGCGCATCGCTTCGGCCGATTGGCTGAGCGAACCGACTTCGTCCGCCTCGTCCTCTTCGTCGGGCAGAACGCGCTGCAGCGACTGGATCAGGCTTTCGTTCAGGATCTTGGGCCGCACGGTGGCTTCGGCAATTTCGCGCAGGGCCACGACCGGGTTCTTGTCGCGGTCGCGATCGATCGTCAGTTCCGCGCCGCCGGAAATCTCGCGCGCGCGCTGGGCGGCGAGCAGGACCAGGTCAAAACGGTTGGGAATCTTGTCGACGCAATCTTCGACAGTAACGCGCGCCATGGAAAACTCCGAAATTCGGGCCGGGAAACCGGTGTTGTCGGGAAAGCGGGCGAGATAGCTGCCGAGGGCGAAAGAGTCAAGGTTTTCGCAGGGCGCGCGGGGAAACCAGCGGCGCGACGTGCGTTGTCTGGGCATGAGACATTGGCCAATTTTTGTGCTGGCCGGGCTCGTCGCGGGGTGTTCCGGTGAACCGCAGCCGGATTCGAACCCTTCGGTGGCGGCGCCTGCGGCAAGCCCGCAGATTGAATCCTCGTCCGAACCAACGCTGGATGCCGAAGACCTGGCGCTGGCCCAGTTGTCTGGGACGGTCGGTTGCGCCTTCACGCAAGCAGGCCAGCAGGGGCCGATCCTGGTTGCGCGCACCGATCCGCGCAACGGCGCGCGCGCCGACGGCCTGGTCAAAGTCGACGCCTCGGCGATCAGGCTGCGTTCGGACCGGGCCGGAGGACTCACCGCGATGGTCCACGGTGGGCGATTCAAGGGCGGCGATCTGCGCGCCCAAGTCGCGGTATTGTCCGACAAACCGGACACCGACGACCCGCAATCTTACCCTGCGCGCCTCGAAGTCGGCTCCAGCACGGCCGGATCGCAAGTGATCGAGGGACGCTGGACCTGCGGCGGTTGAGCGGGGTCAGTCGTATTCATCCGGGTGGGACCCGTCGGCAAGATCGGAGAACTTGGTGATCTTGGGCTCGAAGCGCAGCCGCACCTTGCCGGTCGAGCCGTGGCGCTGCTTCGACACAATCAGTTCGGCCAGTCCGAAGACCTGCTCCATTTCCGCCTGCCACGCGGCGTGGGCTTCGTGCGCTTTCATGTCGGAATCGCCGCTCGGCACCTTGGGTTCGCGCGACTGGATGTAGTAATCCTCGCGGAACACGAACCAGACCATGTCGGCGTCCTGTTCGATCGAGCCGGATTCACGCAAGTCGGACAACATCGGCCGCTTGTCCTCGCGCTGTTCGACCGCGCGGCTGAGCTGCGACAGCGCGATCACCGGCACCTGCAGTTCCTTGGCCAGCGTCTTCAATCCGCGGCTGATCTCGGAGATTTCGTTGACCCGGTTGTCCTGGGCGCGCTGGCTTCCCTGCAACAGCTGCAAGTAGTCGACCACGATCAATCCGATGTTGTGCCGCCGCTTGAGCCGCCGCGCGCGAGTCCGCAGCGCGCTGATGGTCAGTGCCGGGGTATCGTCGATGAACAGCTGCAGTTCGGCCAGGCGCTGGCTGGCATAGCTCAGTTGCTGGAAGTCCTCGCGGCTGATCTTGCCCATGCGCAGCAGTTCGCTGGGGATGCCCGCCTGCTCGGCCAGGATACGCGTGGCGAGCTGGTCGCTCGACATTTCGAGGCTGAAGAAGGCCACGGCCGCGCCGACCGATTTTTCGATCCCGTCGCGCTGGTCGCGCAGCAGGCGGTCGGCGCAGTTGAAGGCGATGTTGGTGGCGAGCGAGGTCTTGCCCATGCCCGGTCTGCCGGCGAGGATAATCAGGTCGGAATCGTGCAGCCCGCCGACCTTGTCGTTGATCGAGGTGAAGCCGGTGGTCTTGCCCGACACATGGCCGCCCGAATTGATCGCGGTTTCGATCATTTCCAGCGCCTTGCTGGTGGCGCCGCGGAAGCTTTCCGCCTCCGAACCGCCCGCGGCCCCTTCGGCCACGCGGAACAAGGCGGCTTCGGCTTCCTCGATCTGTTTGAGTGGCTCCACTTCTTCCGAGGTATCGAGCGCGCCTTCGACCAGTTCGCGGCCCACGGTTACCAGTTCGCGCAGCAACGCCAGGTCATAGATCTGCTGCGCCAGTTCGCGCGGCGCCAACAGGCCCTGGCCATCGGCGGTGAGCCGCGCGAGATAACCCGTACCGCCCAGCTCGGTCATCGCCGGGTCGCTCTCGAAATAGGGCTTCAGGGTCACCGGGGTGACGACCATCTGCTTGTCGAGCAGGACCATGATCCGCTCCATGATGCGCGCGTGGAGCGGTTCGAAAAAGTGTTCGGGCCGCACCGGTACGGCCAGTTCCTCGAGCACGCGGTTGTCGATCAGCACCGCGCCGAGGAACGCCGCTTCGGCCTCCAGATTCGCCGGCAGGGTGCGCCCGGCAGTGGTTTCGGGGGCGGGGCGGGAGAGCAGATCGGTGGCCATCGGCGCCTGATGCGCCCGCGCCTCGCGGGCAGCAAGGGGCGGCGCGACGAACCGGGGCCGGGTGCCCTGTGGATAGCGGGGATGAAGCCTTTCGCAGTTGCAAAAAATGCCGACTCTGCAAGAACGCGCGTCCCGATGACCAACGCCCCCTCGCCCGACCATATTGCCGAACTGACGCTCGATGAAGCCACGCTGCTGCGGCGCAGCCCGGCGGTCGAGCAGGAACGTGAAGTGGCCTTGCGCGATCTCGCGTCGGACAACGTGTTTCGCCCGATTCGCTCCGCTGAAGGCGGGCTGTCGGGGCCATGGACGCTGCGGCTAGCGGTGGAAGAAGGCCGGCTGGCGCTGGCGATCCGCGACGGCGCGGGTGCGGAAGCGGAAACGCTTGGACTTGGCTTAGCCCGATTCCGCCGCGTGGTGCGCGAGTATTTCGCGATCTGCGATTCGTATTACAAAGCGCTGCGCAAGACTTCGCCGCAGGAAATCGAGACGCTCGACATGGCGCGCCGCGCGATCCACGATCGCGGCACCCGGCAACTGCTCGACGCGCTCGAGGGCAAGGTCGAAACCGATTTCGCCACCGCGCGGCGGCTGTTCACGCTGATCTGCGTGCTCCACATCCGGTCCTGACGGGGGCATAGTCTCGCGATGGGCAGGAAACGCGCATTTCCCTGGCGCTGGCGGATTGCCGGCCTAGTGTTGCTGGTGACACTGGCCGGCGCTGGCTGGCTGTGGTTGCATGCCGTGCACTGGGCACCGGAACGGGCCGAGTTTCCAGCGCAGGGGGTGGAAATCGGTGCGTCGGACGGTGAAGTCGACTTTACCGCGCTCAGGGCGATCGGGGCCAATTTCGTGTATCTCGAAGCGAGCCAAGGTGCGACCGCGCGCGATCCGCGATTTGCCGAAAACCTCGACCGGATCCGGGCCAGCGGGCTGCAGTTCGGTGCGGTCCATGGGTACGATCCGTGCGTGCCCGCTGAACGCCAGGCAGCCAACTTCGTCACCACCGTCCCGCGTGACGGCGGGATGCTGCCGCCGGCGATCGCGCTGACCAAGCTGGCGGATGCCTGCGGGGACCCCTCGAGCGAGGCCGCGCTCGAAAGCGAGCTGACGACGTTTCTCAACCAGATCGAAGGCCATGCCGGCAAACCGGCGGTGCTGATGCTCGCGCCCGCGTTCGAGGCGCGCTATCACATCGCCGCGCGGATGGAGCGCAACCTGTGGCTGGAGCGAGACTGGTTCCAGCCCGACTATGCCGGGAGGCCGTGGACTTTGTGGACTGCCAATTCAGCGCGCCTGACCGAAGCGGGCGATGAGCCCCTGCGCTGGGCGGTGCTGCAACCATGAGCGCGCGGGACGACTTGATCGCCGCGGCGCGGGCGGCGGGCGAACACGCCTACGCGCCCTATTCCAATTTTCACGTCGGCGCGGCGCTGCGTTTTGCCGATGGCGCGGTGATCACCGGCACCAATATCGAGAACGCCAGCTACGGATTGTCGCTATGCGCCGAGACGGTCGCCGTGGCCCGGGCGCTGGGTGAAGGACGGCGCGGCGGGCTGGTGGAAGTGGCCGTGACTGGCAGCGGCCCGGGGACGGTTACCCCGTGCGGGCGCTGCCGCCAGGTGCTGCACGAGCTGGCTGACCTTGGCGGCACGGACCCGGTGATCCTGTGCTGCGGACCAGACGAAGTGCGCGAACTGCGCCTCTCCGATCTTCTGCCCGAGGCTTTCGGACCGAGCAGCCTCGGCTAGGGGAGCAAGGGCGCCAGCCCCTCAGTTGTGCGGCCATGCTGGAAAACGGTGAATCAAGCGTCTAGATGGACGCAGACCTATTCGGAGACATGCAGTGAACGTCGGACCCATGCAGATCATAGTCATCGCACTCATCATCCTGGTGCTGTTCGGCCGCGGCCGGATAAGCGAGATGATGGGCGATTTCGGCAAGGGCATCAGCAGCTTCAAGAAAGGCATCGCCGAAGCCGACGCCCGGCCGGACGAAAAGCCGATGAAGCAGATTGCCTCGCCGCCGCCGGTCGAGCCGATGGCCGAGGGCCCGGCGGCCCCGGCGCGCACACCTGAAGAACAGGCCGCCGCCACCCGCGATCCGGGCTGATTTCGCCGCCACGCGAATCCTGCTAGGCTTGGCTCGACGCGGCTGAGACCGCGAGCGAGAGGAGCGCGGCGATGATGAACCCGGCCGATAATGCGCTGCTGACCCGGATCGGGCCCGGCACCCCTATGGGCGCCATGCTGCGCGAATATTGGGTGCCGGCCTGCCGCGCGGCCAAGCTCGAAGCCGATAGCGCGCCCGAGCGCGTGCGCCTGTTCGGCGAAAACTTCGTCGCGTTTCGCGTTACCGATGGCCGGACCGGCTTCATGCAGGAAGCCTGCCCGCACCGCTGCGCCAGCCTGGCCCTGGCGCGCAACGAGGACGGGGGCCTGCGCTGCATCTTCCACGGCTGGAAATTCAATGTCGAAGGCCAGTGCATCGACACCCCGACCGAACCGCGCGCGCAGCGCGAAAGGTTTGCCGCCACTGTCCCGGTGCGCAGCCATCCGACGCACGAGGCGGGCGGGCTGCTGTGGGTCTACATGGGCGCCGCCGATACGCCGCCGCGCTTTCCGGACTACGAGTTTACCGACCTGCCCGACAGCCACGTCCAGCCCTATCGCGGGGTGATCCGCACCAACTGGCTGCAGGGGCTCGAAGCGCTGCTCGATTCGGCGCATGTCGGGTTCCTCCATTCGGCCAACCTCAACAGCACCGTGGGGCGCAATTATTTCAAGGCCGAGAGCGATTACATGCTCGGCGACGGTGCGCCGGTGTTCGAGTTTGACGAGCGGCCTTATGGCTTTCGTGAGGGCGCAATCCGCGAAGAAGGCGAAACGTGCAGCTATGCCCGGGTGCGCGAGGTGGCGCTGCCGTTCTTTTCGTTCATCCCTTCGGCCCCGCGCGGCCCGCGCATCGTGTGCTGTTCGATCCCGATCGACGATGTGACCACCGCGCAGTGGTATATTGCCTATGACACCGACGCCCCGATGGCCGGCAGCTTGATGGGCGCGTTCGGTACCTGGTCCGAGAATCCCGATCACTTCAATGCCGACATGGGCGATAGCGACAACTTGTGGCTGCAGGACCGGCAAGCGATGAAGGATGGGCACTGGAGCGGGATCATGGACCGCGGCAACGCCTACGAGGATTTCGCGATGCAAGAATCGATGGGCGCGATCGTCGACCGCAGCCAGGAATACCTCGGCACCTGTGACCGGGTGATCTATCGCGCGCGCCGCTTGCTGCTCGATGCCGTGCGGCGCCACCGCGACACCGGCGACCTGTCGTTCGTGGGCGACGATATCGACTGGGCAGCAATCCGCGCGGTCAGCTTCGCTTATCCGCGCGAGACAAGCTGGCGCGACGTCGATGTCGAGGAATTGCGCGAACCCGCCGCGTAGCGGCGCTCAGGTCCGGTCGAGCAACCGTTCGACGGTTTCTTCGGCGGTTTCGGCGCCATCATCGATTCGAGCGGTGCAGCCGACATCGTCCTCTAGCCGTTGGCGGATCGCTTCGATCTGAATGTCGGTCAGGTGTTCGATGCCGATGAATTGCGGCCGTGCGTGCTTGAGCGCGCGGATCAGTTCATCGAGCTTGGCCTGCATTGCCGCCGCATCGCGGT
>JBDSDZ010000118.1:0-4997 GCA_039920345.1 Croceibacterium sp.
ATCGAAGCCGATGCCGAGGCCTTGGCGCTGATTGCCTCGGCTGCAGAGGGTTCGAGCCGCGACGGGCTGTCGATCCTCGACCAGGCGATTGCCCATGCCGACATGGACACTGACGGCCGGGTAACCGCCGAACGCGTGCGTGACATGCTCGGGCTGGCCGACAAGTCGGCGCTGCGCCGGCTCTATGCCTCGCTGCTCGAAGGCGATGCCCCGGCGATGCTGGCCGAGGTTGATCGGCAATATGCCTACGGGGTCGAGCCGCTGGCGCTGATGCGATCGCTGATGGAACTGACCCACCGCGTGGCGGTGACCCAGATCGGCGGGGCCGGGGCCGATGCGCCGACGCCGGAAGAACGCCGCGACATCGAGGGCTGGGCGGCGCGGCTTTCGGCTGGGCAAGTCCACCGGCTGTGGCAGTTGCTGCTCAAGGGCCACGAGGAAGTACGCGGCGCGCCCGATCCGCTGGTTTCGGCGCAGATGGCGCTGTTGCGCGTGCTCCACGCCGCCGATCTGCCCGACCCCGGCACCCTGGCAAAGCAGCTGGGCGAGCTTGCCAGCAGTGCAGCAACGGCGCCGCCGGTTGCCAATGGCAGCGCCCCCGCGCCGACGCCGGTCGCGACAATCGACTGGGCCGAACTGTGCGACCAGGTCGACCGCGCCGGGATGCTGCGCGTCGCCAGCCTGATGCGCGACTGGGTGCGTGTGATCGAGTTGGCTCCCGGCCAACTGGCCTTTTCGCTGGCACCGGGCTTGAACGACGATCCCGCCGCCGAAATCCGCGATGCGCTCCTCAAGGCCACGGGCGAGCGCTGGCAGGTCGAGCGCGGAACGGCCGACGGCGTCCCCTCGTTACGCGAACAGGCGGAAGGCCAGAAGGCGGCCGAAGCCCAACGCATTCGTAAACTACCCTTGGTGGAAGCCGCCTTTGCCGCTTTCCCCGATGCCGAATTCGCCGCCAGCGATGATGCGCCGGCCGGTGACCGAAACTGGAGCAAGAGAGCGTGAGGATTTTGCCATGAACATGGAAGAGATGATGAAGGCGGCCCAGCAGGCGGCCGAGACCATCCAGAAGCAGATGGGCGAGGCGCAGGCCAAGCTCGACACGCTCGAAGTCGAAGGCGTTTCGGGAGGCGGGCTGGTCAAGATCCGCTGCACGGCCAAAGGCCGCATCCTCGGCGTGGCCATCGATGACAGCCTGATCGTGCCGAGCGACAAGCAAATGCTCGAAGACCTCGTCGCCGCTGCTTTCAACGATGCGCGCAGCAAGGCAGACCAAGTTTCCGCGCAGGAAATGCAGGCGATCCAGCAAGGCGTTGGCTTGCCTCCGGGGTTCACTCTGCCCGGAATGTAGCGCCATCAGTCCTGGCGCCGTTTGTCCGGTCCGTCAGTTGATCGGTTACAACACAGCAAGACAGGATTTGGCGTATGCGTTTGACGATATATGCCTTCACGGCGGCGTGGCTGGTGGCCGCGCTGCTTCCGTCCTCTGCGCTTGCGCAGGGCGCACGGGCCAGTTCGCCGCCTGAATTTGCCCGCAAGATCGACGAGCTCAAGCCAGGCGAATGGGTGTGGTCTCCGCAAGTCGCACCCGACGGGCCGGTACTGGTCTACGTTGATCTCTCGCGCCAGATTGCGATGGTCTATCGCAATGGCCTCCGCATCGCAGCGACCACGGTATCGACAGGCAAGGACGGCTACGAAACGCCGACCGGCGTGTTCACGATCCTCCAAAAGGACGCCAACCACCATTCGAGCCTCTATAACAACGCGCCGATGCCGTTCCAGGAACGACTGACATGGGATGGCGTCGCGCTTCATGCCGGGGGCCTGCCAGGCTTCCCCGAGAGCCACGGTTGTGTGCATTTGCCCTACGAATTTTCGCGCGAACTGTTTGCCATCACGAGCTTGGGAATGACCGTCGTGATCGAAGGCGATGCCATTCAGACCGTCGAAACCACAGCTAACAGCCTTCTTGCGCCTTATAATGCGCGCGGCGAGCCGACAGCGTCACCGGGTCTGCTGGATGGCGAGCAATTTCGCTGGAATCCGGGCCTTGAGTCCGAAGGCCCGCTGTCGATCATCGTGTCGAAGCTCGACCAGCGCATTGTCGTTTTGCGCAATGGGACCGAGATCGGCCGTTCTGCGGCGCTGATCGACGACCCTGATCCGGGCAGCCATGTCATAACCCTGATCACGCGCGACGGTGCACCGCATTGGATATACGTCGCGGTTACGGGCCATCCCGAAGACGAGGGCCGCGAGATTGACGGGTCCATTCTCAACCGGGTTCGTTTGCCCCGTGAGTTTTACAACGGACTGATCGGTGAACTGCGTCCTGGTACGACGATCCTGGTCACGAATTCGCGCGTCGAAGCGGAAGGTGCACCGCAGATAACCGTGATGGACGCGATCTCGCCGACGACCGATTTTCCGGTTCATTGAACAAGGAGCTGCGGCTAAGTCGAATTACTGGCTGGCATCTGGCGCGATCCCGATCACAGCCCCGCATAGTGGCGTCCACAGGTACGGAACCGAACAGCATTGCAGGCCCGCCTGGCCGCTCCCATATTCCTCGTCAAGAGATCGGGCACATGCTCGAGAGGACCGGTTGGTCCGCCATCAGGAATAGTCCGCTTTTATGACCCAGTTCCCCCTTCTCCCCTTGCGCGACATCGTGGTCTTTCCCGGCCAGGTGGTTCCGCTGTTCGTCGGCCGCGACAAGTCGGTCGCCGCGCTCGAAGCCGCGATGGAGAGCGACAAGGACATTTTCCTCGTCACCCAACTCGAACAGGGCACCGACGATCCTGTACGCGGCGATCTCTACGATATCGGGGTGGTGGCGCAGGTGCTGCAATTGCTCAAGTTGCCCGACGGCACCGTGCGGGTGCTGGTGGAAGGTCAATCGCGCGGCCGGCTCAAGGCGCTGAACGAGCAGGGCGATTTCTTCCAGGCCGAAGTCGAGGCGATCGAAGAAGTGCCTGTAACAGGCAATGATGCCGCGGCGATGATGCGGTCGGCGCTCGACCAGTTCGGCGACTACGCCAAGCAGAACAAGAAGTTGCCCGAAGATATCGAGGAAGACCTTGCCGCGATCGACGATGCTGGCCGGCTGGCCGATGCGATCGCCGGCGCGCTCGCTGCCAAGGTTGCGACCAAGCAGGAACTGCTCGGCGAAGTCGCTCCGCTCAAACGCCTCGAGATGGTCTATGCGGTGATGGAGAGTGAGCTCTCCGTGCTGCAGGTCGAACGCAAGATTCGCGGCCGCGTGAAGCGCCAGATGGAGAAAACCCAGCGCGAATATTACCTCACCGAACAGCTCAAGGCGATCCAGAACGAGCTCGGCGGGAGCGAGGGCGAGGACGGCGACGAGATTGCCGAGCTGGCCGAGAAAATCGAGAAACTCAAGCTTTCGAAGGAAGCGCGCGGCAAGGCGATTGCCGAGCTGAAGAAGCTCAAGGGCATGCAGCCAATGAGCGCCGAAGCGACCGTCGTGCGCAATTATCTCGACGTTCTGCTCGGCCTGCCGTGGGGCAAGAAGAGCCGCCTCAAGAAAGACATCGCCAAGGCGCAGATGGTCCTCGACGAGGATCACTACGCGCTCGAGAAGGTCAAGGACCGGATCGTCGAATATCTCGCGGTGCAGGCACGGACCAACAAGCTCAAGGGGCCAATCCTGTGCCTCGTTGGCCCTCCCGGCGTCGGCAAGACCAGCCTTGGCAAGTCCATCGCCCGCGCTACGGGGCGCGAATTCGTGCGCCAGTCATTGGGCGGCGTGCGTGACGAGGCCGAAATTCGCGGCCACCGGCGCACTTACATCGGATCCTTGCCGGGCAAGATCGTTACTAATTTGCGCAAGGCGGGGACGAGCAATCCGCTGTTCCTGCTCGACGAGATCGACAAGCTTGGCCAGGATTTCCGCGGCGATCCGGCCTCGGCGCTGCTCGAAGTGCTCGATCCCGAACAGAACGCCAAGTTTCAGGACCATTATCTCGAGCTCGATATCGATCTCAGCGATGTGATGTTCGTCTGCACCGCCAACACGCTCGACTTGCCCCGGCCGCTGCTCGATCGGATGGAGATCATCCGGTTGGAAGGCTACACCGAGGACGAGAAGGTCGAGATTGCCCAGCGCCACCTGATCGACAAGCAGGTCGAGGCGCACGGGTTGAAGAAGGGCGAGTTCGAGCTGACCGAAGCCGGCTTGCGCGACCTCATTCGCTATTACACCCGAGAGGCCGGCGTGCGCACGCTGGAGCGCGAGATTGCTCGGCTGGCGCGAAAGGTGCTGCGCCAGATCCTCGAAAAGAAGGTCACCGGCGTTTCCATCACGCCTGAGAACATCGGCGAATTTGCCGGGGTGCGGAAATTCAAGCACGGCATGGGTGAGGAAGAAGCCCAGGTCGGCGCCGTCACCGGCCTCGCCTGGACCGAAGTCGGCGGCGAATTGCTGACCATCGAAAGCGTGACCACTCCGGGCAAGGGCGAGGTCAAGACCACCGGCAAGCTGGGCGAAGTGATGAACGAAAGCGTCGCGGCCGCGTTCAGCTTCGTCAAGGCGCGCAGTCCCGCTTACGGTATCAAGCCATCGATCTTCCAGCGCAAGAACATCCACATCCACTTGCCCGAAGGCGCCGTGCCCAAGGACGGTCCGAGTGCCGGCGTTGGCATGGTCACCTCGATCGTCTCGACGCTGACCGGTATCCCGGTCCGGCCCGACGTAGCGATGACCGGGGAAGTGACTTTGCGCGGGCGGGTGCTGCCTATCGGCGGGCTCAAGGAAAAGCTCCTCGCCGCGCTGCGTGGGGGCATCAAGACCGTGCTGATCCCCGAAGAGAACATGAAGGACCTGGCAGAAATCCCCGCCAAGATTACTTCCGAACTCGAAATCGTGCCCGTTGGCCATGTCGACGAAGTGCTGCGCCGTGCGTTGGTTTCGGCGCCTGAGCCGATCGTTTGGACCGAAGCGGACGACCTGGCGAGCCAGCCAGGGCATCCGG
>JBDSDZ010000119.1:0-10212 GCA_039920345.1 Croceibacterium sp.
ACCCGGTCGAAACTTTCGCGGCCAGCGGAATCGGCTTGAAACCCGGGCGGGCTGCGGCGGCGGAAAGCTCGGCCAGGTCGCGGCCCGAAGCGCGCACGATCGCTTCGGCCACCGGCTTTTGCAACCATCCGTTGAGCAAGGTCTGGCTGGCCCCGCCATCGGCGCGGCGGGCATAGGCCTGCGGACCCGACCACGAACTTTCGACCGTTGCCCAGCCATAGGCTGCCGGGACGCTGTCGTGGACGATCAACGCGGCGGCGGCGCCTTGGCGGGCGGCTTCTTCGAACTTGTAGGTCCAGCGGCCATAGTACGTCATGGCCCGGCCGTTGAACGGGCCTTCAAGGCTGGGGTTCTGATAGTCGGGGTCGTTGACAAGGATCAGCGCGGTCTTCCCGTGCATGTCGATCCCCGCGTAGTCGTTCCAGCCCTTTTCCGGCGCGACAATGCCGTAGCCGACGAACACAACCTCGCTCGCGTCGAGAACCACTCGCGGGATTTCGCGGTAGCTTACCCCGACCCAGTCACTGCCATCGGCGAACGTCTGGCTCTGGCCGCCCGCCGACACGGTCAGCGGCGCAATGTTGTTAGCAGTGATCTCCACCAGCGGCACGTCCTGGAACCAGCTACCGTGGTTGCCCGGTTGGAGCCCGGCGCGGGCAAAGCGATCAACGATGTACGCGAGTGACTTCTCCTCGCCCACGGTCCCCGGCGCCCGGCCTTCGAATTCGTCGAGCGAGAGCGTGCGAGTGACGTCCTTCATCGTCGCCTCGGACAAGTCGCCCGCCCCGCCTTCGGACGGAGCCTTCGCTGGAATCGTGGCGCAGGCGGCAGCCAGCAGGGTGGCGGAGGCGGCCAGTACTATGCGCGACATCAAAGGTATCCTTCAAACCGGTCGGGCGGCTGTGGCAAAAGCACCGCCAACCCGCAACCGTTGCCGCCCGGGCTTGCCCTTGTCCGCTGGGCCATGCACTCAGGCGCGATGCAGGCCGATTGGCAACAGGCGATTGCGCGAGCGCAGGCGCATTCCCCCTTCCTGGCGCTGTCGCTCGCCCGCCAGCCCGAGTTGATGGCGACGCTGGAACAGGGCGACGGCGATGCCGCGCTGGCGGCGGCAAAGCAGGGTGCAGCGGGCGGCGACATCCCCACTTCCCTGCGCATCGAGCGGCTGGCGCTGGCGACCACGCTGGCCATCGGTGACCTCGCCGGCGCATTTACGCTCGAACAGGTGATGGGGGAGTTGAGCGACTTTGCCGACCGCGCGCTTGATGCCGCGATTACGCATGCGATCCGATCGCGCGTGCCCAATGCCGAGCAGGGTGGGTTCATTGCCATTGCGCTGGGCAAGCTGGGCGCGCGCGAGTTGAACTACAGCTCGGATATCGATCCGATCCTGCTCTACGACCCGGTCACCCTGCCACGGCGTGAACGCGATGAACCAGCCGAAGCGGCGCAGCGCTATGCCCGTTCTGTGGTCGAGACGCTGACCAGCCAGACGGGCGAGGGCTATGTGTTCCGGGTCGATTTGCGCTTGCGGCCGGCGTCCGAAATCAGCCCGCTGGCGTTATCGGTCGATGCGGCGCTGTCGCATTACGAAAGCTCGGCACTGGCGTGGGAGCGGGCCGCTTTCATCCGCGCCCGCGCCGATGCGGGAGACGTGGCGGCAGGCGAAGCGTTCCTGGCGGCGATCCGGCCTTTCATCTGGCGCCGCAGCCTCGACTTCACCGCGATCGAGGAAATCCGCCGACTGACGGCCCGCATCCGCACCGCCTACGCGGGGCCGCGCGAACCGGGTCCCGGGTTCGATCTCAAGCGCGGGCGGGGCGGGATTCGCGAAATCGAGTTTTTCGCCCAAACCCACCAGCTGATTTACGGCGGCCGGCTCCCCTCGCTGCGGCTGCGCGGTACGCGCGCCGCGCTCGGCGCGCTGGCATCGGAAGGGATTATCGAAGCGGCTGAGGCCGCGCGGCTGGGCGAGTCTTACGACCGCCTGCGCGTGATCGAGCATCGGCTGCAGATGGTCCACGACCGTCAGACTCATACGCTTCCCGCAGACAGCGCCGCGCTGGACAATGTCGCGCAGCTTGAGGGACTAGCCGATGGCGGTGCGCTGCTGGCCGAACTGCGCGTCGTCTGCAGCGAGGTGGCGTCCAGTTATGATCGCCTGCTGGGTGAGGAGACCCGCCCTGCGCCAACCATCGACCGTGCCGCGCATGACCGATTTGGCAAGCGCGTCGAGCATTGGCGCGACACGATACGCAGCTTGCGCGGGACCGAAGCGCGCGCCGCATTCGAGTCGATCCTGCCCGACCTGATGGACGCGATGGCCCAGGCCGCTGAGCCCGAGCACGCGATGGTCCGATGGGAGATGCTGCTCGAGCGGCTGCCCAGCGCAGTGAATCTGTTCCGCCTGTTCGAACAGCGCCCCGGCTTGCTCGAATTGGTGCTGCGCATCCTCACGCTCGCGCGCCCGCTGGCGGACGCGCTTTCGCGTCATCCCGAACTGCTCGACACCCTGATCGATGCGACCGCGCTCGACTTGCCGGGTTCGGTCGAAGACCTTGTTGCCCTGATGCGCGGAATTGATCCCGAGCTGGATTATGAGCGCCAGCTCGACCGCCTCCGCCAGGTGGTCGGCGAACAACGTTTCGCGCTCGGCGTACAACTGGTCGAAGGCCGCCGCGACCCACTGGAAATTGCCAAAGGTCTTGGGCAGGTGGCGGAAGCCGCGCTGGCAACCGCCGCAACGGCCGCCACCGCTGAATTCGCCCAGGCCCATGGCCGTGTGCCGGGCGGCGAGCTGCTCGTGCTCGGCCTCGGGCGGCTCGGCGGCGGTGCGCTGACCCACGCCTCGGATCTTGACCTGATCTATCTGTTCAGCGGCGAGATCGGGGTCGAATCCGATGGCCGGCGTCCGCTCACCGCTTCACTCTATTTCAACCGCCTCGCCCAGCGCGTCACCGCGGCGCTGAGTGTCCCGACGGCCGAAGGCGCGTTGTACGAAGTCGACACGCGCCTGCGGCCGCAAGGCCATCAGGGCCCGGTGGCGGTAAGTGTCGACAGCTTTGCGCGATACCAGCGCGAAGCTGCCTGGACCTGGGAGCATATGGCACTGTGCCGGGCGCGGCCGGTCTTTGGCCCGGCGGGCGCGCGGGCCGAGTTGGCGCAGGTCGTGCGCGATGTCTTGCAGGCGCCGCGCGACCATGTGGCGCTACGTGCCGACGTCCTCGCCATGCGAGCGGAAATGTCAGAGCACAAACACCCGGCGGGACCGCTCGACGCCAAGCTGCTGCGCGGCGGGCTGGTCGATTGCGAGTTCATCGTTCACTTCCTCCAGCTGCGCGAAGGCACTGCGTTCAACCCTGCCTTGGGTGAAGCCATCGCGGAGTTGGTGGCGGCTGGGCACCTGCCGTCCGCAATGGTCGATCACTACCGGTCGCTCGCCCGGTTGCTGATAGCGGCGCGTCTGCTCGCACCCGACTGCGTCGAACCGCATAGCCCGGCGCAAGCTGCGCTGGCGAAGGCCTGCCAGCAGCCCGATTTTCCCTCGCTCTTGCAAGCGCTGGCCAAGGCGCGCCATGGCGTGGCGGCAATCTGGGCAGATCAGTTTGGCGAAGTTTTGGAGATCGAATGATGAGCGACGAACTCGATGTCGGCGATGCGATTCCCGACATTGCCTTGGAAACGCCCGATGGCGGCACCGTTCGCCCAGCCGATTTTCGCGGACGCAAACTGGTGCTGTTCTTCTATCCCAAGGACGACACCCCGGGCTGCACGGTGGAGAACAAGGATTTCTCTGCCCTCAAGGCCCAGTTCGATGTGGCTGGGACGGCCCTGCTCGGGATCAGCAAGGACCCGCCGAAGAAGCACGCCAAGTTCACCGAGAAGTACGGCCTGACCGCGCCGCTCGCGTCTGATCCGGCAGAGGGCGGCTTGGCCGACGCGCTGGGAGCGTGGGGCGAAAAGAGCCTCTACGGCCGCAAGTTCATGGGCATGAAGCGCACGACCTACCTCGTCGATGCCGAAGGCCGGATCGCGCGCGTATGGCGCAAAGTGAAGGTCAACGGACACGCTGCCGAAGTGCTGGAAGCCGCCAAAGCGCTGTGACATCGCACCGTTCAGCCGCCGGTTGACGACACAATCCTTCAGGTCGCCGCAGCGACAAGGCGTTTCGTCGCGCGATGCGAAAACCACGCAATTCCGCCAGAAAATCACCGGCAAAAGTTAGATTTTTATGGATTTTGGCTGAGTTCAAAGCTCGCTTTAACGACTCAGCGCGCCTCGCAGGCGGTCTATCGCGGGAATACGGCGCGAGTATTGCCTGATTAACCATTTCGCCCTTACCACCTCAATCAACGAGACGGCGGGGGGTTCCGACCATCTCAAAATAAATCGAAGGCTCCTAACGAGCCAGCAGTGCAACAGCAGGCGCACCCCGGTGCGATTGTGAGATGGACGGGAAAACGGTCGCATGTTTCTCAAGCACGCTCTTGGCGCTCTGGCTGCATTGGTAGCCACCACGAATCCAGCACTCGCCAGCGAGACCGCAACTTCCACCCAGATTACTGGCGCGATTGACGCCTCCAACGCCAACAGCACCGCCGGTGACCGCGAATTCAGCGAGCTTTATGCCAGCTGGAAGTCGATGGATCAGACCGGTCTGATTTCCAACTCGGTCGTCGCCAGGGTTGCGGTCCCGACCGGAATGCCGGTGATCGATGCGGTCCTGACCAGCAACTTCGGCATGCGCACCCACCCGATCCTGGGTGGCCGCCGCAACCATAAGGGCATCGACCTGGCTGAGCCGGTCGGCACGCCGGTCTACGCAACCGCCGATGGCGTGGTGACCAAGGCTGAACCGTTCAGCAGCTACGGCAACTATATCCAGATCGAACATGGCGGCGATCTCGAAACCCGCTTTGCGCACCTTTCGGGCTTTGCGGTTGTCGCTGGCGACCAGGTCCACAAGGGCCAGCTTATCGGTTACGTCGGCACAACCGGCCGTTCGACCGGCCCGCACCTGCACTACGAAATCCGCGTTGCCGGTGAAGCCGTCGATCCCACCCCCTACATGACCAACACCACCCTGGCGCTGTCGGACGATCCGACGCTGGGCCGCGGCGGCAACTAACCCTTTCGCACAGCAAACGAACGGGCGCCGGGCAACCGGCGCCCTTTTCGTATCGGGTAGGTTTTAGCGGCCTAGCAGCCGTTCGGCGATGCGGCGCACTTCGGTGCCGATATCTTCGCGGTCGAGGGCCAGTGCCAAAGTCGCCTCGATGAAACCTGTCTTGCTGCCGCAATCATAACGCTGGCCGGCGAAGGTTACCGCGTGGAATGGCTGGTCGCCGATCATACGCGCCATCGCGTCGGTCAGCTGGATCTCGCCCCCGGCACCCTTTTCCTGCCCCTCGAGCGTGCGCATGACTTCGGGCTGGAGGATATAACGACCGGAGATGATCTTGTTTGACGGCGCCTGGTCACGCGGCGGCTTTTCAACCAGGCCAAGCACCTCGGTCAGGTCGCCCTTCGAAGCTCCCGGCGCGATCACGCCATAACTGGAAACCTCTTCCATCGGCACTTCGAGTACCGAGATCAGGTTGCCGCCGACTTCGTTGTAAGCCTCGACCATCTGTGAAAGGCAGCCTGGCTGGCCGACCATCAGTTCGTCAGGCAGCAGGATCGCGAACGGTTCATCGCCGACGATCGCCCGCGCACACCAGATCGCATGCCCCAGCCCCATCGGCACCTGCTGGCGCACGGTGATCAGGTTGCCGGGTGTGAAACGGGTCGAATCCAGAACGTCGAGGTTCTTGCCTCGCTCGGCCATCGTCGCCTCAAGCTCGTAGGCAACATCGAAGTGTTCGACCAACGCGGTCTTTCCGCGCCCGGTGACGAAAATCATCTGTTCGATGCCCGCCTCGCGCGCCTCATCGACCGCATACTGGATCAGCGGCCGATCGACGATCGGCAGCAGCTCCTTGGGAATGGCCTTGGTGGCGGGAAGGAAACGAGTGCCGAGCCCGGCGACGGGAAAGACAGCTTTGCGGATCGGTTTGCGAGCGCTCATTGCCCTACAGATACGGATTGTCGCGGGCTGCGGTCAACAGCCATCGCGCTGGCGCGGACTGCAAGTTTCGGTGAACTTTTGCGCCGTCCGTGCGTTCGCCAGACAACAAGGAAGGATTGTCATGGCTTTGCTCAGATTGGCGGCGCTCGGAGCGCTGGGATACGTCGGTTATCGCTATTTTGAAAAGGCGCGCAATGATGGCAGTGCGGCGTTTGCCAATGGCCAGCATCCGGGCGACAACTTTTCGAAGGTGCGCGAAGCCGGACCCCACGCGATGGCCGACAAGCCGAGCGAGGAATGGACCCCAACGGATCAGGCGAGCGACGAAAGCTTTCCCGCCAGCGATCCGCCCGGAACCTACTAACCGACAACAATCAACTGGCGTAATTGGCCGCCAGCCAGAGACGAATCGCGCCCGCGAGCCCCGGCGGCGTAGCGGCAGCAATGCGTTCGACGTCGATGCGCGCGACGAGCGCGTTGAGCGGCAGGCCCATGCTCTCCGCCGCGCGCTTCAACTGCTCCCAGAACAACGGCTCGAGACTGACCGAGGTCTTGTGACCGGCGATCTCGATCGAGCGCTTGACCGGCGGATGGTAGAGATCGGCCACGCGCCGCTCAATACATATGCTGGCCGCCGTTGATCGACAGCGTCGAGCCCGTGACGAAACCGCCGTTTTCGGAAGCGAGGAAGGCCACGCCGCGGGCGATTTCGCCGGCGTTTCCGAGGCGGCCGACCGGAATGCGGGCGACAATCTTTTCGAGCACGTTTTCCGGCACCGCGGCGACCATGTCGGTATCGATGTAGCCGGGCGCGATGGCATTGACGGTGATTCCGAAACGCGCGCCTTCCTGCGCCAGCGCCTTGGTGAAACCGTGGATGCCGCTCTTGGCGGCAGCGTAGTTGACCTGGCCGTACTGGCCCGCCTGGCCGTTGATTGAACCGATGTTGACGATCCGGCCCCAGCCCCGTTCCTTCATGCCCGGGAAACAGGCCTTCGCCATGTTGAAGCAACCGCCAAGGTTGATGCGCATGACATCATACCAGTCCTCGAAGCTCATCTTGAGCAGCGTGCCGTCGCGGGTGATGCCGGCATTGTTGACCAGCACATCGATCGGGCCGACTTCTTCTGCCACCTGCTGGCAACCGGCCAGCGTCGCCTCGTGGTCGCCGACATCCCATTTGAACGCCGCGATCCCGGTCTGGTCGGTAAAAGCGCGAGCCTTGTCGTCATTCCCGCCGTAATTGGCGGCCACCGTCAGCCCATCGGCTTTGAGCATTTCGGAGATCGCCCGGCCGATGCCGCGTGTTCCGCCGGTAACGATTGCTACGCGCGCCATTGTTTATCCTCTCGTTTGGGTCGTCTTTGGCCGCGACCTTAAGCAGGCAGGCCCGCTGCGCAACGAAAAACCCCGCCGAAGCGGGGTTTGCCTTCCACCATAAGTGATGGCGTCAGAAGCGGAACTGGGTTCCGACGTAAACGGCCTGGCTGTCCTGCTTTGCCGGGTCGGCCAGCGGTGCCAACCGATCGCGTTCCTGCGAATAGCGAACACCGGCGGTAACATCGAGGTTGCGGGTAAGGCGATAGCTGCCCCCCAGGTCGACGGCCTGGTCGCTGCGCGAATCGATCGTGCGCGGGGCCGCGCCGGCCTTTGTCTCTTCCTCGAGCGCGAGGCGGGCGGCAAACCGGCTTTCGTCCGGCTTGGCACCGGGCGTCGGGCGGAACTGGGCGAGATCGGGAATGCTCGCATCCGATACGGTGTGCGAAATTGCCGGTGCCGGCGTTGCCTTGGCGAAGCTCTGGTATCCGCGCGAAATGCCGAGATTGTAACGCATCGGCGCGATGCGCACGACCGAATCGCCAGCGAGCTGGTCTTTCGCGGCGTCTATTGCCGAGCGAACCGAGAGTGCGCGGGCGGCTTCACTGTCCACGCGGATGGCGACGGTGACTGAACGACTCGGCCGAGCGGCAATGCCGGCCGGGGTAAAGCGCATCATGCGCGCCTTGCCACTGCTGCGTTCCGCCACGAAGCGGGCAAGCCGGGCATCGACGGTAGCTGGCGTAAGCGCCGCGAAACTGCCGCCGGCAACCAGGCTGACGCCACCGTTAAGCGCGCCAAGCGCGTAGCTCGCAGTAGGCAATCCGGCGAGCACGAGAGCGCTGGCGGCAATGCCCGCCATCAACCTTCCGTCCCTGCGCGATGCCACTTTCCGAGTCACGACCGATAGCCCCTGATGCGCAAATCGCGCTGGTTCCCTTCGCACAGACGCATGATGCGGCTGAACAGTTCCTGACATGCGCCAGCAACCGGTTCCGAGTCCTTTGCAATGTGTAAGCGCTGAGCGGCCCGTTTGCGAGTCCGCTACAACCCACGCATCGGCGCTTTTTTCAAAGTGTTGCACGCACTCAACAACCCTGCTGGGGTTAAGCCGGGGTTCACGCCATTCGGGCCCTAGGGAAAGCCGCCCTGCCGCGCTACCTTGCCGCCTGACGAAGTGAGGCTATAGAGGCGCTCGCCCGCAAGAGGAACTGGACCCAGAATGGCATTGCAGACTTCCATCGCCGCCCACCGTAATCTCCGCCTGCTCAAGGCAACGGCGCGCGGCGTGCTGCTGGGCTGCCTCGCGCTCGGTCTGGGCGCCTGCGCCAGCAAGAACGCTCGGCCCAAAGCCGACATTGCCGCCTCGCAAGTCACCGCGATCGGGGTCAATTCCTATCTTTGGCGCGCGACGCTGGAGACGTTGTCGTTCATGCCGCTGACGCAGGCTGATAGTTCGGGCGGCGTGATCGTCACTGACTGGTATTCGAACCCGCAGAAGCCCGATGAACGAGTGAAAGTTTCGGTTTCGATCCTCGACCAGGATCTGCGCGCCGATGCCCTGCGCGTGGCCGCCAGCCGGCAGGTGCTGCAGGCCGGCAACTGGATTGAAGCGCCGGTGCAGGCCGCCACCGTGCAGAAGCTTGAGGACATTATCCTCACCAAGGCTCGCGACTTGCGCCGTTCGGCGGTCGGCTGACCGGTTCTTCTTCGGACAACGCGAGGAATCCACCCATGACCGAGCAGCGTTTCGATCCGTCGCAGGCCGACGGTCGGTGGCAGCGCGCTTGGGATGAGGCCCGCTGTTTCGAAGCTGACGGCCAAGGCAGCGACAACCGCCCGCGCAGCTATGTGCTGGAGATGTTTCCCTATCCTTCGGGGCGCATCCACATCGGCCACGTGCGCAATTACACGATGGGCGACGTGCTGGCGCGCTACAAGCGGCTGACAGGCCACAATGTGCTCCACCCGATGGGCTGGGACGCGTTCGGCATGCCGGCGGAAAACGCCGCGATGGAAAAAAGCGTCCACCCCAAGGGCTGGACCTACGCCAACATCGCCACGATGAAGGCACAGTTGAAACGGCTCGGCTTCGCGCTCGACTGGAGCCGCGAGCTGGCGACCTGCGACCCCGAATACTACGGCCACGAGCAGGCGTTGTTGCTCGATCTTTACGCCGCCGGGCTGGTCTATCGCCGCCAGAGCGCGGTCAACTGGGATCCGGTCGATCACACCGTGCTGGCCAACGAACAGGTTATCGACGGGCGCGGCTGGCGCTCGGGTGCGCTGGTCGAAAAGCGCCAGCTCGACCAGTGGTTCCTGCGCATCACCGACTTTGCCGACGAACTCCTCGAAGGCCTCAAGGAACTCGACCAATGGCCTGACAAGGTCCGCCTGATGCAGGAAAACTGGATCGGCAAGAGCCAGGGCCTGCAGTTTCGATTCGACCTCACCAATGGCGAAACGCTCGACGTTTACACGACCCGGCCCGATACGATCTTCGGGGCGAGTTTCGTTGCCGTGGCGCCCGATCACCCGCTGGCGCAGGACATCGCGGCCAATAACTGCGAAGCGGCCAAGTTCATCGCGCAATGCCGCGCTGGCGGGACGACAGCGGCCGAGCTGGAGACCGCTGAGAAGCTGGGCTTCGACACCTGCGTTGCGGCTATACACCCGCTCGATCCATCGAAACGCTTGCCAGTCTACATCGCCAATTTCGTGTTGATGGAATACGGCACCGGGGCGATCATGGCGGTCCCGGCGCACGACCAGCGCGATTTCGATTTTGCGACCAAGTACAGCTTGCCGATCCCGCGCGTGGTGGCGCC
>JBDSDZ010000120.1:0-2682 GCA_039920345.1 Croceibacterium sp.
TCGCCGCCTCGCTGGCGCTGTCCGTACCAGCCTTCGGCCAGGTCCCGCCCGATATCGCCGCCAACACGCGCAGCATGGGGCAATCAATGGATCCGGCCTCGGGCGCGCCTTATGCGGCGCTGTTCCCTCCCTCGGCATGGGATGGGGTGACGGTAGAGCGTGACCTGGCTTATGGCCAGGATGCCTCGCAGAAACTCGATGTCTATCGGCCCAGCACTGACGGCACCGCGCGGCGGGTAATCCTGTTCGTCCACGGCGGCGGGTTCACGCGCGGCGACAAGCACGGCGCGTTCTATCCCGACAACATTCCGCTGTGGGCCGCGAAGGAAGGTATGATCGGGGTCACGATCAACTACCGCCTGGCGCCCGACAATCCCTATCCGGCGGCGGGTGACGACCTGCGCGATGCGTTGGCATGGGTTCACCATAATATCGCGCGCTATGGCGGCGACCCGAAGCGGGTGATCCTGTTCGGTCATTCGGCGGGCGCGAACCATGTCGCCGATCATTTCGGCAACCCGGACTTTGCGGCGCCTGACGGGCCACCGGTGGCCGGGATCGTGTTGCTCTCACCGAACTACCCGCTGGCGCCGGTCGAAGCCGGATCGCATCCGTATTACGGCTCAGACACGGCGTTGAATTCGACCGGCCGCGTCATCGAGCGGCTTGGCAAATCCACCGAAGTGCCGATCTTCCTGGCGGATGCAGAGTTCGATCCGGACATGATGCAGGCGACCGCCAGCGCGCTGCGCGAGGGCTTGTGCAAGATACCGGGGCGCTGCCCGACATACGTCCACCTCGCCAACCACAATCATTTCACCGAAGGCATGGCGCTGGGCACCAGCGATCGCTCGCTGGGCGGGCCCTTGCTCGACTGGATAGCGGCCTTGCCTGAAACGGCAGGGCCTTAGAGCGAGGCGGCCTTGCGGAAGCGCTTGGCCGCTTCAATCGCCTGCGCCTTGTTGGTGTCATGGCAATCGGTCTCGACGAGGTCTTCGATCTCGTCCGACGCGCGATCCAGCATCGATTGAAGCGCCTGCTTCTGCTGAACCAGATTGGCCACCTCGTGCTTCAGCTCGTTCTTGTTTTCACCGTCAGTCATTTGCAAAGTCCCGTTACGATCCGTGGCCCAGTTTAAGTAGCCAGCGTAATTCTTCAAGGCCCCGTTGCAGCACCGGCGGGGACAGGCCGCGGACCGCTAAGCCGCACCGCCTGCAGCGCCACCAGCACCACCAGGGCGACCAGCACCGCACCGACATACCACGGCGCATCATGCCCCGCGCGATCATAGATTAATCCGAACAACGGCGGCGCGATGATCCGGCCGACCGCGTTCGAGGCCATCATCAGCCCCATCGTGCTGCCCTGACGCTCGGGCGGGGTGTTGCGCGACAGCAGCGCCCCGGCCGACGGGAACGCGAGGCTGTGCCCGGTCATCAGCACGCCCATCAACAGCACGCCGGAGATCGGGAGACGGATAATCGGCTGCAGCAGCATGGCCAGCGCGAGCAGAACGAGGCCGATCACGATCACCCGCGCTTCGCCATAGCGCGCCGCCAGCGGGCCGATCAGGAACAGCTGGGCGAACAGCCCGCCGCCGCCGATGGCAAGGAACGCGAAGCCAAGATCGTGCGCGCTCCAGCCAAAGTTTGCATGGCTCCAAAGGCCGTAAATCGCCTCCATCGAAGCGAACATGGCGATGCCGCAGAACGAGATTACGAACAGCCGCAGCAGCAGCGGTTGTGCCCGCACGAAGCTCAGCGCCTCGCTGTAGCGCGGCAGCGGACGTTCCTTGCCCACCGGCGGGACGGCATCCTTCAGCGCCGCGAGGCACCACAGCGACGCCAAAAAGGAAAGACCGCCGGCGATGAAGATCGGCAACCGGAAGCTGGCCGCGACCACTTCGTCGCCTGCAAACAGCCCGCCCATCACCGGCCCGAACGCGAAGCCGAGCGAAAACGCGGCGCCGAAATAGCCCATGGTCTTGGCGCGCCGTTCGGGCACCGAGACATCGGCGATGAAGCCTTGCGCGGTGCTCAGCGTGCCCGAGAAGAACCCGCTGACCACACGGATCGCGATCGCGGCCCAAAAGTTGGGCGCATAAGCGAACGCGACATAGCTCAGCGCGGCGAAAAACGTCGTCACCACCAGCACCTTGCGCCGGCCCCACACGTCCGACTGGCGGCCCCAGTGGATTTCGCCGAACACGTTGCCGAAGCTGTAGGCGGCGAACAGCAGCGCGATCTCGAACGGCCCGGCACTGAACACCTGGCCGTAGAACGGCAGCAGCGGCAGGATCAGGCTGAACCCGGCGATGTTGATGAACACCGCGACCAGCAGCGGCGGGAGGCGTTTATCCATTGTAGCGGGGCTCCGGCAGGCCGCGCACGCCGAGGCCGTCGATAATGAAGCAGTAGCCATCGTCCTGCGCCGGGTCGCGGCCAAGGAAGCTGGGATCGATCGTCGGCACGAACAGGCGGTCGAGATCGGGCCCGAAGAACATTACGCTGGCCGGGATGCGCGTGGGAAAGGCGATTTCGCGCAAGACCTCGCCCGCCGGACTGAGACACAGCACTACCCCGCCTTCGCAGATCGCGGTCCATAAATTGCCGTCCGCATCGACCGTCGCGCCGTCGGGGATCGGACCCCATGGTGAACTGTCGAAGATTGGCCGCCGGTTGC
>JBDSDZ010000121.1:0-8428 GCA_039920345.1 Croceibacterium sp.
CACGTTGATGGTGTTCTTCAATTCAAGGATCTCGCCCCGAACCTCGACCGTGATCTTCTTCGACAGGTCGCCCAAGGCGACGGCGGTGGTCACTTCGGCGATGTTGCGCACTTGGCCCGTCAAATTCGCCGCCATCGAGTTGACGTTCTCGGTCAGGTCGCGCCACGTGCCGGCGACGCCTTCGACCCGCGCCTGGCCGCCCAACTTGCCTTCGGTGCCCACTTCGCGCGCCACGCGCGTCACTTCGGATGCGAAGCCGTTCAGCTGATCGACCATGGTGTTGATGGTGTTCTTCAGCTCAAGGATTTCGCCCTTCACATCGACCGTGATCTTCTTCGACAGATCGCCGAGCGCGACCGCGGTGGTGACCTCAGCAATGTTGCGCACCTGGCCGGTCAGATTGGCGGCCATGGCATTGACGTTGTCGGTCAAATCCTTCCACGTCCCGCCGACGCCCTCGACCTGCGCCTGGCCGCCGAGACGGCCCTCGGTGCCAACTTCACGCGCCACGCGCGTCACTTCGGAGGCGAAGCTGTTGAGCTGGTCGACCATGACGTTGATCGTATCCTTAAGCTCAAGGATCTCGCCCTTCACTTCGACCGTGATCTTCTTCGACAGATCGCCCCGCGCCACGGCGGTCGTGACGTCGGCGATGTTCCTGACCTGGCCGGTCAGATTGGCGGCCATCAGGTTGACGTTGTCGGTGAGATCCTTCCAGGTGCCGGCCACGCCGCGCACCTTGGCCTGGCCGCCCAATTTGCCTTCGGTGCCCACTTCGCGCGCCACGCGGGTCACTTCCGAGGCGAAACTTCCCAACTGGGCGACCATCGTGTTCACGACTTTGCCGATGCGCAGGAATTCGCCCTTGAGCGGACGGCCTTCGATTTCGACCGCCATCGATTGCGATAAGTCGCCCTTGGCGACCGAGCCGATCACGCGCGCAACTTCGACGGTCGGCTGCACCATGTCGTCGATCAGTTCGTTGATCGCGCGCAGCTTGCTATCCCAGCCGCCAGTTGCGCCGGTCACCTTCGCCCGGTGACCGATCTTGCCTTCCTTGCCGACGACGCGCGAAAGGCGCTCGAATTCGCCGGTCATTTGCTGGTTGAGGGATACGACTTCGTTGAACAGGGTGGCCAGTTCGACATCGGCGTCGCTGCCGTGTTCGGGCAAGCGAACGGTGAAGTCGCCTTGCCTCAATTTTCGCAGGGCCACGATAAGGTCGCGCCTGCTGCGGGAAAATTCCGCCTGCGTCTGTACGTTCACGCACCCCTCCCACCAAAGGAGGCCACGCGCAGACCCCCTTCAAACAACAAGTGCTGAAGGTGCCTCAGGTTCCCATAACAAATCAAGAATTGCGGCGAACGGGGTGCCGCCTGGCCCGAGCGACTGAAAGCTGTAGTTCAGGCCCCGAAGCCGAGGTCGCCGAGAGCTTTGCCCAGGTCACGCAAGCTGTAGGGCTTGCGGACGTAGCGTTCGTCGCTGGCAAGGTTGTCTGCCGCCCCATCCAGACCGGTGGCGTAAATCACCTTGATGCCCGGGATCATCGCCTTGGCATTGGCCGCGAGCTGCCAGCCATCGAACGCGCCGGGCATGCGGATGTCCGTGAACAGCAGGTCGAACTGTGCGCCGCGATTGAGATGTTCCATCGCTTCATCGGCATCATTGGCGGCGGTCACGGCGAAACCGGCGTCGGCCAGATCTTCGGACGCGAGCTCGCGCACCAGCACTTCGTCTTCAACCAGCAGAACCGTGTACATTGCCCCGTCCATGTTCCCCAAATGCCCCCCCGTTTAGCCTTGTGTCGACTTCAAGCACTTATCGCTTTTATAACAAAGGTTAAGCCTCTGCAGGCATGGGCAAATGCCGCGGGAAACTTGTTTCTCTTCGCCGTCACAGTCAAGCAAAAAGGGCCCGCGATCAAGCTGACCGCAGGCCCCATTCACTTGTCCGCTTGCGCAGAACGCCTGGCTTAGTTTCCGGCGCGCGCCGCAGCCGCGGCCACCGCTTCGGTGGTCGGGTTGCCGAGCGACAGCTCGCGGCCGTTCGGGAAACGAATTTCCGCCGCCGAAGCACGGGTATCGCCATCGCGTGAACGGAAGGCATCGACAATGATGTCGGTGCCCGCCGGCAGCGAGTTCCTGTTCCAGCCGCGGCGGAGTAGGGCGCTCGGAGCGCCGCCCTCGACGCGCCAGGTGGCGCCGTCCGCGGTCTTCAAATGAATCCACGAGTGCGGGTTAACCCACTCGAACTTGACGACCTTGCCTTCGAGACGGACCGGCTTGTTGCGATCGAACTCGGTGGCGAACGAGTGGTGGGCGAAGGCGACTCCGGCCGTGCTCACTGCGAGCACGGCGCCGATCGCGCCGGCAGTCCACTTCTTCATTTGCATGGCTCTCTACTCCTCAAACTCAAAAACGGGTCAAATACTGTTACGTCACTTGCCGGCTGCGGGCGTAGCCGCCGCCGAGTTCTCCTCCAGAAGGTCACCGTATAGCATCATCTCGCTGAACGGGACGCAACGGAACTCGAGCAGTTGCGCATTGGGCTCGACATTCTTGTAAAGAATCATCGAGATAGTCCACGGCCGGGTATAGAGTTCCGGATCTGTAATCGTTGCCGAATACTGGATGTGGGTGTCGTCCATCTTCTTGAAATGTTCGACCACGGTTGAGGTGTTGCTCAGGTAATTGCCCGAGCGATCAAGCCAGGTAACGCCTTCGAACATCACGCCAGCCGGCGCCTTGTATTCGCCGGGGCTCTGCGCCAGCGTGGTGACTTCAAGCGTATCACCCGTCCAGTGGCCGTATGACGTGCCCATCCAGGTGTCGATCGGCGGGATTTCGACGTCGCGCATTTCGATTACGCGGTTGGCATTGGCGTATTCGTAAACGAACAACATGTCGTCGTTGCCGCCCTGCACGATCTGGAACGGATAGGGCAGGTACGTCGCGCGGGGAATGCCCGGCAGGTAGCAGGCGGCTTCGGGATCGTATTTGACCAGGTGCGCCTTGTTCTCGTTGAGACGCGCGAGCGCTTCGGTCTTGTACGGAATGGTGCCGCCTTCGACCACGCCAAGGCCGGCCGGCATCGAACCGAGAACGCCGATGGAGCGATCAGCTTCGTGGATCGGGCTCGGGCCCGCCGAATGCGGCTCAAGGTCCCCGTCGGCCGTGGTCATCGCCTGCCAGATTCCGTTGAGGTTCGGGTGGCCCTCAATCGTCGGCCGCGCAGCCTGCGCGTAAGCGGTGCCGCTGCCGGCCATCATCAAAGCCGCCGCCGTGGCCGCCAGAATTGAAAGTCTTGTCATCCCCCAACTACCTCTCTTGTTGGTATCCCTCACCGGGATAGTGAATAGGCCATGATAACGCCACCAGCATTGATGGCGACATATTGTTTGCCGCTATGCCCCCGATACGACATCGGATTGGCATTGGCGTTGCCGCGAAGGGCAGTTTCCCAGAGCTGGCGCCCTGTCTCGGAATCGAAGGCCCGGAAGCGCCTGTCGTTGGTTGCGCCGATGAACACCAGCCCGCCGGCAGTCGCGGTTGGCCCGGCACTGCCGGAATTGCCCACCAGGCGCTTGCCTTCGGGCAGATTGTCCATCACGCCCAATGGCACGGACCACTTGATCGCGCCGGTATTGGCGTTGACCGCGACAAGTTCGCCCCATGGCGGTTTGTAGCACGGTGCCGACGGGCCGACGCCGCGGCCGTTGGCATCGTACTGGCCCGAGAGCGGCGCAGCGAACGAGAAGAACGGGCCTTTACCATCGACACTGGCGCGATCGTAAGGCTGGTCAGTGTCATTGGCATCGAAACTGTAGCTCTGGGTGCTTTCCTTGCGTTCGACCCAGCCGATCAGCGAGGTGTCCTGCGCGTTGACATAGACCGTCCCGGTGTTCGGATCGGCAGCCGCGCCGCCCCAATTGACCCCGCCTGTCCCGCCGGGAAGCTGGATGGTCGAGCGCGGCGGGGTGCCCGCGGCGTGATACATGAACGGCGTGAACGGCCCGAAGTTGAGGAACCCGCCGGCCTTGTCCCACATCGCGCGGCACGCGGCGGCGTGTTCGGGTGTGGTGTCATCCGCATCGACGATGTCGTCATAGGTCATCGAGACGCGGCTGAGCGGCGGGGTGTTGACCGGGATTGGCTGCGTCGGTGAATAATATTCGCCCGGTACATCGCCGATCGGGACCGCGCGTTCTTCCACCGGGAGCGCCGGCTGGCCGGTCTCGCGATCGATCACATAGAACAGGCTGCTCTTGCTGACGTTGGCAATGATCGGTTCGCGCTTGCCGTTGATGGTCACGTCAAGCAACGGTCCGGCATTGCCCATGTCGGTATCCCACAGATCGTGATGGACCGTCTGGAAGTGCCACTTGTACTGCCCGGTGTGCAGGTCAACCGCGACCAGCGAATTGCCAAACAGGTTGGAACCCGGACGCTCCCCGCCCCAGTAATTGGGCGAGGGCGAGCCGAGCGGCAGGATGACAATCCCGCGAACCAGATCAACCGGTGCGGTGAAGGCCCACATGTTGGTGCCCGAACGGCCGCGCCAGCCATTGCCCCAGGTTTCGTTATACGGCTGGCCGGCCTGCGGCACGGTCTGGAATTCCCAGATCTTGCGCCCCGTGCGCACATCGAACGCGCGCGGGTTGCCCGGCACACCGATGGGATTTTCGAGCGTCGCGGCGCCGATAATGGCGATGTCTTCGGCTACCGTGACCGAGCCGCCAAAGGACACCCCAACGTCGATCATGCCGCCTTCGCCAAACCCGGCCGAAGGCTGACCAGTTGCGGCATCGAGCGCCAGCATGGTGGTTCCGGCCATGACCATGATGCGCGCCGGTGTCGCCGCGTCACCCGGCCAGTAGCCGACCCCGCGGGTCGAAGCGTTGCGAGGCTGCGCCCCGGCATTGGGGAGGGTGTAGACCCACTTTTCCTGCCCGTTATCCGCGTCAAGCGCGACCACGCGGTTGCCCGCTGGCACATACATGGTGCCGTCGATCACGATCGGGACCGCCGTGTTGACTGACTTCAGCGGATAATTCCACGCCTCGTTCAGCTGCGTAACGTTGGTGCGATTGATATCGGCGAGAGGCGAAAAGCGCGTGGCTGCCAGGTCGCGATTGATCGTCCGCCAATCGCCGTCAGGGATTGATTCTTGCGCCAGCGCGGCCGTGCCTGATGCGAGCAACAAGACTGTCGCGAGCCTGAAGCCCCCAGCGACTCGCATATCGTTCCTCCCACCAAACTGCTCCGTCCAACGCCTAGGCTATCGAAGGGTGCTCGTTGATTCTGTCCTAAGGCGCACTGCCGCGTTTGACAATGCCCTGGCAGACAGAATCGCGTCTGTTCAAAGCGGTTGTGACAAAACAGTGAGCGCGGTTACTTTTGGCGACAATTCGAGAGAGTTTAGGAATCGCGCCAATGGTGCGGGTGATGTAGGGGATTGCTGCGCAAGTCAGGTCCGTCCGAGCTGCCAATGGCCCGGATGGCACCGATGTTGCACGGACTTTGTCAACAAAGAGGGTTGACGGCACAGCCGGGAACGCTTCTTGCGTCTGATGGATTTAAGTTGCGTCAGGCGCGGCTTCTGGCGGTGTAACTTGATGTAACCGGCACGGTTACTGTAATTTACTCGGCAGCGGGACGTTTGATCCGCATGCGGGGATCCTGAGGAGCACCAACCGTCAACTAGCGGGTGGGTTCGCAGGGCAAAGACAGGGGAAGAGAGTTCTCTGATGGGCGATTTCTTATTCAATATCACCGAGTGGCTGCGCACGACGCCGCTCTCCGGCTTCGCGTTGGGGATGTCGGAATGGCCGCTGACGCTGTGGATCGTGACCCATTTCTGGGCCATTCCGTTCCTGCAGATCGTCCATATCCTGGCGATCGCGGGCTCGTTCGCGTCAGTCCTGATGATCAGCATGCGGGTGTTCGGCCTGGCCGGTCATGCCACGCTGGCAGAGACATCGCGGCGTTATACCAAGGTGCTGTGGTGGTCGCTGGTTTTCATCGTCCTGTCGGGCATCTTGATGCTGTTTGGCGATACCGTGCGCAACCTGCTGAACGCGATCTTCTGGATCAAGATGATCCTGGTCGTGCTGGCGATCGTCAGTTCGATCGCCTTCGCCAAGAGCCTGAGCCGGCAGCTGACAACCGGCGATGTCGTCGGCGGCGGCACCAAGGCCACCTCGCTTTTCCTCATCGTGCTGTGGTGCGTCATCATGACTTGCGGTCGCTGGATCGCTTACGCGCCGGTCTAAGGGGGCTTTGATGTATCCTACACCTACCAACATTTGGGAATCGATCGAGTATTCCAAGCTCGGCATCACCGTCGCTGAATCGACGTGGATGTTCCCTACCCTCGAAACCATCCACGTCATCGCGCTGGTCACGGTAATCGGCACGATTGCCATCGTCGATTTGCGCCTGATCGGCATCGGCAGCAAAGGCCACCGCGTTTCGCTGCTGGCCAAGGACACGCTGCCGCTGACCTGGGGCGCGTTTGTCCTGGCGGCGATTACCGGCAGCCTGCTGTTTGTCAGCAAGGCGACCAGCTACGTCGCCAACCCGTACTTCCTGTTTAAGATGGTGACGCTCGCGCTGGCCGGGCTCAACATGATGTATCTTCACCTGACCGCATGGCGGACAGTTGAACATTGGGAGCAGGACCCGACTTTTCCGGTTGCCGCCAAGGTGGCCGGCTGGCTATCGCTGGTGTTCTGGCTGCTGGTGGTGTTCTTCGGCCGCGCGATCGGCTTTACGCTCAGCGTCTTTACCAGCTGAACGCAGCGCCACACCCAATCAAAGGCCGCCCCATCGGGCGGCCTTTTTTTAGCGGTCAGGGAGCGCGAAGACGTAGACCGAGGAGCTGTTGACGCTCGGCAGCTGGGTCTCTGGAATTACGTCGGGAATCCCTGATGACAGCGGGTTGCCCGCGCCAGTGACCATCGCGACATATTGCTTGCCGCCCACCGAATAAGTGATCGCGGATGCGTTTGGCACGCCGGTCACCCCGGTGCGCCACAGCTCGCGGCCATCTTTCTGGTCGTAAGCGATGAACTGGCGATCCATCCAGCCGGTGAACAGCACGCCGCCTGCAGTTGTCAGCACACCCATGTCCGGCGTCTGCCGGGTGCGCACTTCCCACAGCTTCTGGCCAGTGCGGAAATCGATCGCCTGGAGCATGCCGTAGTTGCCATCGCCATCGGGCGGCGGCGCGTAAACCGCGTTGACCCCGGTCGAAAGGAAGCCGGCGCCGCTTGCCGGAGTCAGGTCGGTGCAGACATCGCGCGCGGTGACGAACAGCGTCTGCGTCGCCTCGACATACGAAGTCGGGCTCCAGTTGCGCCCGCCGCCGCCGTGTGGGCAGGTGAAGACCGGTCCCTTGTCGCGGCCGGGAATTTTCTCGGGCCGGACATGCTTGTCGCCGGTCACCGGGTCGATCCGGTCGATGTAGTCCTGGAAGCCCATGTCGTAAGTGGTCAGGTACTGGCCGGTCCGCGCATCGAGCGCGTCGAACAGGCCGCTCTTGCCCCCGGTGATCACCACCCGCCGCGGGGTGCCTTTGACGTCGAGCGTCCCGATTACCCGGTCGAACACCCAGTCGAGGTCGTACTGGTCATTGCGGTTGTGCTGGTAGTACCAGACGAGCTTGCCAGTGCGCGGCTCGAATGCCAGCGTGCTCTCGGTGAACAGCGCGTCGTTGTTCATGCCCGGCTGGAGGTCACGCAGCGGGCCGGTGTCATAGGTATTGCCCACGCCCCACAGCGCCAGTTGGTTGACGGGATCATAGCTACCCGACGTCCACACCGATCCGCCCTTGCGAGTATCGCCCGGCTGGCCGTTCCATGTGTCGCCGCCGGTCTGGCCCGGCTTGGCCACGGTATCGAAAGTCCACAAATGCTCGCCGGTCTCGGCATCGACCGCGACGATGATCCCGCCGCCGGCGGTGTTGTTGGCAAAGCCTTGCATGATCACCCCGTCGGCCGCCAGCGGGCCGCCCGGGATGCGCATGTTCGGGCGGTCGGTCAGGACCACATCCCACACCGGGCGGCCGGTGCGGGCATCGAGTGCGACCATGTGGTTGTCCGACGTCGCGGTGTAGAGCTTGTCGCCATAGAGCGCGATCGTCTTGCGCGAATTGCGCTGCGCGTCTTCGGGCAGGCGGCGCTGGTAGCGCCACAGCTGCCGTCCACTGGCCGCGTCAAAAGCGAATACCTGGTCACCAAACCCGAACACGTACAGCACGCCGTTGTGCATCAGCGGCTCGTTCATGTTGATCCCGGGCGGCAGCGCCTGCGCCCACGCCACCCGTAGCTGGCCGACGTTGGAGGTGTCGATCTGCGTCAGCGGTGAATAGCCAAGTCCGCGGTGGCTGCGGCGCCAGGCCGGCCATTCCTCAGCCGGCGGATCGGCCA
>JBDSDZ010000122.1:0-22363 GCA_039920345.1 Croceibacterium sp.
AAAACGGCATCCTGGTCGTGACCGAAAGCCTGTTCTCGATGGATTCCGACACGCCCGACATCGCCGGGCTGCAGGACCTCGCGCACGAATTCAACGCCACCCTGGTGGTCGACGTGGCGCACGATCTTGGCAACCTCGGCCCGACCGGTCGCGGCTTCCTCGAAATCCAGAACATGGTCGGCAAGGTCGACGTAGTCATGGGGAGCTTCTCCAAGACTTTCGCCTCCAATGGCGGGTTCGTCGCCGCGCGCGGACGCGCGGTGAAAGAGTACATGCGCTACTACAGCTCGCCGAACACGTTCTCGAACGCGCTGTCACCGGCCAGCGCAGCGATCGTGTCGAAGGCTTTTGAGATCGTGTGTTCGCCGGAAGGCAATGCGCTGCGCGCGAAATTGCACCGCAACATCATGATGCTGCGCAGCATGCTGCATTCGTGCGGCCTCGAAACCTATGGTGACCCCTCGGCAATCATTTGCGTCAAGACAGGGACGGAAAGCTTTTCCCGTCTGGTCAGCCGCCGCCTCCCGGGGCTTGGCATGCTGGCCAACCTGGTTGAATTTCCCGCAGTTCCCAAAGGCCAGGCGCGGTTCCGGCTACAGATGATGGCCAACCATTCACAGCACGACATCATCGACGCCGTGCACCGCCTTTCGGCCGCAGTCAGCGAAGCGTCGTTCGACGTCGCCGCGCTCGAAAGCGGCGAGCTGGCGATAGAAGATCTTCATGCCCTGCCCCTGGCGCCCAACGCAGATGAATCGCTTGCCGCACCAGTGGTTGAGCGCCAGCCACGGCGCCGCGCGGCAAACTGACTTAACGGCAATTTTACCGTCTTCGCGTAGGGGGGCGACAGGAAGGACCTACCATGTTGAAGAAGATCGCACTTTCAGGTGGTTGCGCCGCTGCCCTCATTGCCAGTCCGGCGATGGCGCAGGAAGCGGGTGACGTCTATGTGAAGGTTGCCGCGGCCCGCACCAAGCTGGTGGACAAGGGCGACATCTTCACCAACGGTGTACAGGATCCGGCTGACGCGTACGAAACGCGCGAGGCCTTCCATGCGGTACTCACCGCCGGCTATTTCCCGATCGACAACTTCTCGCTCGAAGCTTCGATCGCAAGCCCGGCGACAACCAACAATATCCCGGCCGGCGCGCTTGCCGGTCTGCCCAACCTCGGCGATGACGAATTCGTCCTGGCGACCGTTGGCGCGACATTCCAGCCGTTCCGCGGCCGCGTGCGACCCTACGTCGGCGGCGGCCTGGCAATCCAAATCACCACGCAGGAGCGTGACGGGCTCGCCGTCGGGCTCAACATTCCCAATGCCACGGGGCCTTACGTCAATGCCGGCGTCAATGTCGGCATTTCCGACCGGCTCGACGTCTTCGCTGATGTGCGCAAGGCCTGGTACACCACCGCCGCCAGCGGCCGACTGCCGCTCGACGCGACGTATACCACTTTCGCGCAGGTCGACGCCAACGCCCAGCTTGACCCGTTGACCATCCAGCTCGGCGTCGGCGCCCGTTTTGGCCCGAGCCATGCAGCGGCCACCGATACCGCGCCGTGGAGCGATACGGGCAACTGGGTTGTCCGGTTCGGCTACACCAACCTTCGCCTGACCGACAAAGTGGACCTCATGGTCGGCGGAGCGCCGTATCCCGGCGCGGGCCTGTCAACTTTCGAGCATCAGACCCCGACCGTACAAATCGGCCGTTTCTTAACGCGCAACATCGCGATCAACGCCACGATCGGCATCCCGCCAACGATCGACGTTTACGGTGCCGGCACTATCGGCGCATTGCCCAAGCTGGGCAAAGTGACTTACGGTCCAACCGCCCTGACAGTGCAGTACCATCCGCTGCGCAGCGGCTTTTTCCGCCCTTACGTGGGTGCGGGGCTTGCCTACATGTTCGTATTTGGCACCAAGGACGGCGCGTTCAGCGATCTCAAGGTTGACGAGGACCTCGGCCCGGCGTTCGAAGCCGGCGCGGAGCTGATGGTGGGGCACAAGACGGGCGTGTTCTTCGATGTGAAGAAGGCGCTGCTGCGGCCCAAGACTTACGGTACGTTTGCAGGCTTGCCGGTCGTAGGTCAGACCACGCTTGATCCGTGGGCCTTCACCGGCGGCCTTTCGTTCCACTTCTAGGGGTAAATCAAGGCTCGCCGGCGCCCCACAGGCGGCTCTGGCGGACCCAGCCCTTGCGCCCAGCGACGTCGAACTTGCACCAGCCATCGGAGCAGCTACCGAGCGCGCCTGACACACCGGGTTCGACTTTCCATAGCAGCCTGGCGCCGGAATTCGCTTCGGCGCGCATCTCCGTCAGGCCCTCGCCGCTGACGATGGCGCCGCGCACGGGATTGAGCAGTCGGGCGACGATCCAGCCGCGTTGGCCATCCGGGTCCTGTACCAGCCGCCAGCCTTCGCGCACGCGCACGACTTTGACCGGCAGGCCCTGGCGGCGATAGACCCAGGCAATGGGAAACTCTTCGCTCGGGCCGACGCGCATATTGACCTCGTCGGCCCGCATCGTCGCCCAATAAGGGACGTCGCGTTCCTGCGCCGCAGCGGGGACCGATAAAAGCAGCAAAAGACAGGCAAACACGCGGCGCATCGCGCTTACTAACGCGTCGGGCCGCCCCCCGACAACTGCCTTTGGCGTCAATCCCCGGTCAGGATGCGATCGACCAACTGCTTCACTGTCGGGGTGAAGTTGTTCGAATAGAACGGGTCCTGCTTGAAACGGAACGCGGCATGGCCGGCGAACATCAGGTTCTCGTCGGTATCGCCGCCATGGGCGATGTCCTGCAGCGTTTTCTGGATGCAGAAGCTGCGGGGATCGGCCAGGCGCCCAGTGGTGTAATCGTCATGGTCTTTCCATGACGAAAATCCGCAGTGCGACAGGCAGCCCATGCAGGCGGCCTGGTCCTCACGGATAATAGCGCGCTCTGCGGGCCCGACGAAAACCACCGTGTCATCAGGAGTCTTGAGCGCTTCGGTATAGCCCGCATTGGCCCAGGTGCGGGCCCGATCAAGATCCTTCGGGGCAACCCAGAAGTTCTTGCCCTTCACGCCGACATCTAACTGCACCGTGTGTTCACCCGCTTGGACCCGCGAATAGGGCACCTGGCGTTCGCTGCGCGCTTCGAGCAGGCGCAGGAACGGGTTGCGCACGGCGGAGCTGTAGAACCCTGTCGGGCTGAAGCGATGGAGCAGGATATCGCCCTCTTCCAGCATACGCAGTTCGTCCTTCCAGCCTTGCGGAATCGGGCTTTCCTCGGTCAGCAAGGGGCGCGTGCCGAACTGGAAGGCGATCGAGCCGAGCTCGGGATTGTCGATCCAGTGGTTCCATTCGCGCAGGAACCATACGCCGCCGGCCATGATGATCGGCACATCGTCGGAAATACCTTCGGCGCGCATGGTGTCGCGCACGGCCTTGACCCGGGGATAGGGATCTTCCGGCATCAGCGGGTTTTCGGCGTTGCTGAGCCCGTTGTGCCCGCCCGCCAGCCACGGATCTTCATAAACCACCGCCGCGAGCAGTTCGCTGACCTTGTGATAGGCCCGCTTCCAAAGGGCGCGAAAGGCGCGCGCGGAGCTGATGATCGGCAAATAGTTGACGTTGTAGTGCGCCGCGATTTCGCTGAGCTTGTAGGGCATCCCCGCGCCGCAGGTGACGCCCGCGACCAATCCCCGGGTCTTTTCCAGGACGCCTTCGAGCACTTGCTGCGCGCCGCCCAGTTCCCACAACACGTTGATGTTGATCGCGCCGTTTCCGTTCGCGATATCGTAAGCCCGGCGGACCTGTTCGACCGCGCCGTCGATCGCATAGCGGATCAGCTGTTCATGCCGCTCGGTGCGGGTAAGCTGTTCGTAAATTTGCGGGACGATCTTGCCTTCGGCGTCATAGCTGTCGGCATTGACCGCACTGACCGTGCCGATGCCGCCAGCAGCGGCCCACGCACCGGAGCTCATATGATTGGTCGCCGAAACGCCCTTGCCGCCTTCGATCAGCGGCCAGACCTCGCGTCCACCATAAAGAATGGGCTTTAGCCCTTTGAAATCCATTTCTCTTTCCTACCGGCGCCTTATTTTGACGCGCTGTCCTTGTTGAGTCCCTGCGCACCGCAGGGCTTGATCGCGCCTGGTTCCGGACGGGGACCGACGGCCTCAAACTGCGCATAATATCCGGCGAGTTCCGGCTTGCGAACGAATTCTACCAGGCGAAAACCAACGGCCTGAAACTCACAGAACAGCAAATCTGGACTTAATCCATGTTGGTCGGCGGGCCGATCAACGTCAACGACTATAACCTGCCCGCCGTTCCGCAACGATGGGCGCAATCGCCACAGGAACGCATAGGGCTCGGTCACTTCATGGTACATGTGGACCATGAAGACCCGGTCGAAGCTGTTTTCGGGAAGCCGCGGATCATCTTCCGCGCCGAGCTTGATCGAGACGTTGTCGAGCCGTTCGCGCACCACCCGGTCGCCCAGGCGGCTGAGCGCGTCGCGGTCGATGTCCTGCGCCAGCACCCGCCCGCGCTCGCCCACGCGTTCTGCCAGGCGCACGGTGTAGTAGCCTTCGCCGGCGCCGATATCGGCCGCGGTCATGCCCGGACGGATGTTGGCCAGGTCCATCACAGTCTTGGCTTCGTTGCGGTCGTCGCGCTGCTTTTCGGTCGAAAACGAATTGCCGCCCGCTGCCGAAACCGGGCGGTAAGGCTGCGGAAAGTCGCGCGAGGTGGCCGGACGCCGGTCGTTGTCTGCCGTCTGCTGGCAGGAAACGAGGCACAGGGCCGCGACACAAAGGGGGATCGAACGCAACATGACGAGGCGCGCCTTAGCCGCTTGATCGGCACTGGCAAAGCCCGCGCCCAGCGGTGTCAGTCGACATCTTCCACTTCGACCGCTTCGCCGGTTACGCGCTGGGCCAGCGCGGCGGCGATGTAGTCGTCGATTTCCCCGTCGAGCACGTCGCCCGGCGCGGTTGAAGTAACGCCAGTGCGCAAGTCCTTGACCATCTGGTAGGGCTGCAGGACGTAGCTGCGGATCTGGTGCCCCCAGCCGATTTCGGTCTTGGCTTCGTATTCACTGCCCGCCACGGCTTCGCGCTTGGCCAGTTCGGCCTCGTACATTCGCGCCTTCAGCATGCCCATCGCGGTGGCGCGGTTCTTGTGCTGGCTGCGGTCGTGCTGGCTGGCAACCACGATCCCGGTCGGAATATGGGTGATGCGTACCGCGCTGTCGGTGGTGTTGATGTGCTGCCCGCCCGCACCGCTGGCGCGGTAGGTATCGATCCTGAGCTCGCTCTCGTTGATCTCGATCTCGATGTTGTCGTCGATCACCGGATAGACCCAGACCGAACTGAACGAAGTGTGCCGCCGGGCCGCGCTATCATAGGGGCTGATACGGACCAGGCGGTGGACCCCGCTTTCGGTCTTGGCATAGCCATAGGCGTTCTCGCCCTTGATCTGCAGCGTAGCCGACTTGATTCCCGCCTGCTCACCCGCCTGGTACTCGACCGTTTCGACCTTGTAGCCTTTGCGCTCGGCCCAGCGGGCATACATCCGAAACAGCATCTCGGCCCAATCCTGGCTCTCGGTGCCACCCGCGCCCGCGTGGATTTCGATGTAGGTGTCGTTGCCGTCGGCCTCGCCGCTAAGCAGCGCCTGGACCTTGTCGGCATCGGCGCGGGCGGAGAGCCGTTCGAGCGATTGCAGGCCCTCGGCGATAACTTCGTCGTCACCTTCGGCTTCGCCCAGATCGACGAACTCGACCGCATCGTTCATTTCGCTGGTGATTTCATTCACCGTGCCGATCGCGCTTTCGAGACGGCGGCGTTCGCGCATGACCTCTTCGGCCTTCTTGGGATCGTCCCACAGCTTCGGGTCTTCGACACGTGCGTTGAGCTCGTCGAGGCGGCGGACCGCGCGATCCCAGTCGAGCGAGCGGCGAACCAGCGCCAGCGCGGCCTCGATCCGCTCGATGTGGGCCTGCCCTTCGGCACGCATGGCTAAGTCTCCGTCAGAAAGCGGTGCGCCCTAGCGCAGCTACGGCAGCGGGGAAAGGGCGAGCCGATCTGACCGGCGCCCAGCCCCGCCGCGAACGCTTCGCCAATCGGCGGTCAGGAGTTGTGCAGCGCCCTTACGGCAGCGAGCGTCTTTTCCACGTGCTCGTTGAAGTTGAGGTCCGAGTGAACCATCACAACGCGGCCATTACGGCCGATGACATAGGACGTGCGCCCGGTCATCGCGGCATTGGTCTGGCCATTCATGGCAAACGCCACGTCGAAGGCGCGAATGGTCGCCGGGGTTGCGGTCGCCACCGGGAACTTGCCGGCGCACTCCTTGACCGAGAATTCCTTGAGCTGGTCGAAATTGTCACCCGAAAGGCCGAATACTTCCGCGCCCGCGTTCTTGAAATCGTCGATATGTTCGGCGAACGCGTTGGCTTCCATGTTGCAGCCGGGCGTAAACGCCTTGGGGAAGAAGTAGAGCACGACCGGGCCCTTCTTCAGTTCGTCCTGCAGGTTGAACGTGAAGCGTTCCCCCGCAAGCGCGCCGGTTGCGGTAAGCGCGGGTGCGACGGCCCCTTGCTGGAGCACGGCGTCGGCCGGCGCCGAGAACATGATCGCGGCGGCGGACAGGGCGAGGATGAGCGGGGTTTTGTTCATGCACCAATTATGCACCTCGCCAAAGCGCGAGTCTACAAAGTCGATCGAGGCTGGCTTAGTAGATGCCGCCGCTGTCTTCGGCAAAGTCGCCGGTGGTCGTTTGCTCGCCCGAGCTGCTTCGCGGATCGGCTGCCGGACCAGCCTGCCCGCGGCGCAATTGCGCCAGGATCAGGCTGCGCAACTGGTCGCTCTGATCGCCCCGCCCGGTGCGGCGCGGCTCGGTGTCGGGCTTGAACGCTTCCCAGATCACGCTCGCCATCGGATCGTCGGTCGGCCAGGCGTCGAACACGCGGGTGCCCGACTGGCGATCGATCCGGATCATGCGCACACCCGCCGGCGCCAGGAACGGCTGACCGGTCCAATGGCTGCGGGTGGCTTCAACGAACTGCTTGAAGATCGGTGCGGCGGTGTTGCCTCCCTGGACCCAGCCGCCGAGATTGCGCGGCTGGTCGAACCCGAGATAGGTGCCGGCAACGATATCGGGCGATCCACCAACGAACCACGCATTGGTTGGCCCGCTGGTGGTACCGGTCTTGCCCGCCAGCGGCAGACCGAGCGCGCGCAGGCGCACCGCCGTGCCGCGCTGGACGACGCCTTCCATCATATGGACCACCTGGTACGCGGTGCGCGGGTCGATCACTTGCGTGCCGACTTCGTGCAAGCGCGGCATCGCCTTGCCATCCCACGTGGGCATATTGCAGCCGATGCATTCGCGCAGGTCCGCCTTCCAGATTACCTTGCCGCGGCGATCCTGGATGTAATCGATCAAGCTCGGCTTGTGCTGCACGCCGTGGTTGAACAGGGCGGCATAGGCATCGACCATGCGAATGATCGTGGTGTCGCCGGCGCCCAGCGCAAAGGCCGGATAGTTTTCATATTTGCCGATGCCGAAACGTTCGAAGGTGCGGGTGACGTTCTCCATCCCCGCGTCCATCGCGATGTGCACCGTCATCAGGTTGCGCGATTGCTCCAGCCCCCAGCGCATGGTGTGTTCGCCGCCGCCGCCGCCGCCGAAGTTGCGGAAGCATTTTTCGCCGAGGTTGGCGCCCTGGTAATAGCAATAGGTTTCATCCGGGACCATCGTGGCGGGGGTCATCCCCTGGTCGAGCCCGGTGGCATAGACGAACGGCTTGATCGTCGATCCCGGCTGGCGCAGCGCCTGCGTGGCGCGATTGAAATCGCTCAACCGGCTGTCAAACCCGCCCTGCATGGCCATGATCCGGCCGGTGTGTGGGTCCATCGCCAGGAACCCGCCCGAGATCTCGGGCACGGTCCTGACCTGCCAGGCGTTGCCCTCCGGTGAAGCCGCGATAACATCGCCGACCTGGAGCGCATCGGGCAACCCACTGAGGGCCGCCACCTCGCCGTTGCCGAAGCCGATCTGTGCGGAAGCACCCGAACGATCGGTGACCACGCCGATGCGCCAGTTCTTGTAATTGACGCCAAGGTTGCTCGACGCAAGCTGGCCGGTCAGCTTGCCCTTGTCGGGGTCGAGATGGGCAATCGGCCCGTGCCATGCCTTGCCCGCCGAGTAGGCGAACATGCCGGAGCGCAGCGAATCCCGCGCTGCGTCCTGCATCGCCGGGTCGAGCGAGGTGCGCACCCACAACCCGCCCGCATAGACGCTATGCGGGCCGTCAGCGGCCTGTTCGCCATATTTGTCGATCAGCGTGCGGCGGACTTCTTCGAGGAAATAGCCGGCGTCGACCGACCGCGTATCATCGCGCTGGGTGGCAAGGCCAAGGGGCGCGGCTTTCGCGGCAGAGGCCTGCGCCACTGTGATGTGGCCGTTCTCCTGCATCTTATCGATCACAAAATTGCGCCGCGTGATCGCCAGCTGGCGGTTCTGCGATCGGCCATAGCGTTCGGGCGCCTTGGGCAGGATCGCCAGGAACGCCATTTCGGGCAGGTTGAGCTCGCCCACGTCCTTGTTGAAATAGGCGCGGGACGCCGCCTGTACGCCAAAGCTGCGGCGGCCGAGTGGAATCTCGTTGAGATAGAGCTCCATGATCTGCTGCTTGGTCAGCACGCCCTCGATCCGCCGGGCGAGGATCATTTCCTTCAGCTTGCGGGTAATCGAATACTCGTCACCTACGAGGATGTTCTTGGCCACCTGCTGGGTGATGGTCGAGCCGCCGACGGCGCGTTCGCCCGAGCCGATCTTGGTGACGTAATCGAACACCGCGCCGACAAAACCGCCGAAATCGATCCCGCCGTGGGTCCAGAACGTCTTGTCCTCGGCCGAGGTGTAGGCGTTGACCAGCTGGGTCGGGAAATCCTTGAACTGCAGCTGCACCCGCCGTTCGCGGGCATAGGAATGGACGATATCGCCATCGATGCCGCGCACGACGCTGGGCAGCGGCGGCTCATAAGTCAGCAGCGTGTTGGCATCCGGCAAGTCGCGGCCGAGCACCGCCCAGCCGATAATCCACAGCGCGAGAAAGGCGGCCAGCGCCGATGAAGCCCAGCGAAACCAGCGCTTCTGGCGCCAGTTCTCGCGAAACCACGCAACCGCACCGCTAGTGTCGCGGCGAATTCGGTAGCGGAAATTATCGCCTGCGCTCAGTTCGGTGTCGGCCATGATGCGGCGCCCTTAGCACGCGGATTCTGTCGGACGCCAGAATGATGCGACCAATTACTCGCCATCGGCGTCAGGCCCCGGCCTGGCGCGCGAAATAGACCCGGATGGCGCGGGTCATCGATTCGGCAAACGCGCGCTGGCCGGCTGCCGAAGCGAGCCGCCCGGCTTCCTGCGGGTTGGTCACGAAACCGGCCTCGAACAGCACCGACGGGACATCGGGCGCCTGCAGCACCATGAGCGCGGCGGAGCGCCGCGGCTGGGGATGAAAACGCAGCGCCGAACTGACTTCGCGCACCACCAGGCCGGCAAACTCGTCCGATTCTGCCTGCGCGCGCCGCCGCGACAGCTCGACCAGGATCGCGTTCACCGCCTCGTCCTGGTTGGCCATGGCGATGCCGTTGACCATGTCGGCGCTGTTTTCCCGCGTCGCAAAGCGTGCCGCCGCCGCGCTCGAAGCGCGCGCCGAGAGGGTGTAAACACTAGCCCCGCTCACTTCGCCTCTGTCGCCTGCTGAATCGGCGTGGATCGAGAGGAACAGGTCGGCACCGAGCTTGCGCGCAATCTCGGCGCGTTCTTCCAGCGCAAGGAAGGTATCGTTGTCGCGGGTCAGCGCCACGCGAATGCCGCCTTCCTGCACCAGCCGGTCACGCAAGGCCCGCGCAAGCGCCAGCGCGAGCGTCTTTTCGCGGAAGTCACCTCCGCTGGCACCCGGATCATGGCCGCCGTGACCGGCATCGATCACCACCAGCGGCAGGCTCGGGTCGTCCGGCCCGGTGACCGGAGGCAAACCGACCGGCTGCCCCGGTTCGGGCAAGGCAAGGCGGATGACATAGCCGCGCCCGATAACCGGTGGGTGCAATCCCAGCGCACCGGCCACGGCCACAAGTCCCCCAAGCAGAAGCACGGGGGCGATCAGGACCAATGCTATGCGCAAGCGATTGGACATCGGTGGCCCATGGTTAAGATGAGGCCGGACCCAAGGGAAATTTACCCGTCCGCGCAATAAGGTTGCCGAGACTTTCCCCCGATGCTAGCTAGCCAGCCGTCCGGAGGACCTGCCGTTTGGCAGGCTTTTCCGGCCCCACCGGGCCTGCTTTTCCGCATCCCGGGCATGCTTACAGGTTGATGCAGTAATGAGAAGCAAGCGCCATTCCGCCAACCCGCAACCGACTGGTTGCGCCGCGGCGGTGGCTCTCGCGCAGACCGTACCCCTGCGCCTTCCCATTGCGGCAGTCACGATCCGCAGCACCGCTGGCACGTCTGCCGCCGGTGCTTCCAGACCTTCCGTCCGCACCAGCGGCGGAACTCACACAGAATGGCGCGCAACGGTTGCCGGCCTGGCCCCAGGGGGACCAGCCAAACGGCCGTCACGCGCCCGGAGACTATTTAATGGCAACGCGCATGTTGATCGATGCGCGCCACCCGGAAGAAACCCGGGTGGCGGTGCTCAAGGGCAATCGGATTGAAGAATTCGATTTTGAATCTGCAGAACACAAGCAGATCAAAGGGAATATCTATCTCGCCAAGGTAACTCGGGTCGAACCGTCGCTGCAGGCGGCGTTCGTCGACTTTGGCGGCAATCGCCACGGCTTCCTGGCGTTTGGGGAAATCCACCCCGACTACTACCAGATTCCGCAGTCCGACCGCGAAGCGCTGCTCGCTGAAGAGCAGGCGCACGCCGAGGAAGAAGCGGCGTTGCGGGCCGACGAAGACGAATTCGGTGATCACGACGATTCCGAGGACGACGAAGCCGACCTGTCGGGTGTCGAGGAAATCGACACCAGCGAGAAGGACGACGTGGCGACCATCGAAGACGGCCACGTGGACGTCGACGATGATGACGAGGACCACGACGAAGCCGAAGCCGAAGCTGAAGACGGCAACGAGGCCGAGGGTGACGAACCTTCAGGCGACGACGAGGGCGATGAAGGCCGTTCGCGCGGCAGTGGTCGTGGTCGCCGTCAGGGTCGCAGCCAGGGGCGTTCGGGCGGCCGAGGCCAGTCACGCGCCAAGGAAATGGACGACCTCAAGGCCAAGCGCCAGGCGCTGCGCCGTCGTTACAAGATCCAGGACGTGATCCAGCGCCGCCAGGTGCTGCTGGTGCAGGTGGTCAAGGAAGAACGCGGCAACAAGGGCGCTGCGCTTACCACCTATCTCAGCCTTGCCGGCCGCTATTGCGTGCTGATGCCGAATTCGAGCCATGGCGGCGGTATCAGCCGCAAGATCAGCTCGGCCGCCGATCGCAAGCGCTTGAAGCAGATCGTCGGTGAAATGACCCTGCCGCGTTCGATGGGGCTGATTGTCCGCACCGCCGGGCTCCAGCGCAACAAGACCGAGATCAAGCGCGACTTCGATTACCTCGCCCGCGTCTGGGACGAGATCCGTGAGCGCACACTCGGGTCCAGCGCCCCGGCCCTGATCCATTCGGATTCGGACCTGGTGAAGCGCGCCATCCGTGACATCTACAACCGCGAAATCGAAGAAGTTGTGGTCGAAGGCGACGAAGGCTACAAGTCCGCCAAGGCGTTCATGAAGCTGCTGATGCCCAGCCACGTCCGGCGGGTAAAACAGTATGCCGATCCGGTGCCGCTGTACCAACGCTATGGCGCGGAAGACCAGCTTTCGGCGATGTATGACCCGGTGGTCCAGCTCAAGAGCGGCGGCTACCTGGTAATCAACCCGACCGAGGCGCTGGTCTCGATCGACATCAACTCCGGCCGCTCGACCAAAGAGCACGGGATCGAGGCGACGGCGGTCAGCACCAACCTCGAGGCCGCACGCGAAATCGCCCGTCAGTTGCGCCTGCGCGATATGGCCGGGCTGGTCGTGATCGACTTCATCGACATGGAATACAGCTCGAACGTCCGCAAGGTCGAGAAGGCGATGAAGGACGCGCTCAAGAACGATCGGGCGCGCATCCAGGTCGGCCGTATTTCCAGCTTCGGCTTGATGGAAATGAGCCGCCAGCGCCTGCGCACCGGCGTGCTCGAAGCGACCACCCGCTCGTGCCCGCATTGCGACGGTACCGGCCTCGTCCGGACTGCCAGCAGCGCGGGGCTTTCGGCGCTGCGCCTGATCGAAGACGAAGCGGCCAAGGGCAAGGGCACCACGATCACGCTTTTCGCGTCGACCGAGGCCGCCGTATACCTGCTCAACGCCAAGCGCGCCGATCTCGCCGAGATCGAGGAACGTTACGGGGTGTCAGTCGAAGTCATTCCCGAAGGCGAAGATGAAGGCGCCAAGATGCGTGTCGGCAGTGCCGGCCCGCGTCCGACCGCGGTTCCGCGGTTCGAACCCATCGTCGAAGACGACGCTGACGATGACGAGCCGTTCGAGGACGAAGACGAAGAGGAAACCGAAGAGCCAAGCCGCGACAATCGTGGTGGCCGCGGCGAACGCTCCGACTCCGACGAAGAAGGCCAGGGCAAGCGCCGCCGCCGCAGCCGGGGTGGCCGCAATCGCGGCCGCCGTGACGAGCGCGAGGAGCGCGAGGACCGTCCGGCGAGCAACGACGATGCCGACAGCGAAGCCGGTGACGAGCCGGCTCGTGAGACGCACGGCGACGAGCCCCGCAGCGACGACGATGGCGGCGATCGGCCAAAGAAGCGCCGCCGGCGTGGCGGACGTCGCCGGCGCCGGGGCGGCGATGGCGAAGGTGGCTCCGAAGAAGCCTGCGAAGGCGTGAGCGAAACCGCTGGTTTCGAAGGCGCTGAAGCGGCTGAGGCGATTGCCGAGGAAGCCACTGCCGATGTTACGGCCGAAGATACGCCGGAATTTGCGCCCGCGCCCAAACCGCGTTCGCGCCGCAAGAAGGTCGAACCGGAAGACGTGGCCGAACCGGAAGCCGAAGTCGCTGCCGAAGCCGACGTGGTCGAAGCCGCGCCCAAGCCCCGCTCGCGGCGCAAGAAGGTGGCTGAGCCCGAGGCAGCGGTTGAACCCGTTGCCACCGCAGAGCCGGTCGTAGCCGCCGATGAAGCACCCGCCAAGCCCAAGCGCACCCGCGCCAAGAAGGCCGAAGCGCCTGCTCCCGAAGCGGCGACGGCTGAACCCGAAGCCGCCAACGACGCCAATGGCGACGCGGCAGCAGAAGGCGAAGACGGCCAGCGCCGCAGCGGCTGGTGGCAGCGCACTTTCGGTGCCTGATGCACACGGGGCCGGCGCGGGAAACCGCCCGGCCCCTTTGTTGTTTCAGCTGGCCGCAGCTTGCCCATTGAGCAGGGATCGCTAGAGAAGCTGCAAGACAGGGGGAACAGATGGCGACCTTTACCCTTCCCAAGAACAGCAAGATCAACGGCAAGACCCGTGCGCACCGTGCAGAAGGTGCCAAACGGGTGCAGAAGTTCAAGATCTATCGCTGGGATCCGGACAGCGGCGAAAACCCGCGCTACGACACGTTCGAGCTCGATCTCGACCAGACCGGCCCGATGGTGCTGGACGCGCTGATCAAGATCAAGAATGAGATTGATCCCACGCTGACCTTCCGCCGATCATGCCGCGAAGGCATCTGCGGCTCGTGTTCGATGAACATGAACGGCCGCAATGGCCTCGCCTGCACCACTGCGATGGAAGACCTGTCGGGCGAAATCCGCATTACCCCGTTGCCGCATATGGAAGTGATCAAGGACCTGGTCCCAGATTTCAGCCAGTTCTACGCGCAGTACGCCTCGATCCGGCCGTGGCTGCAGACGGTTACTCCGCCGCCAAGCGGCAAGGAGCGGTTGCAGACCCCCGAACAGCGCGAACAGCTCGACGGGTTGTACGAATGCATCTTGTGCGCTTGTTGCTCGACCGCGTGTCCCAGCTACTGGTGGAATTCGGACAAGTTCCTCGGCCCGGCGATCCTGCTCCAGGCCTATCGTTGGTTGGCTGATAGCCGCGACGAAATGACCGGTGAGCGCCTCGATGCGCTGGAAGATCCCTTCCGCCTCTATCGCTGCCACACGATCATGAACTGCGCCAATGTCTGCCCCAAGGGGCTGAACCCGGCCAAGGCGATCGCCGAGACCAAGAAGATGATTGCGGAGCGCGCCGCCTGAGCGGACTGCTCGCTCGCTACCGCGCGCTCGTCGCGGCGGGCGAACTGCAACCAGACCCTGAGCAACAGGCCGCGGCCGAGCGGCTGGCGGCGCTGCAGGTCGATCTCGAAACGGAAGGCCAGGGCCTGCTGTCGCGCCTGTTCAGCAAGCCCAGGCAAATTCGCGGCGTTTACCTGTGGGGCGGGGTCGGGCGCGGCAAGTCGATGCTGATGGACTTGTTCCACGAAACGCTGGCAATTCCCGAAAAGCGGCGGGCGCACTTCCACGAATTCATGCTCGAGGTGCACCAGCGACTGCGCGCGGCGCGCGAGACCGAAAGTGGAGATCCCATTCCGCCGGTCGCGGCTGGCATTGCCGAGGACCTGCGCTGCCTCGCGTTCGACGAAATGGTGGTCAACAACAGCGCCGATGCGATGATCATGAGCCGGCTGTTCCGCGCGCTGATCTGTGACGAAGGGGTCGCCGTAGTCACCACCTCCAACCGCCCTCCCCGCGATCTCTACAAGGACGGTCTCAACCGCGAGCATTTCCTGCCATTCATCGCGCTGATCGAAAAGGAGCTCGACGTGCTCGCGCTCAACGGCCCGGTGGATTACCGGCTCGAGCGGCTCGGCGGGATGGACACTTGGCACACGCCGCTTGGCGACCAGGCCACCGCGCAAGTGCGCGAGGCGTTTTTCCGCCTGACCGATTATGCGCCCGAAGACGCCGCCAACGTTCCCGCCGCCGATCTCGAGCTGGGAGGCGGCCGCCTGCTGCACGTGCCCAAGAGCCTCAAGGGCGTGGCGGTATTCAGTTTCAAGCGCCTGTGCGGGGAAGCGCGCGGTGCATCCGACTACCTTGCCATCGCCCGCGCCTATCACACCGTCATCCTGGTCGGCATCCCGGTGATGGGGCCCGACATGCGCAACGAGGCGGCGCGGTTCGTGACGCTGATCGACGCGCTTTACGAGCATAACGTCAAGCTCATCGCCGCCGCTGCGGCAGTGCCGGAAGCGCTCTACCCCGCAGGAGACGGGCGCTTCGAATTCGAACGCACGGTCAGCCGGTTGATGGAAATGCAGAGCGCGGAATATTTGGCGAGCGGGCACGGAAAGGTGTAAAACGCCCGCTGGGACGGAGGGGAGACACTGACGATGCTCGTTTCAACCACTGAAAATGTCGCCGGATATCGCGCCGTGGAAACACTTGGCCAGGTGTTTGGCGTGGTCGTGCGCAGCCGCGGCCTTGCAGGCAATGTCGTCGCCGGCCTGCGCTCGATCCTCGGCGGAGAGATCAAGGAATACACCGCGCTGGTCGAGGACACACGCCGCCACGCGATCGACCGGCTGGTGATGAACGCGCAGCTCATGGGCGCCGACGCGGTGGTGATGATGCGCTTCGATTCAGGCGAGATCGCCAAAGCGATGAACGAGGTCGTCGCCTATGGCACTGCGGTGAAGCTGGAACGGTTGTGAGCGCCAACCTCCGCGTCATCGTCTTCATCCTCGGCGCGCTGGCGCTGGCCGGCGGGACGCTGCTGACAATGCAGAACGGCGGCGGGATCGGCTTGTTGCTGATCGGCGCGATCATCATCGCCAGCCTCGGCCTTGAACGCCGCTATGGCCGCCCCGGCGCGCCGACCGACGTGCCGCACTCGGCCTGGCAGCTGACCAAGGAAAGGTTCGTCGACGACGAGACTGGCCGCCTGCTCGAAGTATGGGTCGATCCGCTGACAGGCGAACGGCGCTATGAACCGGCAAGCGACAGCACGCTGCCATCCGAGCCTGCTTGAACCCGCAAATTGGGCCACCACATTAACGCCTTACCGGCGACAACACCCCGCCGAAGTGGACTACCCCAAATGATCGATATCCGCCCTTTTGCCGGCCTGTCGCACAGCGACCACGGTTGGCTCGATACCCGCTTTCATTTCAGTTTTGCCGATTATCACGATCCGCAGCGCATGGGCTGGGGCAAGATCCGCGTGTGGAACGACGACAAGATCGCTCCGCAAAGCGGATTCCCGCCGCACCCGCACCGCGACATGGAAATCATCACGTTCGTGCGCACCGGCGCGATCACCCACAAGGATTCGCTCGGCAATACCGGGCGCACTGGCGCGGGCGATGTGCAGGTAATGAGCGCGGGCACCGGCGTGACCCATGCCGAATACAACCTCGAGAACGAGGACACCTCGCTGTTCCAGATCTGGATCATGCCTGACCGGGCCGGCGAAGCGCCCGGCTGGGGCATGCGCCAGTTCCCGCGCGGCGAACGCGCAGGCCGGTTTGAAGTGCTGGCGAGCGGCGATCCGGAAGGCGATGGCGGCCTCTCGATCCGAAGCGATGCGCGGGTCATGGCGGCAACCTTGCCGGCAGGCGAGTCCGCGACATACGAAGCCTCGCCCTGGCGCCATCAGTACCTGGTCGCCACCGGCGGACGCATCCAGGTCAATGGGCAGGAAGCCAACCCGCGCGACGGAATCGCGATTACCGGCGAAGAAGCAATTGTCGTCGAAGCAATCGAAGACTGCGAACTGGTGCTGGTCGACGCCCGTTAGGCGGCCGACTGCCCCACCCGGTCCTGGGCGCGGGTCAACCGGCCCATGATCTTCAAGTCGCCATCGGAGAGCTGGAGCGCCGCGTCGGCCCACAAGTCGACAATGCGCTTCAGTTCGCTGAGGCCGATCGGGTTGGTCAGTTTCATCGCCTTGCGCGCGTTGACCAGCCCCGGATGTCGCCGCTCGGCCTTGCGGATGAAATCCTGGCAGGCAGCGATGCCTTCGCCGTTTTCGGCCAGGTGATGGACCAGCCCGAGTTCGTACATGTCTTCGGCGGTGTATGTCTGGTTGGACACGATAAGTCGGTCAGCCATCGCGGTACCGAGCTTGCGCGAAAGGATCGCGTGCGCACCCATCCCGGGGAACAGGCCGAACAGCACTTCGGGCAAGCCGAAAGTCGCCCCGCGTTCCGCCACGATGTAATCGAACGAGAGCAGCGCTTCGAACCCGCCGCCGAGCGCCGCGCCTTGTACCAGTCCGATCGTCAGGATCGGCAAGTCTAGCGCATGCATGTTGCGGTGGAGGATTTCCACACAGCGATATCCGTATCGCGCAAGTCCATCGCGGTCGCCCGAACGAATCAGCCGTTCGAACAGCTGCAGGTCGCCGCCAAAGCAAAACACCCCTGGCGCGCGGCTGCCGAGCACAAGATAGCGCAGCGGAACCTGGCCCGGACCGAAATTTTCGACGATCAGGCGTTGCCAGTCTTCGAAATCGCGCAGCATCGCCGGGGTAAAACTGGGACGGCCTTCAGGACGAATGAAGGTCCACAGCGCGGCCTCTTGCGACTGGTAGAGATTATCGAGTTCGCCCAAGTCGAACAGCTTCTGGTCGATCCGGAGATGCCGCCGGCTCTCCTCGATCAAGTGTTCGTCGCCGTCGCCAAAGCCGATTGCCGGACCTTCGGTCTCGGTTTCACCGTCCAGGCGGTCAAGATGACCGGATATCCGATCCATATACACCCCTGTTGCAACCCGTGGGTGCGCCACCGTTCACGCAAACTTGCGGCGCGAGTTAATGCTAACACGGGGTTAACCCTACGCAATCACGTATTTACCACGGTTCCACGGGTTTCGAGAGGCTGTTCCCAATATGGCACATTACCGTTCGCTAGGTGCTTCAAATCATTGGCAACAGCGCGAAACGGTGCCTCAAACGAGCATCTCACGGGCCGGTCCATGCCCGAGGAAAGCGGCGGGACTTGCCGTTGCGCCATAGGCGCCAGCACAGAACATCGCCACCAGATCGCCCACCTCGGCGCGCGGCAGATACGCCTGGTCAGCGAGACGATCGAGCGGGGTGCAAAGGCACCCGACGATCGACGCTGTCTCTGCAGGTTCGCTGCCAAATCGGCTGGCAATGGCGGCCGGATAGTTCCGCCGGACCACGGTGCCGAAGTTGCCCGACGCAGCAAGCTGGTGGTGCAGTCCGCCGTCGGTGACCAGGAAGACCTGGCCCTGGCTTTCCTTGCGGTCGACAATGCGAGTCAAATAAATGCCGGCTTCGCCCACCAGGTAGCGGCCCAGTTCAATCGCCAGTTCTGTTTCGGCGAGTTCGGCCGGCAAGGCCGCGAGGCGTTCCGCCAGGGCCGCACCGACTGCCGCGATATCGAGCGGTGTGTCGCCGTGGAAATAGGGAATGCCAAAGCCGCCGCCCATGTTGAGGTGCCCCAGCGGAGCCTCGATTTCGCGGGCAAGCCGAGCGGCAAGGTCGAGCGTTTGCCCTTGCGCTTCGATGATTGCCCCCGCGTCGAGCGCCTGGCTGCCGGCGAAGATATGCAACCCGCGCCACTCCGCGCCCGCCGCTATCACCTCGCGGGCGAGCGGCGGAACCTGTGCGGCATCAATCCCGAACGGCTTGGCCCCGCCGCCCATCTTCATACCCGAACCGCGCAGTTCGAAGTCCGGGTTGACGCGGATGGCCAGCTTCGGCCGCGTTCCCAGCCGGTCGCCAATAGCCAGCGCGCGGCGCGCCTCGCCTTCGGATTCGAGGTTGAGCGTGACGCCCTGCAGGATAGCCAGCTCGAGTTCGTCATCGCGCTTGCCCGGTCCGGCGAAGCTGATGGCTGCTGGATTGAAGCCGGCTGCCGTGGCCATCTGCAATTCCCCGCCGGACGCTATATCAAAACCATCGACCAAGTTTCGAATGAACTGCAGTAGTGGAGGGTATGGATTTGCTTTTACTGCATAATGTATCCGCAAACGATCTGGCATCGCCAGACGCAGTGACGCCACGCGATCGGCGATCATCTGGCGCGAATAGACGAACAGGGGCGTATTACCGGCCTCGGCGACAAGCTCACTGGCCGCGCGACCCGACACGGCCAGTTCGCCATTGACGGTGCCAAACCCCGCCGGAATGGGTCCGAGCGGCTTCACGGCGCCCGTTCCAGCGCAGCCCGGTCAATCTTGCCATTGGGATTGAGCGGCATCGATTCGACCCAGCGAATATCCTTCGGCTGCATGAAATTGGGTAGATCACGTTTCAAGGCAGCCCTCAAGCCCGCGTCATCGCCGGTGCCGCGAACAAACAGGCAGATCGACTGGCCGAGCCGCTCGTCGACCCTTCCCAGCGCAACGGCTTCGGAGACAAGGCCCGACGCCAAGGCCGCCTGCTCGATCTCCTGCGGGCTGATGCGGTTGCCCGCACTCTTGATCATCGCATCGCGCCGTCCGGCGAAGTAAAGCAGGCCATCGTCATCTCGCCAGACCCGGTCGCCCGACCAGACGGCGGTACCGCCGAAGCGCGAGGCCGCAGGGGCCGCCCGGAAGCGCTCTTCCGTACGCACCGGGTCGTGCCAATACCCCTGCGCCACCAGCGGGCCGCAATGCACCAGTTCGCCCTCCTCGCCCGCCGCCGTGACGCCGCCCTTGTCGTCCACCACCAGCACCTCGGCAAAAGGAATCTCGCGGCCCATCGAGGTTGGATGCAGGTCAACCAGCGCGGGGTCGAGGTAAGTCGAACGAAAGGCTTCGGTCAGGCCGTACATCGGGAACAGCCGGGCCTGCGGGAACACCGCGCGCAACTTTTGCACCAGGGCAACTGTCAGCGCCCCGCCGCTATTGGTCAGCCGGCGAAGCGATGTCGCCGCGTCAGTGGGCCAATCCTGCTCGGCCAACTGGATCCACAGCGGTGGCACCGCGGCGAGCGTGGTCACGCGGTAACGGCTGCACGCCTTGATGACGTCGCGCGGGGTCAGGTAATCGAGCGGCACGACGCTGCCGCCGGCATACCAGGTCGAAAGCAACTGGTTCTGCCCATAGTCGAAACTCAGCGGCAGCACCGCGAGGGTGACGTCATCCGCCGCAAGCCCCAGGTAATGCGCCACGCTGACGGCGCCGAGCCACAGGTTGGCATGGCTCAGCATAACGCCCTTGGGCTGGCCCGTAGAGCCGCTGGTATAGAGCAGCGCCGCCAAGGCCTCCGGACCGGCTTGCGACGGCTCCACGGCGCTCCCAGAGGCCATTGCGGCCGACAACGCGTCGCCTTCGCCCATCACCCGGCATTGGGGCGGGATATCGCGGGATTCGAGCGTTTCGCGGCGCGCGGGTGTCGCGATCAGCAGGCTTGCCCCGCTATCGCCAAGAATATGCACGGCTTGCGCGCGTTTGAGCAGCGGATTGATCGGCACGTGGACCAGCCCCGCCCGCGCCGCCGCCAGCGGCATCAGGCAGGTCAGTTCGCCCTTGGACGCCCATGTTGCCACCCGGGCGCCGGGATGGGGCACCTGCTGCCCAAGCCAGCCGGCCAGCAACGCCACTTTGGTCCGCAAGTCGGCAAAAGTGAGCGTTTCGCCGCGCAGGACCAGCGCCGGCGCCGCATCCTCGCCGCACAAAGCGAGATGGTCGAGCGGCCTGGGAACGGGATTGAGCGCTTGCGGCATGGGATTGCGAGGTATCACGGCACGCGGCCCGTTCCGCAAGGCCCCCAGCGGCGGCTTGTTTCGCGCGCCGCTGCTGGCTAGGGGCCGCGCATGACCACCAAGTCGCCCGCCCCTCATCGCAAGACTGCGAGCGCCGACCGCGCCCTGCGCGCGATCCTGGGCGATGTTCTCGGGATCCCGGCGAGCCGGACCGCCCGCTTCACCGACGAGACCGGGCTGTTTGGCCATTTGCCAGAGCTCGATTCGATGGCGGTTGCCGGGCTCCTGACCGAAATCGAAGATCGGATCGGCATCGTCATCGAGGATGACGAAGTCGATGGCGAGATGCTGGAGACCTATGGCGCGCTGCACCGGTTCGTCGAAGCCAAGCGCGCCGCGCGCTAGCGTACGAACAAGCTCGCCAGTTCGACGTGCGTTGACCAGCGGAACTGGCCGACGGGCCGCAGTTCCTGCAGCCGGTAGCCGCCATCGACCAGCACGCGCGCATCGCGGGCCCAACTCGACGGATTGCAGCTGATGTAGGCGATTCGCGGTACAGCGCTGCCGGCCAGTTGCAGGACCTGGTCGCGCGCACCGGCTCGCGGCGGATCGAGCACAACCCCATCGAAGCCGGCCAATTCCTCGCCGCGCACCGGATTGCGGAACAAGTCGCGGTGGACGGCGTCGACTGACAGGCCGGCGCGGCGGGCGGCCGCCCGGCAGGCAAGGTGACTGTCGCGCGCGGCTTCGGCGGCGAGCACTTTCGCGTTGCCCGCCAGCGCGAAACCAAACGTGCCGAGGCCGGAAAACAGATCGGCCACTTGGGTGCAGTCACCCAGCCACTCGCGCGTGGCATTGGTCAGCGCGGCTTCGCCGTCAGCCGTCGCTTGCAGGAACGCGCCCGGCGGCAAGTCAACCGTGACCCCGGCGAGGGAAACCGTGACCGGCTCCGGCTCCCAGAACGCCTCCGGGCCGAAACCCTGGTCGAGGGTCAGCCGCGCCAGGCCATGATCGCGGCAGAAATCGAGCAGTCCCTCGACGGCAGCCAGGCCTTCGAACGCGATGCCCTTGATCGCGCAGTCGATCCCCTGCTCGGCCAGTGTAAGATCGATCGTCGCGGCGAACTTGCCGCGTTGGGGGCCGAGCAAGCCGCGCAGCGGTTCGATAATCGCGAAAAGCTCCGGCGCGATTACGTGGCATTCGCGCAAGTCGATGACCTTGTGCGAACCGACCTCGTTGAAACCGATGAGCGGCCTCCCGCCTCCGTTGACGGAGCGCAGGCTCGCGCGGCGGCGGGTGGCGGGCGGCGACAGGTGCACCTGGGCAACGACTTGCGGCTCGAGCCCTTGGCCCTCGGCTGCGTAAAGCACCCGTTCGAGGACGAACTGCGCCAGCGAACTCTCGTCCAGCTGCTGCAACTGGCACCCGCCACAACGCCCGAAATGGCGGCACGGCGGGCTGACGTGATGCGGGCCCGGCTGCACCGTGCCATCGGGCGCAACCCCATCGCCGGGCGCAGTAAAGGCCACGTGGCGGCCCGACGCGGTGACGCCGTCGCCCTTGGCGGCAACGCGCAGGATCTGTTCGGATTCGCTCACAGCGCGGCGGCGTAGGCGTCCGCGACCGAGTGCGCCAGTTCCGATGCGGTGAAGGCCGGTCCGCATTGCCGCGCCGC
>JBDSDZ010000123.1:0-5876 GCA_039920345.1 Croceibacterium sp.
TGGCGCGCCACGGCCAACCCTATGTGGCGATCGATTCCGACGCTGACCTGGTTGCGCGCTCCAAGCGCGAGGGCTTCAACGCCATCTTCGCCAATGCCGCCCGGGTCGATGTGCTCGACCGGATGGGAATCGGCAACGCACCGGCGCTGATCCTGACGATGGACGAACCGGTGCTGGCGCAGCGCATCACCCGCAAAGTGCGCAGCGCCTATCCCGATTTGCCGATCATCGCCCGCGCCCGCGATTCCTCGCACGCTGCCGCACTTTACCGTGCGGGCGCCAGCACAGCCGTGCCCGAAACGCTCGAAAGCTCGCTCCAGCTATCCGAAGCAGTGCTGGTGGACCTTGGCGTGCCGATGGGGCCGGTGATCGCCTCGATCCACGAAAAGCGCGACGAATTCCGCACCCGGATCATGGAAGGCGGCGAACTGGATAAAAAGCCCAAGCTGCGCACGTCGGTGCGGGAAAGCTGACCCGCGTTACCCGGCGACGGTTTCGCCAGCCAGCACTGCCCTGATCGCCGCAATTGCCGCGCTCGCCTGGTCGCCGTCGGGCCCGCCGCCCTGGGCCATGTCGGGCCGCCCGCCGCCGCCCTGGCCGCCGACCGCGGCAACTCCCGCACGAACGAGATCGACCGCGCTGATCCGGCTGGTCAGGTCCTCAGTTACCGCAGCCGCAACCGTGGCGCGGCCTTCGTTGACCGCGACGATTGCCGCCACGCCCGAACCCATCCGGCCCTTGGCCTCATCAAGCAGGCCGCGCAGTTCCTTGGGGTTCATCCCCTCGAGCACCTGGCCGGAGAAGGTCACGCCCGCCACGTCCTCGTCGGCCGAGGCAGGCGCCCCGCCCCCGCCGCCAAGCGCCAGTTGCTTCTTCGCGTCGGCCAGTTCGCGTTCGAGCCGCTTGCGTTCGTCGAGCAGCGCCGCAACGCGCGCCTCGACATCTTCCGGCCCGGTCTTGAGCGCGGCTGCGACCGCCTTGAGCATTTCCTCGCGGCCAACGATCCAGCGCCGTGCCGCTTCGCCGGTCAGCGCTTCGATCCGGCGCACGCCCGAACTGACGGCGCTTTCCGAGACGATCCGGAACAACCCGATATCGCCGGTCGCGCTGACATGGGTCCCTCCGCACAGTTCGACCGAGTAATTGCGCCCGCCGTCTCCCGCGCGGCCCATCGAGAGTACCCGCACTTCCTCGCCGTACTTCTCGCCGAACAGCGCCATCGCGCCGGCCTCGATGGCGTCGTCCGGGCTCATCAGCCGGGTGCTGACGGCTTCGTTGTGGCGGATCTCGGCATTTACGTCGGCCTCGACCTGGGCGATCTCGTCAGCCGACATCGGCTTCATGTGCGAGAAATCGAACCGGAACCGGTCTTCGGCCACCAGCGAACCCTTCTGGGTCACATGGTCGCCCAGCCGGTGGCGCAGCGCTGCATGCAGCAAGTGCGTGGCCGAGTGGTTGGCGCGGATGCGGTCGCGCCGCTCCGGGTCGATCGCCAGGTGCACGGTATCGCCCCGGGCAATCGCGCCGCTCGCCACGGTTCCGTGCAGGGCATGCAACCGGCCGAGCGGCTTGGCGGTTTCGGTTACCTCGATACGCAGCCCGTTTTCGGCAGAGATTGTGCCCGTATCGCCCATCTGGCCGCCGCTTTCGCCGTAGAACGGCGTCTGGTTGGTCAGCACGATGACGTCGGTGCCGGTCTCGGCGCGGTCGACTTCCTTGCCGTCCACCACCAGCGCCACGACTTCGCCCTCGCCGGTGGTCGCGGCGTAGCCGGTGAACTCGGTCGCGCCTTCGCGTTCGGCGATGTCGAACCACAACTCGCCCTCGACCGCCTGGCCCGAACCCTTCCATGCGGCGCGCGCCGCTGCTCTCTGCCGCGCCATCGCGGCGTCGAACCCGGCCCGGTCAACCCCGATGCCGCGCACGCGCAGCGCGTCTTCGGTCAGGTCATAGGGGAAGCCGAACGTGTCATAGAGCTTGAACGCGGTCTCGCCGGGCAGGCTGTCGCCCTCGCCCATTGCGCGGGTCGTCTCGTCGAGCAGCTTCAACCCGTTGTCGAGCGTCTGGCGGAAGCGCGTTTCCTCGCGCTCGAGCACCTCCTCGATAAGCGTCTGCGCGCGGCCGAGTTCAGGATAGGCCTGGCCCATTTCGCCCAGCAGCGCCGGGACCAGCCGGTGCATCAACGGCTCTTTCGCGCCCAGCAGGTGCGCATGGCGCATCGCGCGGCGCATGATCCGCCGCAGCACGTATCCGCGCCCTTCGCTGGCCGGCAGCACGCCGTCGGCAATCAGGAAGCTGGTCGAGCGCAAGTGATCGGCGATCACCCGGTGACTGGCCTGCAGAGCGCCGGTTGCATGGGTGTGCGTGAGCGCTTCGCTCGCTTCGATCAGCTTCTTGAAGGTGTCGGTCTCGAACACCGTGTGGGCGCCTTGCATGACGCTGGAAATGCGTTCCAGCCCCATGCCGGTGTCGATGCTCGGGCGCGGCAGGTCGCCCACCACCTGGTCGGCTTCCTGCAGGTATTGCATGAACACCAGGTTCCAGATCTCGACAAACCGGTCGCCGTCCTCGTCAGGCGATCCCGGGGGGCCGCCGGCAATCTCGGGCCCGTGGTCCCAGAAGATTTCCGAGCACGGCCCGCACGGCCCGTCGGCGCCCATCGCCCAGAAGTTGTCCTTGGTGGCGATGCGGATGATGCGCTCGTCGGGCAGGCCGGCGATGCGCTTCCACAAGTCCCACGCGTCGTCATCGGTGTGGTAGACGGTTACCGTCAGGCGGTCGGCAGACAGGCCGTATTCACGCGTGACGAGGTTCCACGCGAGTTCGATCGCGCGTTCCTTGAAGTAATCGCCGAAGCTGAAATTGCCGAGCATTTCGAACAGCGTGAGGTGGCGTGCGGTATAGCCGACGTTGTCGAGATCGTTGTGCTTGCCGCCGGCGCGGACGCACTTCTGGCTGCTCGCGGCGCGCGGTGCGGGCGGGGTTTCGAGCCCGGTGAAGACGTTCTTGAACGGCACCATCCCGGCGTTGACGAACATCAGCGTCGGATCGTTATATGGCACCAAGGGCGCCGAGGGCACGACCGCATGGTCGTTGGCCGCGAAGTAATCGAGGAAGGCCCGGCGGATGTCGTTGGTCGATTGCATGGGGGCGAGTTAATCGCTCGCCGCCCCGCGGACAAGCCGGTTCCGCGCGCCGGAGCGAGCGCCTTGCGCGCTCAGTCGCTGGTCGGAGCGGGTTGCACGACCGCCAGCACCTTGGGCCGCACCGTGAGCGTCAGCGGCAGCGGGATCCGCATGCACTCGCCATCGAGCGCAATATCGAGCTCGCCGGTGCCCTCGATGATCACTTCGCGGGCCAGTTCGTCGAGCACGAAATCGCGGTGCATGCGCGGCTTGGCGACAAGGATGCGCAAGGCGGCGGCCAGCAGCGCGGTGCGCGGCAGCGGAGCCACGCCATAAGCGGACAGCATGCCGTCATCCATCGCATCGCGTTCACCGGGCTTGCCGTCCGCCACCTGGTAGCGGTTGTTGCCGACAAACAGCAGCGGCGTGCGGATCTGTTGCCGCTTGTCGTCGATCGCCAGCGCGAAGGACCGCGAGCGCAGCTTGGCGAGCGCGCGCCACGATCCATAGGCCAGTGCCAACACACCGCTCAGGCTGGACTGTTCGCGTTCGTGCACCAGGTCCACATAGGCCCCGGCGGAAAAGTTGTTGATGAAGGTGCGGCCGTTCGCGTCGCCCAGATCGACCGGGCGCGCGGTGCCTTTGGCAGCGAGCGCAGCCGCGCCTTCAAGGTCGAGCGGAACGCCTAGCTGGCGCGCGAAGTGGTTGCGGGTGCCCAGCGGGAGGACGGCGAGTTCACCGCTCCCCTTGGCCACGACCTGCGCGGCGGAAGCAATGGTGCCATCCCCGCCGCCCACGGCGATGCGCGGTGCCGCCGCGTGCCGCGCCACTGCATCGGCGATATCCTTGCCATCGACCAGATCGAGCGCGATCGGCTGTCCGGCCTTGGCAAACGCATCCTGGAGCTGCTCGGCCAGCTCGTCACCAAGCGAACTGGCCGTGCCGCCGGAGCGGTTCACGATGACCGGAAGGGGGGGCGCGGCCATCTCCACGTCGCTTAAACCGGCAAGGGCTGGCGACGTTCCGTAACTTTGCCGGGCCTAGTCGTTGCGCGCGGTGACAATCCACGCCGCCGCGCGCAGGCTGACCAGGCCCGAATCGAGGTTCGCCTGGGCAAGTTCGCGCACCTGATCATCAAAGCGGGATTTTTCCTCGGCCGTCAGTTGACCGGCGGCGCGGGCCGCCGGGCCGATAACCGAAAAGTAAGCCACCGTGTCTTCGACCGGATCGTCACCGGCGCCAACGAACATGGCAAAATCGAACGGCTCGAAAGCAATTCCATGCCAGCCAGCCGCTTCGAGGATAGCCGCCACGCGCTGGCGATCGGCGAAGGCGAAGGGCCCGGGCACGCCGGACTCGGGCGGCGGGGGGCTGTTCGGGAGCATCCGGACGATGTCGGCGAAGACCGGGTTTTCGTCCCACATCCGGAAGCACGAGAACATGAGCCCTGCGGCTGGCCGCGCGGCCACGCGCAAGTTGGTGAAGGCGGCCAGCGGATTGTCGAAAAACATCACGCCGTGACGCGAGATGAGGAAGCCCGGCGGACGGGTGGCGGACTGCCAGGTCGCCGCATCGGCAACCTCGAAGGTGACATTGGCGAGATGGGCGGCGCGTTCGCGGGCAACCTCGATCAACGCCGGCGAGATATCGACGCCAAGCACGGTGCCTTGGGGTTGGGTGCGAGCCAGCGCGAGCGACAATTCGCCTGCACCGCAGCCGACATCGAGCGCGGAATCGAAGCTGAATTCGCGGGTACGGGCCAGCAAGCGGTCGGTCAGCGCATCAAACGAGCGATCGGTGCGGCGCCAGTTACTGGCCCAGCTATCCCCGACTCTGCCCTGCCACTCGATCGCGTCGGTCATACTGTTCTCCCCTCGACTTAACCTAACGCAAGTCTGGAGAAACGCGAAGAAGCCGGCGCGGGCCCCGTGGGGAACACCGCGCCGGCTCCGGTTCCGCTTCAGCGCCCTGCCGTTAAAGGGCGCTTTTGCATGAGGATCAGATGTCTTCGTCCGCGTCCGGACCCGTCATCATTTCCTCGGCCACCGCGTCGGTTCGGCTGCGAATCGCAGCTTCGAGGCGGTCGCAAATTTCAGGGTTTTCCTTGAGGTAGGCCTTCGAGTTTTCACGTCCCTGGCCAATGCGAACGCTGTCATACGAGAACCAGCTGCCCGACTTCTCGACCAGTCCGGCCTTGACCCCAAGATCGAGGATTTCGCCGGTCTTGGACACGCCCTGGCCGTACATGATGTCGAATTCGACCTGCTTGAACGGCGGCGCGACCTTGTTCTTGACCACTTTGACGCGGGTGGTGTTGCCGACGATATCGTCGCGGTCCTTGATCTGGCCGATGCGGCGGATGTCGAGGCGTACCGAGGCGTAGAATTTGAGCGCATTGCCGCCAGTTGTGGTCTCGGGATTGCCGTACATCACGCCGATCTTCATCCGCACCTGGTTGATAAAGATGACGGTGCACTTCGAGCGGCTGATCGACCCGGTCAGCTTGCGCAGCGCCTGGCTCATCAGCCGCGCCTGGAGGCCGACATGGCTATCGCCCATCTCGCCCTCAATCTCGGCCCGCGGGACCAGCGCCGCCACCGAATCCACCACCAGTACGTCAATGGCATTCGAGCGCACCAGCGTGTCGACGATCTCGAGCGCCTGCTCGCCGGTGTCGGGCTGCGACACAATCAATTCGTCGATATCGACGCCCAGTTTCTTGGCATAGCCAGGATCGAGCGCATGTTCTGC
>JBDSDZ010000124.1:0-11912 GCA_039920345.1 Croceibacterium sp.
GGTTCAAGGACGTAGCCGACCGGATCGGCGAAGCGCTCGATTTCATGGAGGCCTGCGGGGTCGATCCGCAGACCGTGCCGCAGCTCAAGAGCACCAGCTTCTACACCAGCCACGAAGCCCTGCTGCTACCCTACGAACAGGCGATGACGCGGCAGGATTCGCTGACCGGGCAATGGTATGACACCAGCGCTCACATGCTGTGGATTGGCGACCGAACGCGTTTCGCCGGCAGCGCGCATGTCGAATACCTTCGCGGCGTCGGCAATCCGCTGGGCATCAAGTGCGGGCCCAGCCTTGAACCAGATGCCCTGCTTGGTCTGCTCGACACGCTCAACCCGGCGCGCGAGGCGGGGCGCATCACGCTGATCAGCCGCTTTGGCAACGACAAGGTCGAAACCGGCCTGCCGCGGCTGGTGCGCGCTGTGCAGCGCGAAGGACACCCGGTGGTGTGGAGCTGCGATCCGATGCACGGCAACGTGATCAAGACCGACAGCGGCTACAAGACCCGTCCGTTCGACCGCATCCTGTCCGAAGTGAAGGGTTTCTTCGCCGTGCACCGGGCCGAAGGCACGCACGCAGGTGGGATCCATATCGAGATGACCGGGCAGGACGTGACCGAATGCACCGGCGGCGCGGTGGCGATCACCGACGAAGGCCTGGCGGACCGCTATCACACGCATTGCGACCCCCGGCTCAACGCGGCGCAGTCGCTCGAACTGGCGTTCCTGCTGGCGGAAATGCTCAATCTCGAGATGGTCGGGCGGCACAAAGACGCGGCATAACTGGCAGTTGCGGGAACGCGGCTGACATTTGGGCTTTCCTTTAGGACTGGTCGTCACCACCTTCGGCGACAACCAGCGCGGAGGATCCCTTGCCCGAAGCCCAGCGCCAGCCCCCGGCGGCTGACAGAGCCTCGCTTGCCGAGCGCTACGCCGCCACTCGCGCGCTCAGCGCCGCACTGGTGGAACCGCTGTCCGAAGCCGACGCCACATTGCAGTCCATGCCCGATGCCTCGCCGGCGAAATGGCACCTGGCGCACCCGACGTGGTTTTTCGAGACCTTCCTGCTGCGTGATCGCGCACCCGGCTATCGGCTGTTCGACGAGCAGTGGCCGTTCCTGTTCAATTCCTACTACGAGGCCGAGGGTGAGCGCATCGCGCGCTTCCAGCGCGGCATGCTGTCGCGCCCGACGCTGGCGCAAGTGCGCGACTGGCGCGCCCATGTCGACGAGGCGATGCAGCCGTTGATGGCCGATCCGGCCAACGCCGCGCTGGTCGAACTGGGGATCGCGCACGAACAGCAGCACCAGGAACTGCTCCTGACCGACATCAAGCACGCGCTGTTCCAGAACCCGCTCGGCCCGGCGATGTGGGAGGGCCTGATTTGCCGCGATCCCGTGTTCGAAAGCCCGGATGAAGACGCCTGGCACAGTCATCCGGGCGGCATCGCGATGATCGGCCATCAGGGCACCGGCTTCGCGTTCGATAACGAAGGCCCGGCGCACCGGGTGCTGCTGGAACCGTTCGCGCTGGCACGGCGGCTGGTGACCAATGCCCAGTGGGACCAGTTCATCGCCGATGGCGGCTATCGCACCCCCGCGCTGTGGCTGTCAGACGCGTGGGACTGGGTAAAGCGCAAGGACATTGCTGCGCCGCTGTATTGGCGCGAGGGCGAGCAGTTCACCCACGCCGGCTGGCAGAGCCGCGATCCCCGTGCGCCAGTGTGCCACATTTCCTATTACGAGGCCGATGCGTTTGCCACCTGGGCCGGGGCGCGCTTGCCGACCGAGTTCGAATGGGAAGCGATCGGGCAGGGGCACGATGCGGCGGGCGGCAACCAATACGACACCGGCGGCCCGCCATTGCCGATTGGCGGGACCAATTTGTTCGGCGATTGCTGGCAGTTCACCCGCTCGGCTTACCTGCCCTATCCACGCTTTGCCCCGGCAGACGGCGCGGTGGGCGAATACAACGGCAAGTTCATGGCCGGGCAGTGGGTCCTCAAAGGCGCCAGTTGCGCCACCGCGCGCGGCCATTCGCGGGCAACCTACCGCAATTTCTTCTACCCCCAGCAGCGCTGGCAATTCACCGGCCTGCGCCTGGCCCAAGATGTATGACAGGGAACGCACGATGAGCACGCAACCAGGGATCGCGCTGGTCGAGCTGGACGAACAAGGGGTCGACACCGCCTTTCGCGCCGAGGTGCTCGAAGGTCTGTCGCAGGACCCCAAGGCGATCCCGGCGCGCTGGCTGTACGACGATGCCGGCTCGGAATTGTTCGAGGCGATCACCCAGCTGCCCGAATACTATCCGACGCGCGCCGAAACCGAGATCCTGGGCGAACGGGGCGAGGACTTTCGTCGCCTGATCGGGCCCGGCCGGGCGGTGGTTGAGTTCGGCTCGGGTTCCTCGGTCAAAACCCCGCTGCTGCTCACCTGCATCGATCCGGCGGCCTATGTCCCGCTCGACATCTCGGGGGATTTCCTGCGCGCGGCGGCAGCGGACCTGGCGGGCAAGTTTCCCGGCCTGCCGATCCACCCGGTCGAAGCCGACTTCACCAAGACGGTGCATCTGCCCGATGAGGTCGAGGCGATGCTCAAGCTCGGCTTCTTCCCGGGCTCGACCATCGGCAACATGGTCGCGCGCACCGCGGTCGACCTGCTGCGCTCGATGCGCGCCACGCTGGGCGCGGATTCGATGCTGCTGATCGGGATGGACCTGATCAAGGACCCGGCGGTGCTCGAAGCGGCGTACGACGATGCGCAGGGCGTGACCGGCGAATTCAATCTCAACCTCGCGCGGCGAATCAACCGCGAACTGGACGGCACGATTCCGGTGGGCAAGCTGCGCCATGTCGCGCGCTGGAACGATTGCTACGCCCGGATCGAGATGCACCTTGAAGCCACCGAAGATCTGGCGTTCGAAGTGTCGGGCCGCCGATTTTCGCTGGCGCGCGGCGAGACGATCCACACCGAAAACAGCCACAAGTTCGACCGACGCAGCCAATACACGCTGCTGCTGGCAGGCGGCTGGACACCGTCGGAACGCTGGCTCGATTCGGGCGGCCAGTTCTCGCTCGTGCTGGCCGAGGCGACCCGTCCGCGCAACGCGCCTTAACTACGCTCCATCACCCCGCGCCCCGGCAGGCGCTCGCGTCCGTGGGGGGTGGTCAGGTCCAGTTCGGGGCCAATCGGGTAGAGCTGGTGCTTGTCGGTCAGCGCGTAATAATTGCGCTTGATCTCCTCGAGCATGACCGTCTTGGCCACGCCCGGCCACTGATAAAGTTCGCGCAGATAGCCGGATAGGGCCGGATAATCTTCGATCCGGCGCAAGTTGCATTTGAACGCGCCGTGATATCCGACATCGAACCGCACCAGCGTGGTGAACGCGCGCCAGTCCGCTTCGGTCAGCCATTCGCCGGTCAGGTAGCGGGTTCGTTCCAGCTGCGCTTCCATCGCGTCGAGCGTGGCAAACACTTCGCGCGCGGCGGTTTCGTAAGCGCCCTGCGTGCTCGCAAAGCCGGCGCGGTAAACCCCGTTGTTGAGCCCCGGATAGGTCAGCGCATTCCAGCGATCGATCTCGCCGCGCAGCGCTTCGGGATAGAAATCGAGCCGGTTTCCGGTGATCCCGTCGAACACGGAGTTGAGCATGCGGATGATGTCGGCGCTCTCGTTGTTGACGATCCGCCCGGTCTGCTTGTCCCACAGCGTCGGCACCGTGGCCTTGCCAGTGTAGAGCGGATCATGCGCCTGGTAGACCGCGTACAGCGGGTGCGGCACGGTGAACGGCGCAATCGTGTCGTCTTGGAATATCCAGCCCTGGTTGCCGATCACCCCGTGCGAGGCCGACATCGAGACGACATCCTCCAGCCCCTTGAGCACGCGGTAGGCGGTGACCCGGCTGGCCCATGGGCAGACCCACGCGATGAACAAGTGATAGCGCCCAGCCTCGGCGGGAAACTCGGCGCCGGGACCGGGCTGGATCCAGTTTCGCAACGGGCTTTCGATCCGGCGGAACTGGCCGTCCTCGCCGATTTCCTCGGCCGCAGGCGGACTGTCACGCCACACGCCGTCATAGAGTTGGGACATTCGTTTCTCCTGCCGCGTCGCTAGCGGCAGCGCGCTCAACCCGCCAGCAGCTTCCCGGCCTTGGGGCTTTTTTCGAGCAGCTTAATCAGCCCGCGCTCGTACTTGCTAAGCCATTTGCTCTCGCGCGGCAGCTTCAACCTGGCGCGCCATTTCTGCTGGCGTTCGACCAGCGCGATCACTGCCGGATGGATATAGCTCTTGCGCGCCATGGTGGGCGTATTGCCCAGGTGGTCACCCACTTCGGTAGTCAGTTCCTTCAGCGTTAGCGGCCTTTCCGCTTCGGCCAGCAGGCGAAAGGCGAGCACGCTGGCGTGCCAGGTGCGGAAGTTCTTGGCGGTAAAGGGCTTGCCCATCGTACCGCTCAGGTAATCGTTCACATCGGACGAGCCGACCGGGTGCCCGGTGCCGTCGCCATTGACGTACTGGAACAGGTGCTGGCCCGGCAGGTCGTGCATCTTGCGGACCAATCCGGCCAGCCGCGCATCGCTGATCGTGGTCTCGCGCAGTTTGCCGCTCTTGGCCTTGAAGCGCAGCTTGACCGCGCTGCGCGACACTTTGGCGTGGCGCCACAACAGCGTTGTCGCGCCGAAGCTCTTGTTCGATTTGGCGTAGCTTTCGTTACCCACCCGGATAGCGCCGAGGTCGAGCAGCCGAACCACGCTCGCCACCACCTGGTCGCGCGACAGCTTGCGCCTTGCGAGGTCTTTCGCCACCCGCTTGCGGACCTTGGGTAGGCAGCGGCCGAACTTCGCCGTGCGGTCGAACTTGTCGGCTTCCTGTGCGGTGCGGAAATCCGGGTGGTATCGGTATTGCTTGCGCCCGCGCGCGTCGATCCCGGTGGCGAGCAGGTGGCCGCAGTCGGTGGGGCAATACCAGGCGTCGGTATAGGCCGGCGGCAGGGCGATTGCGTTGAGCTGGTCGATCCGCGCCCGATCGGTGATGCGCTGGCCGGCGGGGGTGTAATAGCCCCAGCCGTGCGACAGCTTCTTGCGGGTGATGCCCGGGCCGCTGTCGTCGACAAATTCCAGCCCGGGCGGTTTGATAGCCATCGAAGCCCAGCAACGGCCCGGCGGTGCTTGCGGTTCCGCCACTGAAGCGCCATTTGCCTGAGCGACCCGACCCCCCCCGACAGGAGCTTGCCGATGTCCGACGTCTATACCCCGCCCAAGGTCTGGGATTTCGACCCGGAAAACGGCGGCCAGTTTGCCGGCATCAACCGCCCCACTGCAGGGGCCCGCGAAGAACGCGAGATGCCGGTTGGGAAGCATCCCTTCCAACTTTACTCGCTCGGCACGCCCAACGGCGTCAAGGTGTCGATCATGCTGGAAGAGCTGCTGGAGAAGGGTTTCTCGGGCGCTGAATACGATGCCTGGATGATCAAGATCTTCGCCGCCGACCAGTTCGCCTCCGGCTTTGTGGAGCTCAATCCCAACTCCAAGATTCCGGCGCTGCTCGATCAGTCGGGCGCAAAGCCGTTCCGCGTTTTCGAGAGCGGTGCCATCCTGCTCCACCTGGCGGAGAAGTTCGATTACCTGTTGCCCGAGGCCAATCCGGCACGCGCCGAAGTCCTCAGCTGGCTGATGTGGCAGATGGGCAGCGCGCCGTTCATCGGCGGCGGCTTCGGACATTTCTATGTCTACGCGCCCGAACGCTACAAGTACCCGATCGACCGCTACGCGATGGAAACCAAGCGGCTGTTCAGCGTGGCTGACATTCAGCTGGGCAAGACCGAATACCTCGCCGGCGCTGACTACACGATCGCCGACATCGCCGCCTACACCTGGCTCGGCAATCTCTATCACGGCGCCTACAACGGGGCGGACACGTTCCTGAGCCTGCATGAGCTTGAAAACGTCGGCCGCTGGGTCAAGGCGATCGACGCGCGGCCTGGCGTTATTCGAGGCCGGCTGGTCAACACACAAGCGATGCCCGAGCGTCATTCTGCGGCCGACTTCGATGCGGTAGAAGACCGCAGCTTGTTCGAGCCCGTTCGCAAGCGCGCTGACGTGTGACCTTGCATGGGCGCGGCGTGGCGGTTAGGGGCGCGCTGCTACCCGCCGTTGGGGCGTCGCCAAGTGGTAAGGCACCGGCTTTTGATGCCGGCATTCGCAGGTTCGAATCCTGCCGCCCCAGCCACTCCCTGATGAGCCATCGAGTTGTGGGACTACGATGAAGGTCCTTGCCGATCCCGATCGCCTGCTGGGCGATGGCCTTGCCGCGATCCGCAAGCAGTTCGCTGTTCCGGCCAGTTTCCCGCCCCAGGTGCTCGCCGAAGCGGAAACGGCCAAGGACCGCGCGCCGACCGAGCACGAAGACTGGACCGCGCGCGCCTTCGTGACGCTCGACCCCGCCAGCTCGACTGACCTCGACCAGGCGTTCTGGATCGAACCGGCGGGCGCGGACCTGATGCTGCATTATGCACTGGCCGATATCGGCTGGTTCGTGCCGCCGGGCGGCGCGCTGGAGGCCGAGGCATGGCACCGCGCGGTCACGCTGTACCTGCCGGATGACAAGGCGCGGGTCTATCCCGCGGTACTGAGCGAGGGCGCAGCCAGCCTGCTGCCCGATGGTCCGCGGCCCTCCATCGTTGCCAGCGTGCGTTGCCAGGCGGACGGCACCGTCTCGCTCGAAGCGATGACCCGCGCAGTTATTCGAAGCCAGGCCAAATTGGCGTACGAGACCGTTGATATCGCCACTGTGCCGCACCTGGCCGACTTTGCCGAACGGATGCGGCGCAGTGAAGATGCCCGCGGCGCGGCGCGGGTCGATCCGCCCGACCAGGAGGTGGAGCGCGGCGTGGACGGCACGTTCCACCTCACTTTCCGGCCGTGGCTGCCTTCTGAAACTGCCAATGCAGCGCTGTCGCTGGCGGCCAATATTGCCATCGCGCACAGCCTGCTTGCCGCGGGCACGGGCCTGTTCCGCGAAATGGCGCCGCCCGATGACCGCGCACTGGCACGCCTGCGCAACACCGCGCGCGGGCTCGGCCTGACCTGGCCGGCTAATGCGACTTTTGCCCAGTTCGAGCGCACCGTCGATCCGCGCACCAATGCCGGGGCGTCGTTCCAGCTCGCTGCTCGCCGATCTGGCGGCGGGGCGCATTACCTGCCGTTCACGCCCGGCCACATCCCGTGGCACGCGGCGCTGGGGGCGACCTATACTCACGCGACCGCGCCGATGCGCCGCCTGGCCGATCGCTATGTGCTCGAAACCATGCTGGCGATCGCCAATGGCCGCAGCGTGCCCGATGACAGCGCCGCGCTGTTTGCGAAACTGGCGGGCGCGATGGACACCGCCGATGCCCGCGAGGGAGCGGTCGAACGCGCGGTGATCGACCTGGCCGAAGCCGCCCTGCTCGCCGGGCGCGAGGACGAGGTGTTTACCGCGACAGTGACCGAGCTCGACGAACGCGGCGCGCGCATCCAGCTTCGCGACCTGCCGGTTCTCGCCCGGGTCGACGCGCACCGGATCGCGTCGGGCGACGAAATCCAGGTTCGCCTGGTCTCGGCCGATCCGGTTCGCCGAACGCTCAACTTCAAACGGGTCAGCTGACCGGCCCCTTGCCTCGGTCGCCAACAACGTGTGAGGAAGCCGCATGACCGCGCCTGCAATCCGCCTTGGCTTTTTCAAGCTAAACGTGCTCGCGATGGAACCGGCACTGGCGTTCTGGCGCGAAGCGTTCGGCTTTGCCGTGACCGCGAGCTTCGACGAGGCGGACTTCGTTGAACACATGATGGCGCTGCCCGGGCAGGACGCCGGGCCGCAGCTGTTGCTGGTGACCTACAAGGACGGGCGCGATGTGCGCGTTGGTCCGGGGCACGGGCCGGTCGGGCTGATTTGCGCAGACATCGCCGCCAGCCACGAGCGGGCACTGGCCTCAGGGGCGCAGCCGCTGACCGGCCTGTTCGAAGCCGCCGGGGTGCAGATCGCCATGCTCAAGAGCCCGCAGGGTCACGAAATCGAGCTGATCCAGCTGCCCGCGTGATGACCAGCTCGCCGCCCAACATCGTGTTTATCATGGCTGACGACCTCGGCTATGCCGACCTGTCGTGTTACGGGCGCCGCGAATACGCCACCCCGGCGCTCGACCGGCTGGCGCGGCAAGGTATGCGGCTGACGCACGCCTATGCCAACAGCGCAGTGTGCAGCGCGACCCGAACCGCGTTGATGACCGGGCGTTACCAGTACCGCCTGCCGATCGGGCTGGAGGAGCCGCTGCAGGACCGCGCGCTGGGTTTGCCGCCTGAGCATCCGACGCTGCCCTCGTTGCTGCGCGAGGCGGGTTATTCGACCTCGCTGGTCGGCAAGTGGCATATGGGCGCGCTGCCGGATTATTGCCCGCTCAAAAGCGGTTTCGACGCGTTCTGGGGTATTCGCGGCGGCGGGGTCGATTATTTTACCCACCAGCTCGCAGGTGTGGGTGATTTGTGGGACGGTGAAGTGCCGATCGAGCGCACTGGTTACCTGACCGACCTGATTGGCCAGCGCGCGATCGAAGTGCTCGAAACCGAGGCGAAAAGCGGCCGCCCGTTCTTCCTCAACCTGGCTTTCACCGCGCCGCACTGGCCTTGGGAAGGGCCCGATGACGAAGCGGAATCGCGCCGCCTTGCCGCCAAGTCGGGGCCGATGCCGATCATCCACTGGGACGGCGGCACGCAAGCAACCTATGCGGCGATGATGCGCTCGCTCGACGATAACGTCGGCCGGGTGCTGGCTGCGCTCGACCGGCTCGGGCTGGCCGAGAACACGATCGTGGTGTTCACCAGCGACAACGGCGGGGAGCGTTTTTCCGACAACTGGCCGCACGTCGGGCGCAAGACCGAGTTGCTTGAAGGCGGGATCAGGGTCCCGGCGCTGGTCCGCTGGCCCGGTGTGACGCGGCCGGGTTCGGTGAGCGAGGCACAAGTCATGACGATGGACTGGCTGCCTACCTTCATTGCCGCTGCAGGCACTGCGCCCGATCCTGACTTTCCCAGCGACGGGTGCGATGTCCGGCCCGCACTGGCCGGCGGAGCACTGGCAGAGCGGACGCTCTACTGGCGCTTTGCCAACCACCGCCAGCGGGCAGCGCGGCGGGGCCGGTTCAAGTATCTCGAGATCGCCGGAAACGCGTTCCTGTTCGACGTCGTGGCCGATCCGCTCGAACGGGCCAACCTGAAGGCACGCCAGCCGGCCCGGTTTGCCGAGCTTGAGCAGGCCTGGCAGGCGTGGAACGGCACGATGCTGCCGCCAGACCCGGCGGCACAGACGCATGGCTTTAACGGGCGCGACCTGGCCGAATACTACGGGATCGACAGCTAGGTATATTCCTCCGCGAACACCGTGATCGTGCGGTAATTGGGGTCCTGCAGCACGCTCGACAGCAGGAATGCCTGCGCCGCTTCGCAGCGCGCATCGCTACTGGTGTCCTTGCGAAACCACAGCAGCCGCCAGTTCTCCAGCGGATAGAGCATGATGACCTTCTCGGCCACGTCGGCGGTCAGGATGGCGTCTGAAAAGGACGCAATGCCCACCCCGCGTTCAAGCATCGCGCCCATCACGTCAAAATACTGGGTGTGGCCAATGACCCGCCGCGGGCGAATGCCGAAGCGCTCGAAAAAGCGCAGCATCTCGTGCTCCTGCGTGCTGTCGGCGAGTGGCATGATGAACGGCAGGGTGTTGATCAGTTCGGGTTCGAGCGGCAATTGCCGCCCTTCGGCAAACTTGCGGTGGCCGTAGATGCCGCCGCGGACCAGCGCGAGCTGGCGCAAGTTGCCTTCCACCGTACGGTCGGCGCGGCGGTGGATCAGGGCAAAATCATAGCGCCCGTCCTCTAGCTCGCGGGCAAGGTCGTTGCTCGGCGGCCGGGCCTCGAAAATCAGCTCGATCTGCGGATGAGATTCGAAAAACCGGTCGAGGCGCGGACGGACATAACCGTCGAGCAGGCCTTGGCCGATGAGGACGCGGTAGCGAACCTGCTGGCCCACTTCCTCGCCATTCTTGCGGCGGTGCGCGGCGAGTACGTCTCCGGCCGCCTCGAACGCGCGCAAGTCATCGAGGAAGGCCATGCCCTCGGGCGTCAAGGACGGCCGCTGGCCGGGTCGGCGCGCGAACAACAGCAGGCCAAGCTGGTCTTCCAGCGCCTTCATCTGGTTGCTGACCGAGGCTTGCGAAATGCCAAGATTCTCGGCGCTGCCCCGAAAGCTGCGGGTGGCGCACAAGCTGGAGAAAACCTCGAGCTGGCGAAGGGTGAACGGCAAGCTGGACATTATAGGTTTCGATGTGAGACATAACCTGAAAGATATTGCTTGTCATCACTTTGCGATGCGTTGCTTTGCCCGCCCGTAACGTGGACTTCTGGCCCCACAATCCTTGGGGGAGGAATATTCATGGGCATCACATCAACCCGCTCGCGCATGCGCCGTCTGAGCACATGGACTGCCGGAGCAAGTGCCCTGGCGCTGTCGCTATGGATCAGCCCGGCACTGGCGCAGGACCATACCGGCGATAAGGCAGATGAAGACACGACTATCGTTGTCACCGGCTCGCGCCTGGTAACCAGCGGGGTCGATAGCCCGGTCCCGGTGACTGCTTTGCAGGCCGAAGAGCTGGATGCGATGGACCCGGTCTCGCTGATCGCCAGCGTCAGCCAGTTACCGCAGTTTTACGGCAACCAGACGCCGAACAACTCGAACTTCTTTCTTCGCGGCGGCACCGGCAATCTCAACTTGCGTGGGCTGGGCGCGAACCGCACCTTGACGTTGCTCAATGGCCGCCGCGTGCCCGCGACAAGCGCCTTTGGCGGGGTCGATATCAACTTGTTTCCCGAAGCCATGATCCGGGGGATCGAGACCGTAACGGGCGGCGCTTCGGCAGTTTACGGTACCGATGCCGTGGCCGGTGTGGTCAACTTCCTGATCGACACAAAATTCGAAGGCGTGGCGGCCGACCTCCAGTTCGGCACAACCGACCGCGGTGACGCCAACAATTACGATGCCAAGTTGGCGTTCGGCCTGGCGCTCGGCGACCGGGGTCACCTGCTGGTGTCCGCTTCCCACGCCAAGCAGGACGGGGTCCACCACATCACCAGCCGCGACTGGTACACCAACACCGGCGCAGTGCAGGTAGGCGGGATCTGGACCGACTATCCCGACGTCCGCTCGATCGCCGCCTCGTTCGATGGTGTGATCTACGCGCCCGGCACAGCCATCAACGGGCTGCAGTTCGATCGCAGCGGCAATCTTTCGCGGCTCACGCCAGGCGCAATTACTCAGGGCGCGGTCGGCAACGGTGGCCGCTCGGTTGGCGCGGGCACCGATCTCGCCAGCGAGCTGTTCACGCTCTACCCCGATACCGACCGCTATTCCGCGTTCGCCTATGCCGATTACGACCTGACCGATAACCTGACTGTGTTTGCGCAGTACATGCGCGGCTACAACCATCAGTTCCAGTACAACATCCCGCGCAGTTCACTGCTGGCATCGCCAACCGCGATCACCATCTTCCAGGACAACGCCTTCCTGCCCGCAGGCCTGCGCCAGACGATGATTGACAATTCGATCGCCTCGTTCAGCTTGCGCCGGGTCGGCAGCATCGAGGACATCGGCGACGTCTGGTTCGAAGACCGCACGACGCAAAACGTGGGCACCTTCGGCTTCGATGGCCAAATCGATCGCGGCGGCTTCCTGGGCGGGTGGAAGTACGGTGGCTATTACCAGTACGGCCGCTCAAGGCGCGTGTGGGACCAGAACACCCTGCGCATCGACCGCATCTTTGCCGCGATTGACGCGGTGCGCGATGGCAGCGGCAACATTGTCTGCCGCGTCAGCACGGTCGCTGCCGGCGC
>JBDSDZ010000125.1:0-6880 GCA_039920345.1 Croceibacterium sp.
TGTGCGTGGCGAGGCGATCGAGGAAGAAGCGGTCATGGCTGATGACCACCGCGCAGCCGGCGAAGTTCTCGATCGCGTCTTCGAGCGCGCCGAGTGTTTCGACGTCCAGATCGTTGGTCGGTTCGTCGAGCAGCAGCACGTTGCCGCCGGTCTTGAGCATCTTGGCCATGTGCACGCGGTTGCGTTCACCGCCCGATAGCTTGCCGACGTTCTTCTGCTGGTCCTGGCCCTTGAAGTTGAACGCCCCGACATAGGCGCGGGTCGACATCTCCTGCTTGTTGACGGTCATGTAGTCGTGCCCGCCGGAGATTTCCTCCCACACGTTGTGCTTGGGGTCCAAGTGATCGCGGCTCTGGTCGACGAAGCCGAGGCGCACGGTCGAACCGAGGTCGATGTGGCCGCTGTCGGGCGTTTCCTTGCCGGTGAGCATTTTGAACAGGGTCGACTTGCCCGCGCCGTTGGGGCCGATCACGCCGACGATGCCGCCGGGTGGTAGCGTGAAGCTCAGGTCCTCGAACAGCAGCTTGTCGCCAAACGCCTTGGACAGGTTCTGCACCTCGATCACCTTGCCGCCGAGCCGTTCGGGCACCTGGATGACGATCTGCGCCTTGCCGGGTTTACGGTCGTTCTGCGCTTCCTGCAGTTGCTCGAACTTGCGGATACGTGCCTTGGACTTGGTCTGGCGCGCGGCCGGGGTCTGGCGGATCCACTCCAGCTCTTCGCGCAGCGCCTTGGAACGGCCGCTCTCCTCGCGCTCTTCCTGGCTCAGGCGCTTGGCCTTCTTCTCCAGGTAGGTCGAATAGTTGCCTTCGTAGGGGAAGTATTTCCCGCGATCGAGTTCGAGAATCCAGCCAACTACATTGTCGAGGAAGTAGCGGTCATGGGTGATCATCAGCACCGCGCCGGCATATTCCTTGAGGTGGTTTTCGAGCCATTCGACGGATTCGGCATCGAGGTGGTTGGTCGGTTCGTCGAGCAGCAGGATGCCGGGCTTCTGGATCAGCAGCCGGGTCAGCGCCACGCGCCGTTTTTCGCCGCCGGACAGGCTTTCCACGCCCATGTCGCCGGGCGGGCAGCGCAGCGCCTCCATCGCGATCTCGAGCTGGTTGTCGAGCGTCCAGCCGTCGACCGCGTCGATCTTGCTCTGCAGTTCGCCCATCTCGGTGCCGAGCGCGTCGAAGTCGGCGCCGTCTTCGCCCATCTCCATGCCGATCTGGTTGAAGCGTTCGACCATGTCGGCCACTTCGCGCGCGCCGTCCTTGACGTTTTCGAGCACCGTCTTGGTCGGATCGAGTTCGGGCTCCTGCGCCAGGTAGCCGACCGTGATGTATTCGCCCGGCCAGGCCTCGCCGGTGTAGTCGCTGTCGATCCCGGCCATGATCTTCATCAGCGTCGATTTGCCGACGCCGTTGGGGCCGACGATGCCAATCTTGGCACCCTGATAGAACTGCAGGTCGATGTTGCTGAGCACCGGCTTGGGGGCGCCGGGGAAGGTCTTGGTCATGTTCTTCATGACGTATGCGTACTGGGCGGCCATCGAGCGTCCTTTGGGGTAATCTGGGGTGTGCGGAGTTGCCGCGCAGATAGGGGCTAGCGTGGCGCGGAGCAAGCACCGGCAAGATGAAGTAATTCCGCGCACCGTCGGCATCCTCGCCAACGAAGCGGGGGTAATCAAACCTCAGGGCTGATGGGGGCACGTTGGTCGGGGAGACAGGATTCGAACCTGCGACATCCTGCTCCCAAAGCAGGCGCGCTACCGGGCTGCGCTACTCCCCGACCTTGACGTGCGCGCATGCGGTGGTGGGCCCGGCAGGATTCGAACCTGCGACCTAGCCGTTATGAGCGGCCAGCTCTAACCACTGAGCTACAGGCCCCGCCGAACAATCCCGTTCACCGCTTGCGCGGGGCGCGGCCTAGCGGCGGGACCGGTGGATAGCAAGCCGCGCAGTTCCGCTTTACGCCGGTCGCTCACTTTCGCCGCGTCCGGGGACAGGATTGGCCATCGGTCCCGCCTGCACGGGCAGCGCCAGCCGCACGGCATCGCCTTCGCGCTCGAGCGAGCCGCCCGCAGCCACCGCTTCGGCGCGCGCGAGCCGCAGGGTGAAGCCGACGCCGAACATGCCGGCAGAAACCACGCGCGGCGGGGCAGGAACGCTGGCCGCGAACAGCTCGCCATCGCCGACCATCAGCGAAGTTGGCAGATCGACCAGCAGGCTGGCGCGGCGGCCGTCGCTCGACAGCGTTGCGTCGATCACTTCACCCGCGCCCAGCGCCCCGGCGAGCGTTGCCAAAAACCGCCACGCAAGTTGCTTGATATCGTCATCTTCCAGCCCGACGATAAACGGCGAGCCGCGCACCGCCAGTTCGATCCGCGCGCTGCGCGGACGCAGCACGCCGCCCAGCCGCTGGAGCAATTGCCCCACGACATCGCGCAAGTCGCTGCTGCCGGGCTCGAGCTGGAGCGCGCCGGATTCGAGCTGCGCCAGCCGGTCGACCTCGTCAAACCCGGCCAGCAGGCGCGCTGCATCAACCGCAATTCCGGCGGCGAGCGCGCGATATTCGTTGGGCGCATAGCCAAACAGTTGCTGCTGGATCAGTTCGGCAAAACCCTGAATCGCGTTCACCGGCGTGCGCAGTTCGTGCAGCAGCTGGCGCATGCGGTCGCCGGCATCGCTGTTGCCCGTCGGCGCCGCGCGCTCGGTGGCCGGGCGCCGCATCCGGCCCTGATATCCGTCGAACGCGCCGATGGCCTGAGTGAAGACAGGTGCCGCGTCTATCCGCCATTCGCCGGCGATCTCGGGCAGGCCGGAAAGCGTGGCGCTGACTCCCCGCAAGGGCAGATAGCGGGCCAGCGCGCGCGAACCCGCTGGATCGAGAGTCGCAATAGCGCCAGAGCCGTGTGCGCCCAACCTCATGCCCACCGCCAGCGGGGCCATCGCCGGATCGGCCCAGACGATCTCGCCGGTTGCATCGGTCGCAAAGTCGAACGCGCCGCGCCGGGCTTCGCTCGAAGGCAGGGGGATATCGCCGAGCGGCAGCTGCGGCGCGGGCGAACGCTCGCGCCGGGCGCGCTGGAACGCTTCGATCCGGCGCACCAGTTCGCCGATCTGGGCATCGGTATCGGTCGCAACGCCTGCTTCCGTGGGCTCGATAGTTCGCGGGTCGGCGGACACTTGCCCGTCCGGCTCGGGCAAGACCAGGTCGCGCACGCCAAGCCGTTCGAGCACCTGCCGCACCGCACCGGGCAAGTCGCGGCGGTGGCGCAGGAAGCCGCGCGCCGTCATCGACAGGCGCGGGATCAGGCGCAGCCAGTCGGCTTCGCTCAGTTCGGCCGTGGCCATTGCGGCAGCGGCGGCTTGCGGTTCCCCGGCCGCGAGCCATGCGGCGAGTGCCCGGCTGCGCAGGCGCAGGCCGGGCGCGCGCAGGATCGCCGATTGTTCGCCGGGCGGCAGCACTTCGGCGAGGTCCGCCAGCCGTTCGTACGCGGCTTCCACCAGCGGGCCAGCCGCGTCTCGCGGCATGCTGCCGAGCAAGTCGAGCAACTGCCGGTACTGCGTTCGCGCAGCCGACTCGTTATGCGCAGGCATGCGCAGCACGGTGGCAAGGCGATCGTCGAGCAGCATCGAATCTCCGGCGGACGGCGCACGCAATTCGGGCGCAGTCTGGCCATAGACGGACTGTGGAGGGCGAAAACGGCTCACTTTGGCGCGTTGCAAAGCGGGACAATTGCCGCCATACATAACAATATGTCCGTCAGCCCCGGTTTGGGCGGCGTATAATTTCAACGGGGTGGTACTCTGTTCTCGCAGAGACACCGGTGGGGGTGATGGTCATGGGAACGCTCGACAGCATCGATCGGCATCTGCTTGCCGAATTGCAGGCACAAGGGCGGGTAACCAACGTCGATCTCGCGCGCCGGGTCGGACTGACCGCGCCGCCATGCCTGCGCCGCGTACGCGCGCTCGAGGAAGAAGGCGTCATTCGCGGCTATCATGCCGATCTCGACGCCTCGAAGCTGGGTTTCGCGATCACCGTTTTTGCGATGGTTAGCCTCAAGAGCCAAGCGGAAGAAGACCTGCGGGCATTCGAGGATCATGTCAAAGCACTGCCCGAAGTGCGCGAATGCCACATGCTCAACGGCGAGATCGATTTCATCATCAAGATCGTCAGCCGCGACCTGCAGAGTTTCCAGGAATTCCTCACCAGCAAGCTGACCCCGGCGCCCAACGTCGCCAGCGTCAAGACATCGCTGACCATCCGCACTGCCAAGAGCGAGCCCGGTGTTCCGCTGGAATAGCCTCTTTCCTCCGCGCGCCGCCGTGCTAAGCTTCGTGGTAAGGGCCGCAACGGCCCGGGGAGAGACCTGATCATGCTGAAACGCGCGCTGATCGCGCTTGCAGTGCCCGCCCTGTCGCTGACGGGGCCTGCACAGGCCCACCACTCGTTCGCGGTCTATTTCGATGCCAGCAAGAGCGTGTCGATTACCGGTACGGTGACGGCTTTCCGCTTCACCAATCCGCATGGTCTGGTGGTGATGTCGGTCACCGACGCGCAAGGCACAGTGAGCGAATGGCGCGCGGAGACCAATGCGCCGGTCGTGCTCACGCGGCGCGGGTGGACGCGCGATGTGATCAAGCCAGGCCAGGTGATCACGATCGAGGGCTGGCCTTCGCGCGACGGCAAGCCCTACCTCCGGCTGCGCAGCGCAAAGGACGCCAATGGCCGCCTGATCGGCACCGCGCCGTTCGGCGTAACGGACGCCGGGTGATGCGGCCGGCGATCTGGCTGTGCGCTGTCGCCTTGGTGGCTTCTGCACCGGCAGCGGCTGAACCCGATCTCAACGGTTTCTGGAATATCGACCTTAATCGCTTTGATCCGCCCGCCGACCTGACGGCGAAACTGCCCCCTGACACCGTGATCCTCGAGGACGCTGGCGCTCCAGAATTTCCCCAGGGCGAATATGGCGGTCTCAAGCTGACACCCGATGCGCAGGCCCATGCGCACGCATGGAAACCAGCCGACCAGATGACCTTGGCGAACGTCTGCGCCGCGCCCTCGATCATTTATTCGGTCCAAGGGCCGTTTCCGTTTGAAATTTATCAGACCAAAGACATGATCGTCTTCAAGTACGAATACTTTGACCAGGTGCGCGTGATCTTCATGGACGGGCGGGGCCATCCGCCGGCCGATGCCCCGCATTACAAGATGGGGCATTCAATTGGCCATTGGGAGGGCGATGAGCTGGTCATCGACACCACACACATCTCGGCATCGACGATAACCAACAACGGCCTCGACCATTCGGACCAGATCCACATGGTCGAGCGCTATCGCCTGAGTGCCGACGGAAAAAAACTGGTGGCTACTGAGTGGTTCGAAGATCCGCTTACGCTAGAAAACAACGGCGCTCGCTTTATCCAGTGGGACCGGCATCCCGGGCAGTATGTGTACCCCTACGATTGCGATCCGACTTTTGTTCTCGAATACCAGCAGGCCGGACGACAAGGGGGGCAATGACCACGGAAGGGCAAATGGACGGCATCCGTTACGGACGCGCGCTGCTCGGTGCGGTGATCGTCGAAGTGCTGCTTGGCGTCGTCGCGGTGCCAATCCTTTACTTGTCGGCCAATCCGGCCCCGGCGCTCAACCTGGCAATCCCGCCCGCGTCGTTCGTGTTAGCCATGCTGGTGGTCACTTGGCTGTTTGCCCGCTCGGGCCGGCCGGTCGCCAATGGCGTCGCCACCGGTCTGATGTCGATCATGCTCTACGTCGTGCTCGGTGCAGTAGCCTACCTTGTTGCGCCCGAGCAGGCCAACCTCAGCCAGTCGCTCTCGCTGCCATACCTGGCGGCGCACGTTCTCAAAGTGCTGGGCGGGGGGTTCGGCGGGTATCTGATCGCGCGCAAGGCCAGCCCGGCCGCCTAAGTCTCGCGCGTCGCCAGCCAGTCTTCGAGCCACTTGATCGAGTAATCGCCGTTGAGGATGTCGGGCTCGCGCAGCAGGGCCTGGTGCAGCGGGATCGAGGTCTTCACACCTTCGACGACCATCTCTTCGAGCGCGCGGCGCAGGCGCATGATGCACCCTTCGCGCGTGCGACCATAGACGATCAGCTTGGCGATCATGGAATCGTAGTACGGCGGAATGCGGTATCCGGCGTAGAGGCCCGAATCGACCCGCACGTGCATGCCGCCGGCCGCGTGATACGCAGTCACCAGACCAGGGCTGGGGGCGAAAGTGAACGGGTCTTCGGCGTTGATCCGGCACTCGATCGCGTGGCCCTTGAATTCGATCTCGTCCTGCGTGACCGACAGCGGCTTGCCATCGGCGACGCGGATCTGTTCGCGCACCAGGTCGAGCCCGGTGATGGCTTCGGTGACGGGGTGTTCGACCTGCAGCCGGGTGTTCATCTCGATGAAATAGAACTCACCGTTCTCCCACAGAAACTCGATCGTTCCCGCGCCGCGATAGCCCATGTCGGCCATCGCCCTGGCGACGATCCCGCCCATCCGTGCGCGCTGTTCGGCGGAAATGACGGGGGAGGGGGCTTCCTCGATCACCTTCTGGTGGCGGCGCTGGAGCGAGCAATCGCGCTCGCCCAGATGGATCGCCTCGCCCTTGCCGTCGCCGAACACCTGGAATTCGATGTGGCGCGGGTTGCCGAGGTACTTCTCGATATAGACGGTGTCGTCGCCGAACGCGGCCTTGGCCTCGTTGCCGGCCTGCTTGATCAGCGTTTCGAGCGTCTCCGGCCCTTCGCAGACCTTCATCCCCCGCCCGCCGCCACCCGAGGCGGCCTTGATGATCACCGGATAGCCGATTTCCGCCGCGATCTTCGCCGCCTCGACCGGATCGGAGACTGCGCCGTCCGACCCCGGCACCAG
>JBDSDZ010000126.1:0-4557 GCA_039920345.1 Croceibacterium sp.
CCGCGGCTGTTCCTGATCTACCCCGAAGGCAACTTCATCGAAGCGAGCTTCGACACGCCGTTCTTCCAGATCGGAGAGACCAAGTACGGCCGCCCGATCCTGATTCGCGGCTATGACCGCGCGATGAGCTTTGAAGACGCTGCCAAGCTGATGATGGTCAGCTTCGATTCGACGCTCAAGGCCAACCTGTCGGTCGGCTTGCCGCTCGATCTGCTGGTGGTGGAACGCGACGGGTTCGAAGCGCTGCACGAGCGGCGTATCGAGCACGACGATCCCTACTTCGACGCCATCTCTTCAAGTTGGAGCGACGCGCTGCGTAACGCCTTCCACTCGCTGCCCGATTACACCTTCTACCAGGGCGCTGAAACCAAGGCGTGATGCCGGCGCGGAGCGTTTTGCTGCGCGGTAGAGCGCTCAGATTGCTCGATAATGGAGGTAATTTCCCCTAAGCATTCCGCCGTATTACGCGGGGCGAGCGCGAACAATACTCCACTGTCGAAGGACTGCCGGGTGCAGCCCAAAGCGGCAGGGGCCACAGCAGCGTCATGGAACGAACAACCCTGCATATCGTCGGCGGTGACAGCCGCTCCCGCGCTGAACAGGCGCGCATCGCCTTTGCCCTGGGCCATCACGCCGAGGTCTATGGCGAGCTTGAGGAGTTGCTGGAGCGCCCACCGGTCGAGGGGATTATCCTGGCGGCAGACGACTTCGGACCCGGTGCAGCGCAACGCTACGTCGCGCGGCTGGGGCAAAGTGGGGCCTGGCTTCCGGTAGTATTTTCGGCTCACGATCCGCAGATCGAACGCGTCGTCGAAGCCATCAAGGGCGGGGCGCTGGATTATCTCGCCCTACCGCTCGAAATGGGCAGCTTCGCCCGGCGCCTGCAATCGATCCTGACCGAATCAGGGGCGCACACTGAACAGCGCCGCCGCGAAGTGGTGGCCTTGCGCGCGGTGGGCATGCTCAGTCGGCGCGAAAGCGAAGTGCTCGAACTGCTCAGTGCGGGGTGTTCGAACAAGGAAATCGCCCGTCACCTCGAAATCAGCCCGCGCACGGTCGAAATCCATCGCGGCAACATGATGACCAAGCTCGGCGCCGGCCATGTGGCGGATGCCGTTCGGATGTGGCTCGATTCGCGGCAGGAAGGGACCTTCGAAACCGTCTGGGAAGGCAGCGAACGGCGCGATTCCGAACGCGATAGCGTTATCGCCGGGCGTATCGGGGAGCGCCGGGGGGTTGCGGCCAACCGCCTGCAGCGGCGCCGTCAACGGCAGTAACTGCTGCCCGAAATGACCCCTTCGATGTGCAGGTGATCTTCGTGCGCGGCGTTGTAGTCCGGGCTGAGCACGGTGGCGAAGCGGCGGCAGGCGCTGGTGCGGACCAGCCGCAGGAACTCGCGGGCTTGTGAAGATCCGCCGTTCCAGTCCTGCTTGACCACGATCCGTCGGCCATCATCGAGCACGAAGGCGGCGACGTCGATCGCGGTGGCGGTGGCGTGGCCCGAACGGCGCGAGGAGCCGGCAACGTTGCGGCACGAGTAACTTCCGAAAGTCTCGATCGTATGCAGGCCCTTGCCGAAGACCTGGTGCGCGGCGCGATCGACCCCGAACCGCGCCCATCCGGCAAACACTGTGCTCACCGCGCAGGTCACCGGCCCGATGTTGGTGATGGTCAGGCTTTCGGTATCGGTCGTCAGCGCGGAAAGCTGGACGGTGCCAAGGTTAGTGCAACCATCGCCGAGATAGCGATCGGGCAGCAGCGAATAGCGCGCGCCCATTTCGCTAAGGCCGGACAGGCACTGCGCCTCCTCGCCCGAGCGCGCTGCGGGCAAGGCGCCGCTCGCCTGCGATGTCGAGGTGCGCGATGGCGCGCGGGCATTGCCGCCGGGCAGCGCCGAACATCCGGCCAGCAGCGCCAGGCACAACAGCGCGGCAGTCTGGCGAGGGGCGGGGTGTCGGTCGTCCGGCATGGCCCGTGCAGGGATAACACGGGCGATTCCAGCAGGGAATCCCACGGCACATCCAACCACCCGCCCAGTCGCCCTGCCGATCGCTGATTGACTTAAACTGGCCCATCACTATTGCGCCCGGCGGGCCACGCGGTCCCAACGCCGCGCGAGCTCTCTGCAAGGAGAGACTACATGACTAACGTACCCGCCGCTCCGGCAATCAAGCCGTTGCGTCCATACTTTTCCTCCGGTCCCTGCGCCAAGCCGCCGGGCTGGTCCCCCGGCAAACTGGCTACCGAATCGCTCGGTCGTTCGCACCGCGCGAAGATCGGCAAGACGCGCCTGCAGTACTGCATCGACCTGATGCGCGAAGTGCTGCAGCTGCCCGACACTCACCGCATTGGCATCGTCCCCGGCTCCGACACCGGCGCCTTCGAGATGGCCATGTGGACCATGCTCGGCGCCCGCGGCGTGACCGCGCTGGCATGGGAAAGCTTCGGCGAAGGCTGGGTCACCGATACCGTCAAGCAGCTCGGCATCGAAGCTACTGTCTCGCGCGCCGATTACGGCCAGTTGCCCGATCTCGACAAAGTCGACTGGTCGGACGACGTGCTGTTCACCTGGAACGGCACCACCAGCGGCGTGCGCGTGCCCGATGCGAACTGGATTCCGGCCGACCGAGCAGGGTTGAGTTTTGCCGACGCGACCAGCGCGGTGTTCGCTTACGATATTGACTGGGCCAAGATCGATGTGGCCACCTTCTCGTGGCAGAAGGTCCTCGGCGGCGAAGGCGCACACGGCGTGCTGATCCTCGGGCCGCGCGCCGTCGAACGGCTGGAGGAATACACTCCCGCCTGGCCGTTGCCCAAGGTGTTCCGCCTGATGAGCAAGGGCAAGCTGGCCGAAGGCGTGTTCAAGGGCGAGACCATCAACACGCCTTCGATGCTGGCGGTCGAAGACGCGATCTGGGCGCTCGAATGGGCAAAATCGGTCGGCGGGCTCGAAGGCCTCAAGGCGCGGGCCACGGCCAATGCCGATGCGCTGGGCAAGATCGTCGCGCAGCGAGACTGGCTCGGCCACCTGGCCGCCGACCACGGAACGCGTTCCAAAACCTCGGTCTGCCTGACTGTCGAAGGCGCCGATGCGGATTTCATCAAGGCCTTTGCCGGCCTGCTGGAAAAAGCCGACGCGGCGTACGATATCGCCGGTTACCGCGATGCCCCGCCGGGCCTCAGGATCTGGTGCGGCGCGACCGTGGACACGGCCGATATCGAAGCGCTTGGTCCATGGCTCGACTGGGCCTGGGCCTCGCTCAAGGCCGCGTGACCTCAACACATGCGTCACCCCGGCCTTGAGCTGGGGTCCCGCTCCCCTTTCCGTCCCGTCGATCAAGAGCGGGCCCCCGGATCAGGTCCGGGGTGACGATTTCAGGAACTGACCATGACCAACAAGCCCAGAGTACTCATTTCGGACAAGATGGACCCCAATGCCGCAACGATTTTCCGCGATCGCGGCTGCGAGGTCGATGAAATCACCGGCGAAACGCCCGAACAACTGATTGCCCGCATCGGCGACTACGATGGCCTTGCCATCCGTTCCTCGACCAAGGTGACCAAGGCGATCCTCGACGCGGCAACCAACCTAAAGGTGATCGGCCGCGCCGGCATTGGCGTCGACAATGTCGATATTCCCGCTGCCAGCGCCAAGGGCGTGGTGGTGATGAACACCCCGTTCGGCAATTCGATCACCACTGCCGAACACGCCATCGCGCTGATGTTCGCGCTCGCCCGTCAGTTGCCCGAAGCCAACGCCCAGACCCAGGCCGGCACGTGGCCGAAAAACGGCTTCATGGGCGTCGAAGTCACCGGCAAGACGCTCGGCCTGATCGGCGCGGGCAACATCGGCTCGATCGTCGCCAGCCGCGCGCTCGGCCTGCGCATGAAAGTGATCGCCTTCGATCCGTTCCTGACGCCTGAACGGGCGATCGAAATGGGCGTCGAGAAGGCCGATCTCGACACCCTGCTGGCCCGGGCGGACTTCATTACGCTGCACACGCCGCTGACCGACCAGACGCGCAATATCCTCAGCCGCGAGGCGCTGGCCAAGACCAAGAAGGGCGTGCGCATCGTCAATTGCGCGCGCGGCGGACTGATCGACGAAGCGGCGCTCAAGGAGGCGCTCGATTCGGGGCAAGTGGCAGGCGCCGCGCTCGATGTGTTCGAAACCGAACCGGCCAAGGAATCGCCCCTGTTCGGTACCCCGAACTTCATCTGCACCCCGCACCTAGGCGCGTCGACCAGCGAAGCGCAGGTCAACGTGGCGCTGCAGGTGGCTGAACAGATGGCCGATTACCTCGTCAACGGCGGTGTCACCAACGCGCTCAACATGCCGTCGCTGTCGGCCGAAGAAGCGCCCAAGCTCAAGCCCTACATGGCGCTGGCGGAAAAGCTCGGCAGCCTGGTGGGACAACTGGCGCACGGCAACCTCGACAAGATCTCGATCGAAGTCGAAGGCGCCGCTGCCCAGCTCAATCCCAAGCCGATTACCGGCGCGGTGCTGGCGGGCCTGATGCGGCAGTATTCGGACACCGTGAACATGGTCAACGCGCC
>JBDSDZ010000127.1:0-2985 GCA_039920345.1 Croceibacterium sp.
GGCGATCCGCGGCGGGGTGGGCACGACGTTTCGCGGGCCCCCGCCGCAGAACCTTGCCTCCGATCTCGTCATCCTGACTTTCATCGGCGGCGCTTTTCGCGCGGTCGAGCTGCTCGGCAATCCGTCACTCCAGCCGGAAAAGGCAACGACCTACAACGCCGGGCTGCTGGTCGACCGCGGCGGGTTCAAGGCCAGCGTCGATTACTGGCGCTACGATTTTCGCGGCCCGATCGAGAGCGAGCCGGTCAGCGGCATTGTCTCGGCGCTGTTTGGCACGACCGGGACCGCCAACTGCGGCAATCCCGCATACGCCGGTCTGCAGGCGCGCTTTACCTTCTCGGGCGGCGTGTGCTCGGCTTCCAACGTCCAGCGCCTCTCGACTTACGCCTTCAACGCGTCCGATGTGTCGACCAGCGGGCTCGACGTGCAGGCCAGCTACGATGCCGAAGTCGGCCGGGCGCGGTTGCAAGGCGGATTGTCTGGAAGCTACGTGATCGATTACAAAGTCGATGATGTGCTGGTCGAAGGTATCCTGGTGCAGCCCGCCTATGACGCGGCCGGGCTGCTGAATTACCAGACAACTTCTTATCCGCTGCCGCAGGTGAAGGGGCAGGTGTGGCTGCAAGGCGCGCTGGGCAGCCATTCGCTGCGGCTGCAGGCCAACTACGCCGACGGCTACACCGACCAGCGCGGGGCCGACATTTTCGGCCCCAACAAAGCCGCGCTCGCCGGGGCCAGCGTGACCACCGGCAAGACCATCGGCAGCTTCACCACGGTGGATCTGACGTGGCGCTGGGAACTGCCGACCCGGACCACGGTTTCAGTGGCGCTTTTCAACCTGTTCGATGCCGACCCGCCCTTCGCGCGGCTGGACCAGAACTTTGACCCGTTCACAGCAAGCCCGCTCGGCTTCACCGCCAAGCTGGGCGTCGCGCAGGCGTTTTGAGCTGCTCCAAGGCAACGGCTTGCTGACGAAGCTGTTGCGGATACTGGCAGGGTGGAGCAAACTATTGTCGTGAAATCAGCGCTTTTGCTCCCGATTGCACTGCTGAGTGCCTGCGCCCCGCCGATCCAACAAAATATGCCTGCCCGTGCCAATGACGGCGCATTTGCATCGGCATATGCGCTATTCGTCGGAAGCCCGGAAGTAGGGTGCATTTACTCATTGACGGATACAGGTACCGCCAATCCCAGGGACGTCACGGAACGTCTGATCCGCAATGGTTATGACCTCAAACGCGGCATCGAGATTTTGTACGACGAGGAGACCGCTGTTCGCTGCATCGCTGCTGCCGAAGAAGCCGCGACGAGCGCTGGTTTCGTGAATGTACGGTCCAGAATTGCCTTGGATAAAGATCGCTTCCACGGAATTCCTTAGCGAAGGCATGCACTCAATAGCAGCTCCCAAAAACCCAATCTTCGGTCTAGTGCAAGGTTTCCGGCGGAGGCGTTTCTGCGGGCAACAAGCGATTGATCAACCGGCCCAGCGTCGCGCGCTGAATCAGGACGCTGAACAGCACGGCGGCAAAAGTCGCGGCGAGCAGCAGGTCGCGCGTCGGGCCGGGGGGTAGCGACAGGGCGAGCGCGATGGAGATACCGCCGCGCAGGCCTCCCCACACCAGCACGCCCCACGATCCCTTCGCTTTGGGGCATGCCTTGGGCACCGCGCGGGTCGAAAGCGAGACCGAGATTGCGCGCGCGGCCAGCACTACCGGGATCGTCAGCAGCCCGAGGATGACGTGCTGCAGCCCCGGCACCAGCGCGATCATCTCGAGCCCGATCAGCAGGAACAGCACCGAATTGAGCAGCTCGTCGATGATCTCCCAGAACTTGATCACGTAGTCGCGGGTCACGTCGCTCATCGCGTAGGCCACGCCGTGGTTGCCGATCACCAGGCCCGCCACCGCCATTGCCAGCGGGCCCGAGACATGGAGCGCGCTGCACAGCGCATAACCGCCCATCACCACTGCCAGTGTGATCGTCACCTCAAGCGCGTATTCGTCCATCGAACGCATTGCGCGGAAACCGAGCCCGCCCGCGGCAAGGCCGACAATCACGCCGCCGCCGGCCTCGATGCCGAACAGGCGAATGCCCTCGGCAAACGAGAAATCCGCACCGGTCAAAGCCGCGCCGAGCAGGATCGTGAACACCACGATGCCGACGCCGTCGTTGAACAGGCTTTCACCCGCGACCGTGGCCTGTAGGCCTTCGGGCACGTCCTCTTCCTTGAGCACGCCGAGCACCGAGACCGGGTCTGTGGGGGAGATCAGCGCGCCGAACACGAAATACCAGATCGGCACGATGGGCAGCCCCATCACCGTGCCAATCCCCCACATGGCAAGGCCGATCAGCGCGGTCGAGGCGACCACGCCCAGCGTCGACAGCGTCAGCACCGGCCACCAGTCGTCCTTGAGCCGATCGAGATTGACATGCAGCGCGCCGGCAAACAGCAGGAAGCTGAGCATTCCGTCGAGCAGGGTCCGGGTAAAGTCCATCTGTTCGAGCAGCCGCTGCACGGTATCGTCGAGCGTGATGCCGGGAATGAACTCGTTGGCCAGCAGCAGGCCGGTAGCGCCGATGGCCCCCATCACGGTCAGCCCGATGACGTGCGGCAGCTTGAGGAAATGGTGGTTGAACCAGCCAAGCACGGCCGCCGCCACCACCAGCATCGCGGCAAAGTCAAATGCGGTCAGGGCTGCCGAAGGTCCATGCATCATGCGGCGATAGCGAACAGGCGCCGGAGCGCAACGGTGACCTACTCGCCGCGCGCCTCGGCCGCCTCGATTTCGCGCGCATAGGGCTTGAGCGAGAGCCACGCGAACAGCAGACCGATGGGTCCGGAAATGCACGCCAGCACGACCATCGAGGACGAAATGCCCTGTTCGCCGAACACGTGGTCGTTGAACCAGCCGACCACCAGCGGGCCAAGGCCGTATCCGATGACGTTGAACAGCGCGATGTAGATCGCCGTGGTGGTGCCGCGCA
>JBDSDZ010000128.1:0-23079 GCA_039920345.1 Croceibacterium sp.
CCGCCATCGGCCAGCGCGCGCACTTCGTTGCCCGACATGGTGGCGACGAGGAACGGGTCTTCGCCCATGCTTTCGGACAGGCGGCCGAACTTCCAGCTGCGGGCAATGTCAAACGCCGGGCCGAGAATGGAGCCCAGCCCGGCGGCGCGAAATTCGTTGGCGACGACCGAGCCGTAACGCCGCGCCACCGCCGGATCGAAGCTGGCGGCGACCGAAATCGGCGATGGCAGCGCGGTCGAGGTACCGCCGCGCACAAGGCCCGCTGGCCCGTCCGAACCGTCGATGCGCGGAAGGTGCAGTTCCGCCGCAACATCGCGCACCGTGCTGGTGGTGTTGGGCGGCGGCGGGGAAAGGAACCGCAGCTTCTCGTCAACCGAGTGGAACTGATCGAGCACGAAGCGCGCCCGGCACTCGGCGGAATAGCTCGGATTGGTCCACGGCGCCGGATCATCCGCCGGCGGCTTGCAATCGGCGCCCTGCGTCCCCCACAGCTCGGCCGCGCCCGAGACTTGCGCTGCGGCGGGACAAGCGAGCAGCGCCGACACCGTAGTCCCGATCAATAGCCAAATACGCCTGTGCACGGCCTTGCCCCCAATTCCGCTGATTGCAGGCCACCCTTCCAGCCGCAGGCGGCAAGGTCAATCGACTACGCCGGGCGGGGGTTACTTCGCCAGCCACCACCAGCCCAGCAGCGCCGCCAGGGCTAGCCAGATCACCGCCACGGCCACCGCACCGGCGCGCGAAAGCGGGCGGACGCGCGCTTCGGCGGCGGTGCGAAATTCCTGCATCAGGAGCGGCGGGATGAGCCTAACCGCCAGCCAGATTCCGGCCGGAACCAGCAGCAGGTCATCAAGGTAACCCAGCACCGGGATGAAATCGGGGATTAGGTCGATCGGCGAGAGCGCGTAAGCCGCCACCGCGCCGGCCACCAGCTTGGCCGCCAGCGGGGTGCGCGGGTCGCGCGCGGCCAGCCACAGGGCGATGACATCGCGTTTGAGCATCCGCGCCCAGGTTTTCAGGCGTTCCCACATGTCAGCCGCTCGGGTGATAAAAGTCGTAAACCGCCTGCGCCACCGCCGCGCTGACGCCGGGCGCGCGCTGCAGGTCTTCCAGCGAGGCCGCGCGCACTTTGCCCGCGGTCCCGAAATGCAGCAGCAGCGCGCGCTTGCGGGCCGGACCGATGCCGGGGATTTCGTCGAGCGGGCTGGCGCTGATCGCGCGGCTGCGTTTGGCCCGGTGCGCACCGATGGCGAAGCGGTGAACCTCGTCGCGCAGGCGCTGGACATAGAACAGCACCTGCGAATTGGTCGGCAGCGTCTTCTCGCGCCCATCGGGGAAATGGAATATCTCGCGCCCTTCGCGGCCATGGTGTGGACCCTTGGCTACCCCGAACAACGGCACGTCTTCAATGCCGAGGGTTTCCAGCGCGTCGCGCGCCGCGCTGATCTGTCCCTTGCCCCCGTCGAGCAACACGAGACCCGGCCAGTGCGGCCCGTCGCGGTCGGGATCGTCCTCCAGCGCGCGGGCAAAGCGGCGGCCCATGACTTCGCGCATCATCCCGACATCATCGTCCGTCTGCGCGGTGCGCATGTTGAACTTGCGATACTGGTTCTTCTGGAAACCCTCTGGCCCGGCCACAACCATCGCGCCCACTGCGCTGGTGCCCTGGATGTGGCTGTTGTCGTAGACTTCGATCCGCTGCGGAACATCGGCCAACTCGAAGAATTCGGTCAACTCGCGCAGGATCCTGGCCTGGGTCCCGCTTTCCGCCTGCCGCCGGTCGAGCGCCTCGCCCGCATTGCGCTGCGCCTGTTCCATCAGGCGCCGCCGATCGCCGCGCTGGGGAACGCTGATCTCGACCCGGTGCCCGGCGAGTTCGCCCAGCGCCAGTTGCAGCAGCTCGCGTTCGGCCAGGTCGCGGTCGACCAGGATCGTGCGCGGCGGCGGCACTTCCTCGTAAAATTGCGCCAGCACGCGAGACAAAACCTCTTCTTCCGCAACATCTTGCGTGTGGCTGGGGAAGAATGCGCGGTGGCCCCAGTTCTGGCCGCCGCGCACAAAGAACGCCTGGATGCCGACTTGTCCGCCCTTGGCCGCGAGCGCGAACACGTCGGCGTTGCCCACGCCCTCGGCGTTGATCGCCTGACTGCCCTGGATGAACGTGGCAGCGCGCAACCGGTCGCGCAATGAAGCCGCGCTTTCGAAGTCGAGCGCGGCGGCCGCCGTGGCCATCTGCGCTTCGATCTTCTTCTGCACCGCGCCCGATTTGCCCCCAAGGAAGTCCTTCGCTTCGCCCACCAGCTCGTTGTAAGCGGCGGGATCGATCCGCCCGACACACGGCGCCGAACAGCGCTTGATCTGGTACAGCAGGCACGGCCGGTCGCGGCGCGAAAAGAAGCTGTCGGTGCAACTGCGCAGCAGGAACAACTTCTGCAGCGCGTTGATCGTGGTGTTGACCGAGCCGGCGCTGGCGAAGGGCCCGTAGTAATCGCCCTTGGCCTTGCGCGCCCCGCGATGCTTCATGATGCGCGGGAAATCATGCCCTTCGCGCAGCAGGATGAACGGGAAACTCTTATCGTCGCGCAGCAGCACGTTGTAGGGCGGGCGGAAGCGCTTGATCAGCTGCGCTTCGAGCAGCAGCGCTTCGGCCTCGGAATTGGTAGTGACGATCTCCATCGCGCGGGTCTGCGCCACCATCCGCTGCAACCGGCCCGGGAGGTTGGCGACCTGGGTGTAGTTGGCGACGCGGTTCTTGAGCGCGCGCGCCTTGCCGACGTAGAGCACGTCGCCCCGGGCATCGAGCATGCGGTAGACCCCTGGCGTGGGCATTAGGGTGCGCTGAACCTCGCGGATCGCGGCAACCCCGGCCTCGATATCCGGCTGCGAGCCGCGCAGCGTGGACGACGCCTGGTCCTCGTTGAAGCGCTCGGCCCCTTTGGGGTGCGGGGGAGATCCGGCGGGACTGCGAGCCATGGCGCACCCCAATAGTGCGCCGCGGCCCGCAAGCCAAATGCCGGATCAGAACAACTTGCGCAGTTCGATCTGGAACGAACGGCCGATCGGGTCGACCAGGTACGGCTGATAACGCAGCGGCACCGCGCCCGAACTGTCGGTAATCGTCTGGCGCGTATCGAACAGGTTGTTGACCGAGAAGGTCAGGCGCGTGTTCTTGAACAGCGGCACCTTTTCGATCAAGCTGGTGCGCTGGTTGAGATCGGCAAACAGGCGCACATTCACGATCGAATAGGAGTCGAACGCGAGGTCGGTGCTGCCGGGCAGGCCGGAACCGTTGATCCGCGACTTGCCGGTGTAGCGCGCGTTGATGTTGGTGCCGAAGCCGGCATAAAACAGCCCGCCGCTGAAGTTGAGCGAGTTGCGCGCTTCGCCGCCCCCCGAAATGGCATCGCCGTCGAGCAAGTCGAGCAGCGGGCCGGTGTTGGCGATCAGCACTTCGTCCTTGAGCTGGTAGCTGTAGTTGAAATTGACGAACCAGCGTCCACGACCGTCGGCGCTGCCGCCGCCCGGACCGCCGCCGCCGCCGCCGGGGCCACGGAAACCACCGCCGCCACCGGGGCCGCCGCCACCCGGACCACGGTCGCCACCGCCAGCAAAGCCGCCGCCGCCGGGACCACGGAAACCGCCGCCATCCTGGCCTTGCTGACCGCCTTGAGCGCCGCGCTGGCCGCCCTGGCCGCCTTGTCCGCCCTGGCGATTGCCGAAGTCAGCGCTGCAGAAACGCGTGCGCAGCTGCGCCAGACGCTCGGGATCAATCTTGCCGTCGGGGCCCTTGAGCCGCTCGAGCATCTGCGGTGGGAGGGCTGCAATCTGCGCTTCCGTGAACGGCACCGGCGTCTCGCCCGGCTTGCCGCACATGCTTTCGCGCAGCGCGGCCAATTGCGCCGGGTCAATGCCCGCGCCGCCAGCGCCGCCGCCGAAGCCGCCCCCGCCGCCAGCCTGGTTGCTGCACACCCGGGTGCGGAATTCTGCCCACCGCTCGGGATTGATCGTGCCGTCTTCGTTCTTGAGGCGGCTGACCAACTGTTCCGGCAAGGCGGCAAGATCTTCCGCTGTGGGCACGGCAGTAGCCGTTTCGGGCGTGCAGAAACGCGTGCGAATTTGCTCGAAGGCCTGCGGGTTGAAACCCCCGCCGCCGCCGCCGCCGCCAAAGCCCTGGCCCTGGGCGGGCGCTGCGCCAGCAGCTGGCGCCGGTGTCGCTCCGCCCGCCGGACCCTGGCCGCCATTGGCCGGGGCCGCACCGCCGCCTTGCACCGCGTTGCGCATCAGCGCGAACGGGTTGTTGGCCTGCGCCGCCGCAGCGGCCTGCGGGCGAGCCTTGCCGAACGGGCCGGTGAAGTTGAGACCGACCTGGATGCGCTGCGAATCCTGCTGCGCAAACGTCACCGGACGCTGGTCGATCGAGACCAGTCGGCCGGTCATATCGCGCACCACGCGGCCGGGGAAGGCGGCTTCGATGGTCGGCGTAAGCACCGGGAAGCCGGCCGCAACGTTTTCGGAGTGGTTTTTGAAGAACTCGAGCGTCAGGCGACCCTGCTGGATGGCCGAGGTGAAGTCCGGCAACTGCCAGTTGGCCTGGATGCGCCAGTCGCGCTGGCTCTGCGCCGGCAGCGTGGGGTTGCCGCCGGTGATGATTGTTGCCTGCACCGTCTCGCCGCGCGTCAGATCGTAGACCGGCACGTTGAAAGTAGCGATTTCGGGATTGCCCAGCTGCGCCAGTGTGGGCGCTGCATCGCGCGCAACGTAATTCGCGCTCAGGCTCAGGCGCTCGGTTGGGCCCCAGTTGAGACCGGCCGACCAATCGGTCAGCGTGCCGAAATCCGACAGGTGATCGACCCCGCCCGACAGGTTGAGACTGAGATCGCCCACTGCCGCACCGAAATCTTCGCGCCGGCTGGTGATCGGAATGCCGACGTTGATCCCGGCATTGATGTCACCGCGGTTGAGCGACGTCTCGATGCCCGCGTTGCGCGTGTCGGTGCTTTTGATGTTGGTGTAATCGTAGCCCGTGTCGAGCGTGACCGAGACGTCGCCGCCCGGCAGCCGTACCGGCCGGCCCATTGCGGTCACTTTACCGCTGGCGGTATCGGACTGCGTGTCGGCGCGGTCGAAACCGGCATCGGTCAAGGTCGGCAGATCGCCGTTGATCGGCAACGTACCCGCTAGCGCGGCGGTTTGCAGCCCCATCACGTCGGCGCGCCGCTGGATCAGGCTGCGCGAGTTCGCCCGGCTGGCATCAACCGTGCCGGTGATCTGCCAATCGCTGAGCCCGGTGTTGATCGCTCCGCCGGCGGAATACGTGGTTGAACGCGCATCGACCGTCAGCGGGTCAAGGTCGTTGAACGAGCGGAAAGCGCTGGCCCCGCTCGAATCCGTCAGCAGGACTGTGTCGAGGCCCTGGTAGCGCAGCGAATCGTTGCGTTCGTACGCCGCATTGAGGCTGAGCGAAGTGCCGGTGGCAATGCGCGTGGCGAAATTGGCGGTTGCCTGCACGCTGACAGAATCGCTCACCAGGCTGCGATAGTACGCCGGGTCGGGATCGGTCGGGAGTACGGGCAGGGTCGACTGAATGACGCCCCGCTCACCTTCGGTCAGGAGGCTGGAATTTTTCCAGTCGAGATTGAAGTTGAGGCGCGATTCCCCGATCAGCTGGAGGTAGGTCCCTTCCAGTTCCTGCGTCGAATAGCCACCGTCCCACGGCTGACCATACGTGCCTTCGATTTCGCGGCTCGAATAGTCGCGCTTGAGGATGAAGTTGACCACCCGCTGGTTCGCCGAATAGCCATACCGCTGGGCCACTTCTTCGGGAAAAACCTCAACCTTTTCGATCGCTTCGGGCGGGTAGGAGCGTAGTTCGCGGAAGCTGGCGATGCGCATTCCGTTGACCAGGATCACCGGAAACCCGCCGCCGCGCCCGCTGCCGCTGCCGACTTGCGGGCCAAGCGCGGAAATCAGGTCGGCGATCGAGCTTGCGCCATAGGCGGCGATGTCTTCGGAATTGAGCTCCAGCACCGGCGGCACCGGTGCTTCGACTTGACCACGCAAGGCGGTCGCGATGACCAGGATTTCATTGTCGCTGATGTCCGCGTCGTTGGGATTTGCCGGCGACGTGGACGGCGTGCCGGGCGTCGGGGTGCCCTGCGCGATCGTCTCCTGCGCGGCGACGGGCGCGGCAAACGACAGCGCCACGGCAAGCGCCAGCATGCTGGAAGTGGCAGGGGTAAGTTTCAAGCGCAAAATTCCTTGGACAAGCTCAACCAGCCCCGACGCGCCGCTCATTGCTGCAACGCAGTAGGGGTGCAAGACGCGAACCGTAATAAAATGTCGCAGATGTATCCTTGGTGTCGCTGCTTAGTACGCGCACCGCGTAGGCTTTCCTTTTGCCCCGCCCACCGCTATGGCGCGCCGCCTAGGCGAACACCTGAAACTGGAAACCCAAACTGCATGGCTAAAGAAGAACTCCTCGAAATGCGCGGCAAGGTAGTCGAGTTGCTGCCGAACGCGATGTTCCGGGTAGAGCTCGAAAACGGCCATGAGGTCCTGGGTCACACCGCCGGACGCATGCGCAAGAACCGTATTCGCGTGCTGGTGGGTGACGAGGTGCTGTGCGAGCTGACCCCGTACGACCTGACCAAGGCGCGCATCACCTATCGCTTCATGCCCGGCCGGGGCGGCCCGGGGCCGCAGTAAGCCGGTGGGCGTGAACAGCCCCCACCCTGCCCCCACCCTCGTCCTCGCATCGGCCAGCCCGCGGCGGCGCGAACTGCTCGCCCGGCTCGGCATCGAGCCTGCAGGCATAGCACCGACGGATATCGACGAGACCCCGTACAAGGCCGAGGTCCCGCGCGATTATGCGGTGCGTATGGCACGCGAGAAAGCGCTGGCCGCGGCCGATCCCGTCGCTCACGTGCTTGCCGGCGACACGGTAGTCGCCGTGGGCCGCCGGATCCTGCCCAAGGCGGAAGACGAAGCGACCGCGCGCGCTTGCCTCGAACTGATGTCGGGCCGGCGCCACCGCGTGCTGTCGGCCATCGCCCTGCTGGCGCCGGACGGCAGCTTGCGCGAACGGCTGAGCGAGACGCAAGTGCGTTTCAAGACCCTCTCGGCGCAGGAAATCGCCGCCTACCTCGTGGGCGGCGAGTGGCACGGCAAGGCCGGCGGCTACGCCATCCAGGGCAGCGCCGAAGGCCTGATCGCGTGGATCGGCGGAAGTCACTCGGGCGTCGTCGGATTGCCGCTGTTCGAAACCCGAGCCCTGCTTCGCGCGGCGGGCTTCGCCGTTGGCTGAGTGGCTGCTCGAGGAAGGGATTGGCGAGCACCGCGCGATCCGCCTTGTCGGGGATGAAATCGCCGAAGCGCGGGTGTCGTGGCCGGGGGAGCTTGCCGCTGGTCTAGTTGCGAATGCCACGCTGGCATCGCGCGCTGCCGGCGCAACACGCGGGACGGCGCGGTTCTCCAGCGGGGAAGAAGCGCTCGTCGACCGGCTCCCCTCCAGCGCCAGCGAAGGTGCCAAACTCAGGCTTGAAGTAACCCGGCCAGCGATGGCCGAACACGGGCGGCGCAAACTGGCCCGCGCCCGGCCCAGCGAAGCGGCCATCCGTCATCCGGGCTTGGCCAAGCGCTTGGAGAGCGAAGGCCATACCGTCAGCCTCGTCCACCGCTTCCCCGCCTGCGACTGGGACGAGCTGGTGGCCGAAGCCTTCGCGGGCGAAGCCGTGTTCACCCGCGGCAGCCTGCATTTCAGCCCGACGCCGGCGATGCTGCTGGTGGACGTCGACGGCACCCTCGATCCACGCAATTTGGCGCTGGCCTCGGTCGTGCCGCTGGCAGCGGCGCTGCGCCGGTTCGACGTGGGTGGTTCCATCGGGGTCGACTTTCCGACGCTGGCTGCAAAGGCCGACCGCAAGGCTGTGGACGAGGCGCTCGAAGCCGCGTTGGCAGGCTGGCCACATGAACGCACCGCGATGAATGGCTTCGGCTTCGTGCAACTGGTCGCGCGGCTTTCGCGCCCTTCCTTGCTGCAGCGGGCCGCATTTCAACGCGCTGAGATGGCTGCCCGCTGGTTGCTCCGGCGCGCCGAAGGTCTGGAGGGTGCGGGCGCTATCTGGCTGTCGGGGCATCCGGCGCTCGGGGCAACGCTGGACGAGGCCGCGCTAGCCGAGTTGGCCCGCCGGACCGGGCATGAGGTGCGCTGGGAAGCCAACCCGGCCCTTGCCATCGAGGCCTGCTCCACCCAACTCGTACCCCGATGAGCAACCGTCCCTGCCCGATCTGCAAGAAGCCCCGCAGCGAACAATTCACGCCGTTCTGCTCCAGCCGGTGCCGCGACCGCGACCTCGCGCAGTGGTTCAACGAAGGCTACGCGCTACCGGGGCCGGCAGCCGACCCTGAGGAACTTTCGCAGGACGACTGAACCCCCTTGCCAAGGCCGCGCCCCTTGGCCATAGGCCCGCTCTCCGATCGCCGGACGGCTTTTACAAAGCTGGTTGGCGGCCGAAGCCCGGGTAGCTCAGTGGTAGAGCAGACGACTGAAAATCGTCGTGTCGGTGGTTCGACTCCGCCCCTGGGCACCACTTCTTCGTGATCGCAGAGACAGAGACGCCTTTACGCGTGGCGATCACTGCACGACGTCGAGTTCTTCCCTTGAAAATAGCGCATAATTGCATCGGTTAGCCGAGCATATCTCTGCTTAGCCCCATCGACTTGCGTACCTGAGATGCGGAGGTGCGACGCACGGAGGCTTTGCGCCCTAATTTCGGCCATTCGAGTGGTTACGTTTTTTGCCTGAAAGCGGCCGTTCGTTCAGACTAGCGCTGATGGCAGCAACGCGCCCCAATTTCAGTCGTTCTCGATAAAGGGAATGTTCCCCGAAGGCTGACCTTCGCGGTTCCACTGCAGCAACGGCGGCTATGCGCCCCAGCTCCGGATGATCAAGTTGAATGAAGATTGCAAGCAAGATGCCTTCATTGATAACAGGCAGAGCGCCAAGGTTGTCCGGATAGCTGAATACCTATTGGTTATCCTTTGTTGAGAGAGGCCCTTGCTTCAAATAAAGGGCCTCTCCTCCGAAAACGGCTGCAATCCCCAAGACGGCGTAGCCGACCACCACTGGATCAGTTCCAAGCTTCGCGGTCGTGAATGCCAATAGCACGACAGCATCCGCGACAACTGCAGCCAACAGAATCGAAGCTCGTGCGCCAATTTCCGTACGCAATTTGCGAAACACGCCCCAGTGGACCAGCATGTCCATAATCAGATAGAAGAACGCGCCCAGAGATGCGATCCGGGAAAGGTCAAACAGCACCGCGAGTGCGCCCGCTACGACTACCGTATAGACAAGCATGTGACTACGAATGCCCCCACTCATCCCGAAATGGCTGTGCGGGATCATGTGCATTCGGGTCAGCATCGTAAGCATTCGGGAAACCGCAAATACGCTGGCAATGACGCCCGAGATGGTTGCGGCCAAGGCGATCGCTATGGTGAAATAGAAGCCTAGCCGACCGAGTGCCGGTTCAGCTGCAGCGGCCAGCGAATAGTCGCGGGCGGCGGCAATTTCGCCCATTGTTAGGCTCGAGCCCACCGCAACTGCTACCAGCAGATAGGTAATCGTGCATATCGCGATCGAAATCATGATCGTGCGGCCGATGTTGTGATGCGGATTGACTATTTCTCCGCCGCTGTTGGTGATCGTGGTGAACCCCTTAAAGGCCAGGATCGAGAAGGCCACCGAAGCCACAAAACCTATCGGCCTCACGGAACTGGCAGATTGGGATAAGGCTCCCGCACCGATGCCAGTGGTCCAGATCGCGGCGATGGCGAACAGCGCGATGCCCCCAATCTTGATCGCCGACATGACCAGCGAAAGAAGACTGACTGAACGGTTGCCCGACGCATTGACCAGATAGGCGAACAGGATCACCGCCAGTGCGACGACCGAAAGAAGCAACGGGTTCGCTTCCTGACGAAATGGGCGCAGCGCATAAGAGGCGAAGGTCCGCGCGACCAAGCTCTCGCTGATGACCATCGAAAGTGCCATTAGGAGCGACGCCGATGCGGCAATTACCCCCGGACCGTAGGCTTTCTGGAGAATCATCGCGATCCCGCCCGATGACGGCCAGGCGTTCGACATTTTTATATAGCTGTAGGCGGCGAGCGACGTGACCAGCGCTCCCGCGACAAAGGAGAGCGGAAACAGCGGTCCCGCTAGCTGCGCAATCTGCCCGGTCAGAGCGAAGATCCCGGCGCCGATCATGACGCCGGTTCCCATCGCGACGGCGCCGCTCAGGCTGATCGAGTTCTTCTGGTCGCCACTTGCTTCGTGTGCGTCATCGTTATCGGCACCGCGCTCATTCACAGCTTTACAGTCCGCAAGCGCAGCGAATTGAGGACGACTGAAATGGACGACGCGCTCATCGCGAACGCCGCGAACATCGGACTGATCAGGATGCCGAAGAGCGGATACAGGACTCCCGCAGCCACCGGCACCCCGGCAGCGTTATAGATCAGCGCGAAGAACAGGTTCTGCCGAATATTGCCCATTGTGGCCTGCGACAGCCGCCTCGCCCGGACGATACCGTCGAGATTGCCTTTGACGAGCGTGATACCGGCACTTTCGATCGCGACATCGGCCCCGGTGCCCATCGCTATGCCGACATCGGCCTGGGCGAGCGCAGGCGCGTCGTTGACCCCGTCGCCGGCCATGGCGACCTTGCGGCCCTCGGCCTGAAGCTCGCGGATGATGCGCGCCTTGTCTTCTGGCAGCACGTCGGCGCGGATCTCGTCGATCCCGAGTTTCGCCGCCACCGCCTTGGCCGTGCGCTCATTGTCGCCAGTTGCCATGATTATCCGGAAACCAAGCTGATGGAGCGCCTTGATCGCTGCAGGCGTGCTCTCCTTCACTGGATCCGCGACGCTGACCAGCCCGGCGATTTCGCCATCGATAACGACAAACATCACGGTTTCGCCCTCGTCGCGCCGGGCGTTGGCCGTGGATGTCAGTTCGGCTGCGTCGATGCCATGGTCCGTGATCAGCTTGAGATTGCCCAGCATGACTTTCCTGCCGTCGACCACTCCGATGACGCCTTTGCCCGTGACCGCCTCGAAGTCGCTGGCTTCGGCAAGCGCGATGCCACGGCCTTCGGCGCCCTTCACGATCGCTTCCGCCAGCGGATGCTCGGACCCTTTCTCCAGTATTGCGGCGAGCCGAAGCACTTCCTCCTCATCATGACCGGGCTGCGGCAGAATGGCGACCAGCTTGGGTTTGCCTTCGGTTAGCGTACCGGTCTTGTCGACCATCAGAGTGTCGACCTTCTCGAACCGTTCAAGCGCCTCGGCATTCTTGATAAGCACGCCCGCTTGTGCACCGCAGCCCGTCGCGGTCATGATCGACATCGGCGTTGCCAGACCTAGTGCACAGGGGCAGGCGATGATCAACACGGCGACCGCGGCAATCAATCCGTAGGACAGTGCCGACGCGGGCCCCCAGAGCGCCCAGGCGATAAAGGCGAGTATCGCCACCCCGACGACGGCGGGCACGAACCATCCTGCGACCTTGTCGGCATATTTCTGGATCGGGGCGCGCGAGCGCTGGGCGTTGGCGACCATCTGTACGATCTGTGCCAGTGTGGTATCTGCTCCCACTCGCTGTGCTTCGATGATCAGGCTCCCGGTACCGTTGATCGTCGCTCCAACGACCTGATCGCCCGCGGTCTTTTCCACCGGCATCGCTTCGCCCGAAATCATGCTCTCATCGACCGAGGAATGGCCTTCAACCACTGCTCCATCGACCGGCACCTTGTCACCTGGACGGACACGCAACCGGTCGCCGGCCTGAACATTTTCGAGGGGAATTTCCTCTTCGCGGCCGTCGTCGCGCAAAACGCGCGCGGTCTTGGCGGCGAGATCGAGCAAGGCGCGTATCGCCTTGCCGGTTCCTTCCCGTGCCCGCAGTTCCATCACCTGCCCCAGCAAGACCAGGGTGACGATAACTGCGGCGGCTTCGAAATAGACCCCGACATGGCCTTCGGCATCGCGAAAGCCTGCCGGGAATATGCCTGGTAGGACAATCGCAATCACGCTGAAGGTCCAAGCGGCCGCGATGCCAATCGCGATCAGGGAAAACATGTTGAGGTTTCGGGTACGGAAGGAATTCCAGCCGCGTATCAGGAACGGCCGGCCGCACCACAGCACAACGGGCGTCCCCAGCGCGAACTCAATCCACAGTGTCGCTCGCGCGCCGAATATTTCACGCACCCAGCCGAGACCCACGAAAGGCCCCATGGTCAGGACCAGCAGCGGCACGGTCAATATGGCGCCGAGCCACAGGCGGTGCGTAAAGTCGACCAGTTCGGGGTTGGGACCTTCGTCGGTCAGGCTAACCGTTTCGAGCTCCAGTCCCATGCCGCAGATCGGGCAGGACCCGCCATGCGTCTGGCGCACCTGCGGATGCATGGGACAGGTGTAAACGGTCCCGGTGTAGCCTGCCGGAACGCTTTCATAACGGCCATCTTTCGGGACTTCCGCGTTTGCCGGCCGGCCATCGTGGAGGTGGTCCCGATGCTCTGGATTGGCACCTTTCAATCCTTCCTGCAGCACGAGATGCATTCCGCATTTGGGACAGTCTCCGGGTCCATCGTGCTGGACTTCGGGATGCATTGGGCAGGTGAAAATCATAGTGCCAGTTTCCGTTCAAAAAACCGTTAGGGCTGCATGATCAGGCAACCATGTGCCCGATGCAGGAGTAGCTGCCGATCGCTCGGGCGATTATCCAGTCACGCCAGCCCTTCGAAGCCCGGGCCCAATTGCACCGTTCCTCACGTAATCTGGAAATTGGCTCAATAAGAGCAGGCCGACGCTACGAAGAGCAGGTAGAGGATCTGAATAGAGGCGCTCTGGGTTGGCGTTTGGCGGAATGTGTCACGTCGATTGGCTAGGTTCGCACATCAGCTCACTGCCACTTTCGTCGTCAGAAGTCGAACGATGGAGTCATCTTCATCGTTTGTGCTAACAAGCGAAATGGACTCCAAATTGATCAGCGGTTTTCGCTGACCTGTGGCGTCAGCAGTGCTGGTCCGGCCTGCGGTGCCGATCACCATTAGAAGGCGGAACGGTGCGTCCCGATGGCAGAGGTAAGAGAGGATTTCGATCCCGTTCGTGCTGAGGTCCATCGGCAGGCCATTCGGCGTTGGGAAAATGAGGGCGGTTCGCCTGCCGATCAATCCCATCAAGTCCATCGCGAGACCGTTGCTGGTGAAATCGGAGACGCCGAAGCAGCAAACATCAAAGTCCGCTTGATAGCCTTGGAGAACATGGTCGTGGCACTCCTGGCTGGAGCGCCGGAAAGCCAGTCCGATCTCGTCCGCGAAATGGCAAGTTTCATTTTGCCAAGGCCAGGGATGACCCCGCACCGGCTGACCATCGAAGCCGCACGCAACATGCTGGCTCTGGTCGAGAGAGCAGCCCACTATCGGGGCAGCCCAGAATAGTCGATCCCGTCGAACTACAGCCAGGTTCGCAAAATCGGCGAAGTGAAACTCCTGATCGAATTCAGCCGCAATAACGGCGATTGAGGCGGATGCGCATGACCCGCGCGCCAACGCTTCGTGACGGATGATAATATGCGCCAGGCCCAATATTATGATCGGTAAAGATCATTCTAATCCGTATGCGGGACCGTGCCTTCTGCGTGCTCATGGTGGGCCGGCTTGGCATTCGACCCGCGAGCGTTCATCGCATCGTGCTCCATGTCGGTGCTCGCGGCACCGGGACGGTCATCTGCCATGCCCTCCATCATTTCATCGTGATCGGCCGGAGCGCTGGCCAGTGTCTGCTGATATTGCGCCGCTGACATTTTAGGCATGGCCCGGACGAAGGCGACCATGTCCCAGATCAGATTGTCAGGATGTGTCTTGCCCCACGCGGGCATGGCTGAAAGTTTGACGCCGTGTTTGATGATCCAGAACTGTTCGCCTGCCGAATGGCCGGTTGCGTGGGCAAGTTCGGGCGCCTGAGGATAAAGTCCCTGACTAATTTCGGAGGCCTCGACGCCGGGCCCGAGATGGCAACCGCTACACATCTCGGCATATAGCCCGGCGCCGCGCGAGATGCGATCCGCCGAGGCGAGATCGCCAGGTGTTTCGATGTTGCTCGCTCTGACCATGATCGAACGATCACGCAACTCGTCAAGAAGCGAATAAACCACCCGGCTGTGCGGTGCATCGGCGGCGATATTATAGGCTCCGAAATAAATCACTCCCGCGCTGGCCACGATGACGCCGACCAGTGCCGCAATTCCGAAACTGAGGCTGGGTAGATGACGGCGAAGGAATTCCCGGTTCATTTCTTCCACTCCCTATTTGACCTCTGGCACGCGCTTCTGGTGTCAGAAAGCCGCCCAGTCAGATCACGACCTGTTTGCCTTCACTCAGAACCAAAATCTGACACCTGCGACGAGGCTGGCCGTCGTCGGGTCGTCGCCATTGGCCCGCGCATAATCCGCGGTCCTGCCGGTCTTCGCGTCGTAGGAGACGCCAACGTAGGGTGCGAACTGACGGCTGATTTCATAGCGCAGGCGCAGGCCCAGTTCAGCGTTCACAAGACCCGAGCCGATGCCGTTTTCCGGCACGTCCTGGGCGGCCAGGTTGAGCTCGATCCGGGGCTGGAAGATCAGCCTTTGGGTAAGTCGCTGGTCGTAATAAGCTCCTAGCCGGCCAAGCACGTCGCCTTCGTCGGACAGGAACGCAGCGCCTTCGACCTCGAACCAGTATGGCGCCAATCCCTCGAATCCGATGGTGGCATAAGTGCGCGAAGGCTTGGGTTCAAAATCTTGCCGAATGCCCGCCTGAAGATTGAAGTAGGGGCTGATTGCATGGCTGTAGAGCGCCTGCACTTCGGCTGCCTCCACGCCGCCCCGTAAGGCGCCTTCACCTTCGGTCTTTACGACTAGCCGGTTGATGTCGCCGCCTAACCAGGCTTCTCCGTCCCAGCGATAGCCGTCGCTGCCCTGGCGGGCCTGGTATTCGGCAAGGTTGAACATGACCGTGGCTATTGTCTGACCGCCTTGCTCACGCATCATTTCCTCGCGCGCCTGCGCCATCTCCGACTGAGGAAATAGCCGATCGGCATAATGGTCCGCAGGGACCGGCGGAGCGGCTTCGTCACCGGCCGGTAGCGCAGTGCCGGTCATGGCTGGCATGGGCAGGCCTGTTTCCCCGCCGGTCAAATGGCTTCCATCGTCTGCGTGAGTCTGGCCAACGGGCTGGGCAGGCGCTTTCGCTGGCACGCCAAGATCCATACCGGGCATCGCTATTGCCACTGGACCAACGGCGGGAGGGACCGGATTTGCGGTTGGGACACTCGGTGATGCAGGCGACAGCACTCCGGGCTTGGCTGCTGCAGGACGGACAGGTGCCGCAGTGGGTCGAGCAGTTGGCGGCGGTGCGGGTGTCGGCCTTGGCGTGGGACGTGCAGTTGGCGCCGGTGTGGGACGAGGCGTTGGCGCGGGAGCCGGCTTCTTTGCCGGTGCAGGCATTTTCATCCCCGGCATGTTGGCCATCGTATGATCCTGCGCCTGCGCGGACGTACCGACCACCAGAGCGGCCGAACCGGCAAGTGCGGCAAGGTACCGGATCATGCCGCCTCTCCCTTCGGCCGGACGCTCACGACGCGCATCATGCCCGCATGCATGTGGTAGAGCAGGTGGCAGTGGAATGCCCAGTCCCCAACCGCATCAGCGGTAATGTCCCACGTGACCTTTCCGCCCGGCGGGACAATCACGGTGTGCTTTCGCGGCCCATGGTCGCCATGCCCCGTCACGAGTTCAAAAAAGTGGCCGTGGATATGAATCGGATGGCCCATCATGCTGTCGTTGATCAGGTTGACCCGGACCCGCTCGTTTTCGGTGAAAGGAATGGGCTCCATCGTGTCGGACATCTTGATGCCGTCAAACGACCACATGAAGCGCTCCATGTTGCCGGTCAGATGAATGTCGAGTTCGCGTGAAGGCGCCCGAACGTCGGGATTGCGGTCAAGTGCTATCAAGTCCTTGTAAACGAGCACCCGGTGACCAACGTCCGCGAGCCCCTGGCCGGGCTCGCCCGTGCGATCCATCGGCATCGGCGAGACTGTCTGCACGCCGGGCCCTTTCTTGATCTGGGGGGCATTCGAGAAGTCGCGCATCTTCATCTTGCTCATGCCGGTCATAGGGCTCGGGCCGGTCGCCGCACCGTGATCCATCCCGGACATCGCCGAGTGGTCCATCCCGGACATCGCCGACGGATCCATTCCGGCCATGTTCGCCCCGCCCATGGCCATTCCCGACAACGCGCCGGTCGTTGCCAGCGCGGCTGAGGCGTTTTGTTCGGCGGTGGGATCGATCCCGCGCTTGGCGCCCATGTCCATTTCCTCGGCTCCGTGCATCGCCATGCCCATATCCTGCATGGTCGCCAGAGGCCGTTCGCGAAGCGGCGGCACTTCGCTGGCCATCCCGATGCGCGGGGCAAGGGTGGCCCGTGCCATGCCCGATCGATCGATCGCCTCGCCAACCAGGGTGAATGCCTTGGGTTCGCCCGGCGTGACAATCACGTCGTATGTTTCCGCTACGCCGATCTGGAACTCATCGACCTCGACCGGGCGGACATTCTGGCCGTCGGCTTGCACCACGGACATCGCCAAACCGGGAATGCGGACGTTGAACGTCGTCATTGATGAGGCATTGATCACGCGAAGTCGGACGCGTTCTCCCGGATTGAACAGCGCCGTCCAGTTGTCGCGCGGACCATGTCCATTGACGAGATAAGTATAGACCGCGCCGGTGGCGTCGGAAATGTCGGTCGGGTCCATCCGCATTCCGCCCCACATGACGCGATCCGCCGACGTTTGGTCGCGATTTTCCAGCAGACCGGAGAGTGTCTGCTTCTGGAAGTTGAGCCCGCCGGGATCGACTTTCATGCGCCGGAATATGGTCTCTGGCGAGAGCTGGCTGTGGTCCGAAAGCACAATTACGTGTTCCCGGTCAGATTGAACGGGGTCCGCGCCTGCCGGGTCGATCACGATCGGGCCGTAGTGGCCCAGCTGCTCCTGCAGGCCCGAATGGCTATGATACCAGTAAGTGCCCGACTGCCGGATCGGAAACGCGTAAGCGAAACTCGAATGCGGCCTGATCCCGGGGAAAGAAATGCCCGGAACTCCGTCAAACTGGGGAGGAACCAGCAGGCCATGCCAATGGATAGAGCTGTCCTCATCGAGATCGTTGACGACCTTGAGCCGGACATTCTGCCCTTCGCGCAGTCGGATCAGAGGGGCAGGAACGGTTCCATTGATGCCGATGGCGCGCGATACCCTGCCGTCGATCAGCATGGTTTGCCGGGCAATGCGGAGTTCGATGTCGATGCCCGAGAGTGTGGGCAATGGGGTCGCCAATCCGAGCGAGCCGCTTTGCGCCCAGGCCGGTAACCATGCGGCAACAGCGCAACCGGTGCCAACCATTGCAGCCCCGCGCAGGAGCTGACGACGATCGAGATGGGGAGATTGCATTGAGGGGGCACCTTGGGGAATGACGGGAGAGTTACCGTTCATACGCAGGACAGCCAGCGACCCCTCACATCGGATTGGCCAGAATTTCATTGAGTCGCACACGCGCACGGTAAAGACGTGTTTCAACCGCCTTTACCGTCACGCCGAGTACAGCTGCGGCATCGGCTTGAGTTAGTTCGTCGACCGCGCAAAGCACTAGTACTTCCCGCAATCGAGTCGGCAGATTGCCGATCGCAGCCGTCACGCGCGCCAGTTCGGCCCGGTCGGCTGCCGCAAGATCATGTGGGACGACATCTGCAGCGATCGAATATGCCAGCTCGAGTGGCGCAGCCCGGGTGAAGAACGAACGCACCTTTCGCCGACGAGCCCAGTCTCGGCACTTGTTCAGCGCGATCTTTCGTAGCCAGACTGCCAAGGGGCGCGAGGTGTCAAACCGGTGCAGGGCGAAGAACGCGGAAATGAAGACTTCCTGCGTTAGATCGAGTGCCTCGGAAGGATCGCCTGTTGTCGCCCGAACGAGCCGAAACACGGGCTCCCGGTAACGGGTCATCAATTCGCGAAAGGCGTCCTGCTTTCCTCCCAGGGCGAGCGCGACGAGTTCGGCGTCGCTGCCGTCTGCGAGCGGAAGGCTCACTTACCTTCTGGAACCAGCGCCTTGACCACGCTCCGGTCGAACTTGGCGGCCTGCTCCGGCGTCAGGACGGCGCGCATGGCAAATATATGCCGGAGTGTGTCCTTCTGCATCTCACCCATCACGACGTGCACATGGTCGACGGCCAGGGTTACCTGCGGCCCGTATCCGTGCTCGGCTTCAATCGCGGCGGCGAGCCGCGCGTTGGCCGCCCTCATTTCGAGGTCGAGCGCCGTGCGGCGGACCGCAAAGCGACTCTCGACGGTTTCGATCGCGGTTTCCTGTACGGTGTTGAGCGACAGCTGACTGTGCAGCAGCGCATGTAGTTCCGTCTCGTTATGGCGCTGGCGCTCGAATATCAGTCGGCCAGCAAAAACACCGACCAGGGCCGCAACAAATGCGACGAAGGCCAAAGAGACGAAGAGCCTGCCGTTGAACATTATTGGCGGAAGTCCAGGAGCGTCGAAGGTGCGAGCGCGTGGACCTCTGTGAATGGTGAATGCGTGTCGGAAGGGCCGCCGGCGGCAAAGCCACCGCCCGCTATGCCCGCAAACAGCGCCACGGCGCCCGCCATTCCCACCATACGCCGGGAGGCGGCACTCTCGCTCTGGCGGTTGGAGATACTCTCTAGAACTGCGTTATCAATGGATGCGAGTGAACGCGGAATTGCCACCGACGCGAGCCGACGAAGCGATTGGTCAACCTGAATCACGGGCAATCTCCACTTGTTGTCCATCCTATACGCAATCGGTCCCACCATCCCTCGCGATTTTCTGGGTCTCGGTTCCAAAATGGTGCGAATGTCCAGGGAGCCTCGCTGCGTCTTGAGGAGGAGTCGCCGGAACTCAAGATCACTCGGGAAAACGGCGCGTCATTCAGAGATCGCCCCGGCCAGCGATGTTAGCTGATCGCGCCGTACCCGGCGGTTTTTGAAGTAGTCGGGATTGCTTTCGACCAACGTTCGCCTTGTGTGAGCAGTGGAACCCTCTCGCTACACCGAACGACAGTTTTCGCCATTTGATCACCGATCAGCGGACTGTCAGCAATCGGCCCAAGAGTGGTGGTTAGGATCCGCCTGTAAGGAATTCGCCCGCCGCCGCTACTAATGGCGCGAAGGTGGGGAAATGACGGACGGCGAACGCAACCAGATTTTCGGAGAGTGGATCGCGGCGCACAAGGCGATCCTGTTCAAGGTGGCCCGTGCCTATGGCACCACGCACGCCGACCGGGAGGACCTGTTCCAGGAAATCGCGCTTCAGGTGTGGCATTCGGTCGATGCGTTCCGCGGCGAGGCAGCGATCTCAACCTGGATCTACCGCGTCGCGCTCAACACCGCGATCGCGTGGAACCGCAAGGGCCGCAAGCACGAGCGCGGGCGGCAGGATTTCGATGCTGCCACAGCGCTTCTGACTGCGCCGCCCGAACGCGATCCAAGGCTCGAATGGATTTATGCCCGGATCGCCGAGTTCGACGAAGTGAATCGAAGCCTCGCGCTGCTGATGCTCGACGGCTTCAGTTACCGCGACATGTCGCAAGTGCTCGGCCTCAGCGAAAGCAACGTCGGGGTGAAGATCAACCGCATCAAAACGGCGCTCGCCGCCCAGCTCGCGAAGGATGAGCACGATGGACTTTGACCAGATGATGGACAGCTGGAAGTCGCAGGACGACAAGCCGATGTACGGCGTCAACAGCGATCTCCTCCAGCTGGTGCTCCAGCACGAACAGGCCAGGATTCGACGCACGCTTCGGCTGGGCCAATGGATCACCTACATCGTCGGCCCCGGCATGGCTCTGTTCGCGGCATTCTGGCTGTGGGTGGCACTGCTCAAGCACGTCCCCGTGCTGCAAATCATTGCCGCTGCGGTCGGTGCCGGCACGTTCGCTCTGTGGGTCGGCGCGTTTTGGGTGAGTCACCGGCGCCAGGCACTTCGCGAACGCGCGTTCGGCAACAGCCTGAAGGACGAGATCCGCCGCAACCTGTCGCTGGTCGAATATCAGATCTCGCAAGGACGTTTGCGCCCCGCACTCCTCTGGACCGTGCCCGTCACGATCGGTGCGCTGCTGATCTACTGGCTCACCTTCCAGATCAACACCGACACCGGCTTTTCTTCTTGGAGCCATTTCTGGATCGTCGGCTGCATCGTCTGGTCCATCGTGTTTACCGCCTGGTCCAGCGACCGCGAGGTCAAACGCAAGCTCGAGCCTCGCCGCCAGCGGCTGCGCGAGCTGCTCGAGACGCTAGACGCTGGCGAATGACGGAGGAAACGATGACCACTCTCAAGGCTTCCGCTCTCGCCTTTATCGCCTTGTTGGCGGCTGTGATCGCCGGCCCGGTCCAAGCTCAGCCTGCGCCCCAGGACACGCCAGACATCGTCGGCGAATGGCATGGCAATGCCGCCGTTGCGACCGGCGACCAGATGATGGCGCTCACCGTCACGCGCGGCGCGGACGGCACGCTCGCGGGCGAGTTCGAGAACCGCGACGTCGCGCCCGGCCGCCGAGCCCCGGTCAGCGAGATCGTTGCGACGAACGGCCGGCTGACCTTCAAGATCGGCGGAATCAACGCCACTTATGAAGCGACATGGGACGAGGCCGCCCAGGAATGGCGCGGCACGATCAGCCGAGGCGCAACCCCGCTCCGCTTCTCGCGCGGGCTGCCGCCGGCCAAGCCGCGGATTGAAGGGCTCGACGGCCTGTGGGAAGCGACCGTCGAGGCGAACGGCACCCGGCTGCGGCAGATCCTGCGCATCTCTAGCGGCGAATGGGGCACCAACCTGGTGATGGATTCGCCCGACCAGTACGTCTCCAACGTGGTCCTGCCCGACCTGGCACGCGAGGGGCGGGTGGTGCGCTTTTCCGCCCCGCGCCGCGCCGGCCGGTTCGAAGGCATCCTGTCCGAGGACGGCGACGAGCTGGCCGGCGCGTTCAAGGTCGGCGAACAGCAATCGCCGATTACCTTCATTCGGACCCAGGCCACCGCGGAGACCGCGCCGCCCCGCCGCCCGCAGAACCCGACAGAGCCGGTTCCTTACCGGCAGGAGGAAGTGGCCTTCGACAACCCGGCCGCGCATGGCGTGCACCTGTTCGGCACGCTGACGCTGCCGCAAGGCCAAGGTCCGTTCCCGGTGGCGATCCTGCTCAGCGGCTCCGGCCAGCACGACCGCGACGAGACGCTCGACGGGCACAAGCCCTTCCTGGTGATCGCCGATCATCTCACCCGGGGCGGCATCGCGGTGCTGCGCTTCGACGACCGCGGCAGCGGCAAGTCGACCGGCCAGGCCTACGATGCCACTTCCGGCGACAAGGCGAGCGACGCCAATGCCGCTTTCGCCTACCTCCTCGGCCGGACCGACGTCCGCCACGATGCGATCGGCTTCATCGGCCACAGCGAAGGCGGCCTGATCGGCCCGATCGCGATGGCCTGCAACGACAAGGTCGCCTTCCTGGTCAGCCTCGCGGGCCCTGCGACCGACACGATCGATCTCATGCTCTCGCAGCGCCGGATCATGACCGGCGGCGAGGGCGTGAGCGAGGAGCAATTGGCCCGCTCCGAAGCCTTTAACGTCGCGGAATGGAAGGCGCTGGCGGCGGCGGAGACCCTCGAAGCGGGCCGCGCGGCGCTGCTGGAGCTGCTCACGCCCGAGACCAAGGCCGCGCTCGGCCTTCCGCCCGAGACCGACAGCGCGCTGATCCTGCGCGAGATGATGCGGGCTCGGGTGTGGTACCTCGCGCGCTACGATCCGGTGCCCAACCTCGCTCGCGTCTCGGTGCCGGTGCTGGCGCAGAACGGCAGCCTCGATCACCAGACCGAGCCCAAGTCGAACCTCGACGCCTGGCGCGCGCGGCTGACGGGCAGCCGGGACGTGACGGTCCTCGAATTGCCTGGCCTCAATCACATGTTCCAGCACGCCAGGACCGGCGGCCGCGGCGAATACCGCGACATCGAGGAAACCTTCGCACCCGAAGCACTAAGCCTGATGGCCCAATGGTTGAAGCAGCGCTTCTTGAACGACTGAGTGGGACGGCGCGTGCGCGAGATGTCGCGAAAAGACCGTCCGCTTTGATGCGAACGGCCCCCGGAAGCACACAGACCGCTATCGGCCCAATTGCGGACCTCGGCGGCCTGAGCCTTGGAACGGCGGATTGTGGGCCGTGTGTGGACTGTCCGTTTAGAGTGTGGGAATCGCGAAAAGTGCCGTTCCGCAAACGACCCCCTTTGCGGACATTTGCCTGGAAAAGGCGAGTTTCGCAGCGAATGCGACAAAGACTTCGCCGGCAAGGCTGACCGTCATGCGGAAGACGTCGGGGGGTACGAGTTTCAGCCCCAAGCAGAAACCATTACGACTTCTTTTGCCTTTTGCCTTTTGCCGCTCGACCGCTTGGCAAAGAAGATCACTCGTTCCATAATCCTCCGCAAACCAAGAATATATCAGGGACACGTCGTCCCCGGAGAGGGAAAATCCGGTCATGCGTAAACAGTTTCGCCTGTTCCCATGCACTCGCCTCGTTGCTGCCTTCGTGCTGCTCGCCATGGGTACCGGCGTCGCCGCGCAGGGTCACGGGGATCACGCCAACATGGTGATGGACGTGGCCGCGCCGGCCGCGATGACGCGGACTGTGAACTGGTCGGATGCCTCGGCATGGCCCTCGGGCAAGGTGCCTGCGGCGGGCGAGGCAGTGACCATTCCGCGCGGTACCGAAGTCACGCTAGACGTCAGCCCGCCCGAACTGCGCAGCCTGACGGTACTGGGCAAGCTGACCTTCGCCGACGAGCGTGACTTGGCGCTGACCACCGACTGGATCTACGTCCCCGGCGGCGAGCTGCAGATCGGCACCGAGGCCAGTCCGTTCCAGCACAACGCCACGATCACCCTGACCGACACTGTGCAGGGCGAAAA
>JBDSDZ010000129.1:0-7978 GCA_039920345.1 Croceibacterium sp.
GAGGGCTTGGGCCACGGCACCTGCTCCATAATCACCAGCCGCAGCGAATGGCCGGGAACGTCCACGCCATCGCGCAGGGCATCGGTGCCGAGCAGGCTCGCACGCGGATCGTCGCGAAAGATATCGACCAGGGTGCCGGTGTCGATCGGATCGACATGCTGGGCGTAGAGCGGCAGCCCGGTGCGGGCGAGGCGGTCCGCTATGCGCCCATAGACCGCGCGCAGGCGGCGGATCGCGGTGAACAGCCCAAGCACCCCGCCGCCCGCCGCCTCGATCAGGCGGCCATAAGCGGCGGCCAATTGCGGGATATCGCCCTTGGGCACATCGGTGACGATCAGGACTTCGGCCTGGGTGGCGTAATCGAACGGGCTTTCCGCCTCGATCCGGCGCGGATCGACCCCGACATGCGGCGCGCCGCTGCGGGCGATGGCGGTTTCCCACCCGCCGCCGCCGGTCAGCGTGGCACTGGTCAGCATCACCCCGTGAGCGGGTTCGAGCACGACTTTGGCGAAGGGCTTGCTGGGATCGAGCCAGCGGCGGTGGAGGCCGACGTCGAACTCGCGCCCGTCGCTGCGCTCGACCGCGAGCCAGTCGACGAACTCGGGATCGATCGGGCCACCGAGGCGGGCAAGCAGCGCGATCCAGGCCGCGATCAGATCGCAGCGCCACGCCAGGCTGCCACGCGCGCCCTCGATCCGCGCCCGCCCGCTGCCATCGAGCCAGTCGGGCGGTTCGGCGAGCAGGGCTTCGAGGCGCAGGCCGAGCCGGATCAGCGGACTGCGCAAGGCTTCGAGCGCGGCCTGCGCCTGCCCGGACAGCTCGACGAACCCGCCTTCGAGCTGCGCCGCTTCGGTCTCCAGCCCGTAGCCGGCCTCGTTGCCGCCACTTTCGTCGCGGGCATAGACCGTGGCGCGCACCGCGCCGAGCAGCGCCTCCAGCGGACCCGACGGCGCATTTTCGTTGATCCGCGCCAGCCAGCCTTCGGACGGCAGCGCGTCGGCCGCCTCGCACGCCTGGGCTATCGCGCGCGCGCCGTCGTCGTCGTAGCTGGCGAGATCGGCGAGCCGGGCGGCGAGGCCCCGGCGGCGGCCTCCAGAACTACGACCATTGCGTCCGCCCTCCGGGCCGATCACCCAGCGCCGCAGTTCGATCGATTCGGCACCGCTGAGCGTGGCGGCGAAAGTCGAATCCGCCGCGTCGAACACGTGGTGGCCCTCGTCGAACACCAGCCGGGTCGGTCGCCCCGCACCCTCGCGTCCGCGCGCCGCGTTGACCATCACCAATGCGTGGTTGGCGATCACCAGGTCGGCCTCGGCGCTCGCGCGCACGCTGCGTTCGATGAAGCATTTGCGATAGTGCGGGCAGCCGGCATAGACGCATTCGCCGCGCTGGTCGGTCAGCGCGCGGATGCCGCGCTGGCGGAACAATGTGCCGAGCCAGCCGGGCAGGTCGCCGCCGATCATGTCGCCGTCCTGGCTATAGGCAGCCCACCGCGCGACCAGGTGCGCGAGGATCGCCGCGCGGCCGCCGAACCCGGCCTGCAGCGCGTCCTCCAGGTTGAGCAGGCAAAGGTAGTTCTCGCGCCCTTTGCGCACCACGACGGGGCGGCTGCCATCGGCGCGCGCCTCGGGCCAGGCGCGGCGGCTTTCACGGCGGAGCTGGCGCTGGAGGTTCTTGGTGAAAGTCGAAACCCACACTGTGCCCTGTGATTGTTCGGCCCAGAGCGAGGCGGGGGCGAGGTAGCCGAGCGTCTTGCCGATGCCGGTGCCGGCCTGCGCCAGCAACATGTGCGGGACACCGCGCCGGTCGCGCGGGGCGAATACGCGGGACGCGTCACGGGCATAGGCGCGCTGGCCTTCGCGCTCCTCCGCCCGGTCGCCGGTCAGTTCGCGCAGCCGCGCGTCGACATCGGCGGGGGACAGCGTGACTTGCGCCGGTTGCGGCCGTTCCGGCCCTTCTTCCCATTCGGGCAATTTCGAGAACAGCCACTTTTCGGCCCGCTCAGGCTGGCTGACGTGAGCGGCAAGGACTTGCGCCCACGGCCAGCGCAACCGGGTAAGCGACTGCAGCGCGCTCCACGCGCCTTCGCGTTCGGGCCAGTCGGCGCTTTCGCAAACGTCGAGCAGCGCGCCAGCGGCGTCCTGCAGGAATGCCGGGACCTGGTCGTCGGAAGCTGGCTCCGCCAGGTTCAAGGCATGCGCCAGGCCCTTGGGCGTCGGCACCACGAAGCGGGCCGGGTGGACGAAAGCGAACAGTTCAAGCAAGTCGAGCCCGGACAGATCGGGATAGCCCAGCCGGGTGGCGACCATCGGGGCATTGAGCAGCAGCATCGGGGTGTCGGCTGCGGCCATCACCGCTTCACCCTTGCCGACCGCGCGGGTCGAGCCGCCGCTGCGCAGCCATGTTCCCGCATGGCTGGCATGGATCGCGGGGAGGGTCAGCGCGGGCATTTTTGGGAGATGCGGATTGTGGAACGAAAAGTAAACGCGGGAGATGGCGTTTCTGCCCGCACTCCGCTCGTGCGACTCGGGGCCGGACAATTTTTCGGCAGGAAACACAATTTCAGTTGGCCGCGTTTCCAAATCGGGCTGGCCCGGAACGCATTCAGCAACGTTAATAAATACAAACATTTAACGCCAATATGAACGAGATGTCAGGGAACGCAGCGGCCGATGCGGCAGTTTGTGCTTGGCTATGACAAAAACCACTCACTCTTATCGTAACGCCGGTTTCGCGATTGCCGCGACGCTGGCTCTTGGGTCCACTCCCGCGCTTGCGCAGATGACCTCTTATCCCGCCGCACCGGCTCCCCAGCCGGCACCGGTGATGGCGCCGGCCGCACCCGCGCCGACGACCACCGTGGTCAACCCTCCGGTGATCTTCGTGCCCAATGAAGTGGCCCAGCCGCTCCCGACGCCCAGTGCGGCAACACCCCCAGTGAAGGCGACCATTGCTCCCGCTACAACCACCGCACGCGTTCCCGCTGCCCGCACCCCTACGACAACAACCCGCGCGACGCCGCGCCCGGTGGCCGTTGCTGCCCCCGTTGTTGCCCCCGCTGCTGCGGCACCTGCGGCGAGCACTGAAGCGCTCCAGGCGCCGGTTGAAGCGGTGCCGATGGCCGCTCCTGTCGCCAGCGAATCGGCGCCGATGCCGGACAGTGTTTATACCCAGCCTGCCAATGATACGCCGCTTGGCCTGATCGCGTTGATCGTCGGCGCTATGGCCGTGATTGGCTTGGCTATCTGGGGCTTCATCGCCATGGGTCGTCGTCGTCGTCCCGCCCAGCGCAATGCGCTGCCGGTCATTGAACGTCCGATCGTTCCGGAAGCAAAGCCGGTGGCACTTGTCGCCGAGCCGATGGTCGCCGAACATCCGGTGGCCGAGGTTAGCCAGCTGGTGACCACGCCTGCGCCAAGCAGCCTGTCGCACTCGGGTGCCTCGGTGGCCCTGCCGCGTTCGATGCCGCAAACCTTCGAGGAGCGCGATGCGCTACTCAAGCGGATGGTTGCGGCCAAGCCGGACCGGGCCAACCCGTTCCATGGGTACAAGGCCCGCGTGTATCGCGCTCGGCTGATCCTCCAGTCGCTCGGCCGCGACTTCGGCGACACCATGCCGTGGATCGACCTGAGCCAGTACTCCAGCAACTGGCCGGAACTGGCGCGCAATCGCTACGCCGCCTAATCCCCTCGCAAGGTAGCGCTTACCGGAGCGGCCCCGCTAGTTCGGGGCCGCTCTTTTATTGGGTCAGCTTGAAGCGCACTGCCAATTGGCCGGGGTGTTGACGTCGCCGCTGCCCTTGTAATGCGCGACGTTCGGCCATGAACACTGCAACCGGACGACCGAGTGATCGGCCTTGGCACCAATCAGCTCTTGCGGCGCGGCACCGGTGGAAACCCAGCTATCGATCGTGTCGAGCAGCGGGATCGGCGCGGCACCCGGCCCGCCGCCACAATGTTCGACACCCGGCAGCAGGAACAGCCGCATGCTCTGGTTCGCGGCCGATGTCTTGCCAAGGACGGCGCGCGCATAATCCGCCGTGGCGATCGGGCTAGGCCCCGGGTCGTTATTGCCATGCCATAGCAGCAGCTTTCCGCCGTGGCGGAAGAACGGCGCAAGGTTGGCATCCTTGGCTTCGTACCAATCGGCAAATTGTGTGCGGCGCACCGCCTGCACTTCAGCCAGCGTGTAGTTGTTGAAATCCGCGCTCTTGCCGCCCTGGATGGTCGAGAAAAGGTTGCTGACGGCACCGCTGCTGGCATCGACACCCTTGCCGTCGGTGCCGACAAACGCACTCCAGCCGGGTTCGCCGCCGCGGTTCATCGGCAGCAGGCCCCAATCGCCATCCGCCGTGCGGGTGCCGTCATAGACCGTTCGCAGCGCGGCGACTTGCGCCGGGGCGAGGCAGGTCGCGTTCTTGGCGCCGCCGCATTGCAGCGCGCCTGGATCCCAGTGGCATTGTTGCGGATTGTTGATCAGCCCGTCTCGCGCGCCATCCTGCGCATCGCAGGCGTTGAGCGCGGCGGTTTGCGCCAGCTTCAGGTCGTCAGCCGAGAACCCGCTGTTGTCCTTGTGGAACGCCATGTTGCGCAGGATCGAGCTGGTCTGGACCTGGAGCGAATAAACCGGCGCCCCGGCGCTGATCGCATCATAATCGGCCGGATAACGCTGCGCTTCCATCAGCGCCATGCGTCCGCCGGTGGAGCAGCCCTGGAAATAGGCTTTGCCCGGTTCGCGGCCATAGTAATATTCGACCAGCTTCTTGCCGGCCTCGGTCATCTCGTGGACACCTCGGTAGCTGAAGTCCTTCTGGGCATCGAGGCTGTTGGCCCAGGCGGTATCCCACACGGTGGTCGCGACATGGCCGGCGTCAGTCTGCATCGTGGCATAGCCGCCGCGCAATCCTTCGGTAGCCGCCTGCAGCGTGACGTTGCCCTGCCAGCCGCCGCCGCCAAGGCCGAGCACTTTGCCGTTCCAGCCTTCGGGCAGGCGATAGACCACCCCGATCATCGATCCGGGCGCGGGCGAGAGGTTGCCTTTGACTTCGCAATAGGCGGGCAATCCGTTGGCCGCGGCAACCCATGTGCCGGCGGCCTGCGTGGCGCCCAGCGCCGACGGCAGGATCGCGGCGCAGCGATCCGCTCCGGCGAGATTGCGGAATACCTCGGGCGCGTCACGCGACCCTTGCGGCTGCATCGCGCAGCCCGCGACGAGCGCCGTTAGCGCGACAGTGGCGAGAAGTTTCATGGCAGGCCCTTTCCCAATGCGAACAGTCAGGCGAAGCGCGCGCGCGCGATCTGCCAGCCGTCCTTGTTCTTGATGAAGTCTGTCGCCAGCACGCGCTCTTCGGCGTGAACGTGGCTGCCCTGACCCTGGAACCGGGCCATCTGTTCTATCGTGGTCTGGCCGGTAAATTCGGTCTGCCGTTCCACCCGGCAGGCGGTCCGGGCGGAGGCACTGAGGCCGTCTGCTGCCAGTTCGATGGTCCCGCCACCCGCGGCCGTTTCGGCGATCGAACGCAATTCACCGACTTCGACCACCGGTGCCGCCATGTCATTGCTCGCATTGCCATTGAGGTGGCGCAGCAATCCGCGCTGCAGCGCCTCGATGGCGCGTTCGTCCTCCAGCCGGGCGAGCCGCGCGCGGGTGCCGTCATCGGCCAGCGCGGCCACCGGGGCTGCTGCGAGAACCGGCGCCGCCAGTATCGCGCCGGACTTGAGAAAGCTGCGGCGGTCGGTTGCGGTTTGCTTGTCCATCTCAGTTCCCCTCGCGCTTCGGGAAGAATCGCTCGACATCGATCTTGCCGGCATGGCGCGAAGGTGCGCCCACCGCGCTCATGCTGAGGCCGCCCTGTTTGCCGCAGTGATAGCCGATCCCGGCATCGTGCATCGTGCGCATGTTGATCAGCACCGTGCCCAGCGTGCCGTTGCAGGCTTCTTCCTGCCAGCGCCCGAAATAGAGCTGGTCGCGGATCTTCACGAAATCGCCGCTGCCGCACCATTCGGTGGCGAAATGGCCGTCGGGCGTGGGGATGACCCACGAGGTGGTGTAGGGCGTCGAATAGACGTGCATCGAATTGAGCCCGGGCGAGTATTCCCAGGTGAACGCCCGGCCCAGCAAGTCGCGCGTGCGTTCGTGCCGCTTGCTGCCCGGATCGGGGATGCCCTGACCGGAAATCTTGCCGAACAGCGTTTCCGCACCAGCCTCGTTGGCGAAGTAGGGCGTGTTGAGGAAGCCGTGGTAATTCGTCGCCATGCCGTTCGCCAGGTCGGCGACGACGATGTGCCCGTCATGGTTCACCTCGCCTTCGAGCAGGTGCCCGAAAATGATCGCGCCGGGCATCATTTCCCATGCATTGTAGCGCGCCTGGCGCCAGTCGCCGCTGCCATCCTTGCGCCACTGCAGCAGGTCGCCCGAAACGAAGCGGTATTCCATCTTCGGCCCGCCATCGTATTCGACGGTGAAGCTCTTGGTTGCCAGCGCGCCGCTGGGTGCGGTGCCGTTGCCCGCCATCGCGCTAGGCCGGTCGAACACGTGCGTGCCGGCCGCAACCACGGCGTCGACTTCCGCCCTGGTCATCTTGTCCATCGTCGCCAGCGGGCGATAGATGCGCCGTTCGCCCTTTTTGGCGTTTTCGATCTTGAGCGGTTCGGCGGACAAATCGCCGAGCTTTTCGAACCGGGCAAGCTGGCCGAGCCATTCGCCGGTGCCGCGGAACATGTAGAATTCAAGCTCGTCCGCGCCGTTGAGACCAAACCTGAGGCCCGCCAGCTCGAGCCGGTTCACGTCGGTCAGGTACATATGCAGCAGGCCGGAGAACTCCGCCTCCACCCGCGCCACGGCGTAGATTTCTTCGGTCACCTGGATGTAGTCGGTCGGCGCTGAATAGCCGCGATAATCCTTCAGTCGGTCAAGCTCGACCCAGTGGCTGTAAGTGACCGAGGGATAGTACTCGATCGTGCGTTTGCCGGTGTCCTCGGTCCACGCGAACGCGCGGCCTTCGAGGCGAAGGGTCGGCGCGTGCCGTTCCACCGGCGCTTCGCCGCCGCCGGTATCGACGTAGCCATGCCACACCGCGCGGTTGATTTCGCGCGGGCGCGGGGCGGGGCCTTCGGCGCCGAACCACAGTTCGAACACGGTGGCGAGGTTGTTCAGCCGGTTCCACACGATCGCATAGCCGCGCGTGGTGCCGGGGAGGAGGTGAGCGATCAGCGTGACATGTTCGAGCGTCAGCGCGCCGTAGCCGCTTTCGGCGTTGTTAAGCGTAACCCGGTTGCCCGATCCGAAGGCCCACGCGAGCGTGCCAGCACCATCGGTCACGATCCGCAGGGTGGTGCCGGCGAGGTCGGTTTCCAGCGTGCCTTTGCTTGCCGGGCCGACGCGCGCCGGAGCCGCCAGCTTGCTGGCGATCTGCGCTTCGGTCAGGTCGGTGTACGGATACCGGAACAGCGGCACATCGGGATACGCCTGCAGCGCCATATCCACCCTCTCCCCCTTTTTAACATTGGCGGCAAAGTGCCACACGGGGAGGAGAGCGCAAGCGACGATTTGTCGCGGTCAGGTCTCGCTTGCGGGCAATTTCAACAGGGTAAGCTTGGCCTTGCCGACCTTGCGCTCGGATTCGATTTCGAGCGTGCGCACGGCCACTTTCTCTTCGAGGGCTGTTTCCAGCGCGATCCATGTCGCCGGGCCAATCCAGCCGAGCCGCACCAGCCGGTCAAGCGCAACCGACCCGGCATTCGAATGATACGGCGGATCGAGCAGGATCAGGTCGAGCGTGCCCTTCGCCGGCCCCAGCTGCATGACCGAAACCGCGCGTACATCCGCCTGTGGCTGCGCCTTGAGGTTGGCAAGATTAGTCCGCAGCGCGCGAATGGCCGCCGGATCGTGTTCGACAAACAGGCACGACGCAGCGCCGCGTGACAGCGCTTCAAGCCCAAGCGCGCCCGAGCCGGCGAACAGATCGGCGACCGCCAGC
>JBDSDZ010000130.1:0-17623 GCA_039920345.1 Croceibacterium sp.
CAAGTCATCGCGGTCAACCGAGGTGACCACGATATGCTGCAGCCCAAGCCGCGCTGCCGCCACCGCGACGTGTTCCGGCTCAAGCGGATCGACCGCGCGCGGCATGCCGGTCTTGACGTTGCAGAACGCGCAGGCGCGGGTGCAGACATCGCCCAGGATCATCACCGTGGCGTGCTTCTTGGTCCAGCATTCGCCGATATTCGGGCAAGCGGCTTCTTCGCACACGGTGTTCAGGTTCAACTCGCGCATCAGGTCGCGGGTGTCCTGAAAACCCTTGCTGACCGGCGCCTTGACCCGAATCCAGTCGGGCTTGCGCTCGCGGGGGGCACGGGGAGTGGCGGCAAGGTCGTTCATGCCGCTGCACTTAGGGATGTGCCTTGCCAGAGGCAATGGCAGGCGGCATGGGCGGCGCATGATCGTGCCGTCAACCGAACTGGCCGAGCTCCTGCTGGGCTACCGCCGGTTTCGCGAAACCGGGTGGAAGCCCGAGCGTGAACGCTGGGCATCCTTGCGCGAAGGGCAGGAGCCGCGGGTGATGGTCATCGCCTGTTCCGACAGCCGGGTGGACCCGGCCCAGATATTTGACGTCAGTCCGGGCGAGATCTTCGTGGTCCGCAACGTGGCCGCGCTGGTCCCCCCGTTCGAGACATCGCCCGGCCACCACGGTGTGTCTGCAGCGCTCGAATTTGCCGTGCAGGTCCTCAAGGTGCGCGAGATCCTGGTCATGGGCCACGGCATGTGCGGGGGCTGCAAGGTTGCGCTGACCCAGGAACTGCATGGGACAGAGCCCGGCAAGGGCGGCTTCATTGCCGACTGGATCGAGATGCTCGACGACGCGCGCGGCCCTGTGGCGGCAGAGTTTGGCACCACCGGGCGCGAGGCCGAACGGGCGATGGAGCAGGAGGCGGTCAAGGTCAGCCTGGCCAACTTGCGCACTTTCCCGTGTGTGCGCGAGAAGGAAAAAAGCCACCACCTGACCTTGCGCGGGGCCTATTTCGCCATTTCGGACGGGGTCCTGAACCTGCTCGACGAACGCAGCGGGCGTTTCTCCCCAGCCTGAGGAATTTTGTGATGGATCAACCCGGCCACAACATCGCGCTGCTGATCGATGCCGACAATGCGTCTGCCGCCGGGCTCGACGCGGTGCTCACCGTCCTGGCTGAGTTCGGCACGGTCAACGTCCGGCGCGCTTATGGCAACTGGCAGAAGCCGGCGCTGAAGGGCTGGTCCAATATCCTCCACCGCTATGCGATCGAGCCCAACCAGCAGTTCGATGTCGCCAAGGGCAAAAGCGCGACGGACATGAAAATGACCATCGATGCGCTCGACCTCCTTTACGGCGGGCGGGTCGACGGGTTCGGGATCATGTCGAGCGACAGCGATTTCATGCCGCTGGCGGTGCGCATCAAGCAGGACGGATTGCCCGTATACGGTTTCGGCACCACCAAGACGCCCGAGTCCTTTCGCGAGGCCTGCACGCGCTTCATTGATGTCAGTGCGCTGGTCGAAACCGCCGACGAAGAGCCTTCCACCGCGCCCGCTGCGACGCCTAGGCCCAAGCAAGCCTCGGCCAAGCGCCCGATCGACGATGAATTGCTCAAGCTGCTCGGCGATGCGTGGAAGACGGCCAAGCGCGACGAGCGCGGCTTTGCCTCGCTGAACGAGGTCGGCAAGCTCGCTGGCAACCGCTCCTCGTTCGACACCCGTAATTTCGGGCACGCGCGCCTGATCGACCTGATCGAGGCAATCCCCAACTTTCAGGTTGAACGCCGCGAAGGCGGCGGCGCGTATGTGAAGCGGGTCCGCTAGGTCCGGGCACATCCGCCCGCCCCGCCCGTTACCTGCTCAACCAAGCGGAGAGCACAATGATCGACAAATCGGAAAAGTTCACCGGGCTGGTTCGGCTCGGCTTTGCGGCGCGCGGCATTGTCTACCTGTTGATCGGCTACCTCGCGTTGTCCAGCGTTGGCGGACAAAAAGGCCCCCAGGGCGCCTTCAAATGGTTGCAGGACGAGCCGCTCGGCGCACCGATCCTATATCTCTCCGCACTGGGACTGCTCGCGTACGGCATCTTCCGCCTGGGTTCGCTGGTGTTCGACATCGAGAACTACGGCGACGACAGCAAGGGCATCGCGCACCGCGTTGGCCACGGGGCCAGCGCGCTGGCCCATTTCGTGCTGGCGTGGACCGCCTTCCAGTTCGCGCACGGGGACAAGCAGGTCGCCACTGGCGGCAATGCCAACGAAGCCGCCGGATCGCTTCTGTCGTTCGCTTTCGGACCGGTCGTACTGGGTCTGATCGGACTTGGCCTGTTTGCAGCCGCCGCGTTCCAGGCAAAAGCAGCCGCCACGGGCAGCTTCATGCGCCATATCTCGGGCGACGCTCCGAGCTTCGTTGAGCCGATGGGGCGCGCCGGCCATGCCGCGCGGGCCGTTGTCTTCCTGATCATTGCCTGGTCGCTGATTCAGTCCGCCTGGTTCGCCAGCAGCGGCAAGATCAAGACGCTCGGTGACGCCGTGACGTCATTGGCTGGAATTGGCCCGCTCTATTCGGCAGTGGCGATTGGCCTGCTGCTGTTCGGGGCCTTCAGCCTGGTGGTCTCGCGCTATCAGATCGTACCCGACATCAAACGGTCGGACCTGCACGCGAAACTTCCCACGATCTGATCGTCAGCCGTCCTTGCACTGCGCGAGACCAGTCCCTTCGTAGACCACGCGGTTGTATTTATCGAACAGGGTTACCGAGCCTTCATAGTTGCCCGGGCCCTTCCCCTCGCCTTCGATCTGCAAGCGCAGCGAATAGTTCGTGCCGCTGTACAGGCCGCGCGTGCGCATTGGCAGTTCGCGCGCACCGGGGTCCGCGGCGAGGCGCTGAACGTCGCCTTTTATCTTCATGAACGCATCGGCTTCGCGCGCAAACACGCGCGTGCCAAGGCTCGTGCCGGGGGCAAAACTGCACGCCTGCCCATAGAGGTCGAACCGTTCGATATCCGGCAACTGGATGGGATCGGGGGTGACCAGTTCAATGGGAGGCATTTCGTCATTGGCCGCCTGGACCATGGCGACTGCGCGGTCGTCCTGCTGCTTCTTATCGGCCGGCGAAACCGTGTCGCCGCATCCGCTGAGGACCAGCGCGCCCAACCCTATAACCAGAAGTCTGCGCATCCCAGCCATCTCCTCAGTGCCTTCCAAACAGTTTTTCAACGTCGGCCATCGACAGCTTGATCCAGGTCGGGCGCCCGTGGTTGCATTGGCCCGAGCGAGGGGTCCGTTCCATTTCGCGCAGCAAGGCGTTCATCTCTACGACCGACAACGTTCGGCCGGCCCGAACCGATCCATGACAGGCCATCGTCGCCATCACATGCTCCAGCCGCTCGGCCAGCAGCAGGCTTTGTCCGTGCTGCGCCAGATCGTCGGCGAGGTCGCGGAGCAGGACTGCGGGATCGGCACTGGCGAGCACGGCGGGCAAGGCGCGCACCAGCATCGCGCCGGGTCCAAAGCGTTCGATCGACAACCCGAATTCTGCAAATTGTACGGTCTGCTGCTCAAGCCGGTCACAATCCGGTTCGTCCAGTTCGACAACGGCAGGCAGCAGGAGCGCCTGGCTGGCGGACGAACCGCCAGCTTCGCGGGCGCTTCGCAGCCTTTCGAGCACGAGCCGTTCGTGCGCGGCATGCTGGTCGACAATGACCAGCCCATCGTCGGCTTCGGACACGATATAGGTGCGGGCGACCTGCCCTCGTGCGACCCCGAGGGGATATTGCGCTGCAGGCGCGGGTGCTTCCTCGGCCACCTCGGCGCGGCCTTGTGGCAGATCGAGGGTTTGCGCGTCAGCGCGGTTCCAGCTTGCTGCCGGCTCGCGAACCGCTGGATTGCCTGACTGCCAGTCATGGCCCGAGAAGATCGAGCGCAACGCGGCGGCAGGTTCGTGCACGGGCTCAGCCTGCCAGCGGCTCATCGCGCCTGAGTCGGGCGCTTGGGCGCTGCGGCGGTCACCCGTGGCCAGCGCTTGCCGGAGGCCGGAGACGAGGAAGCCGCGCACGGCCGCCGCGTCGCGAAAGCGCACTTCGGTCTTGGCCGGATGGACGTTCACATCGACATCGTCGTTCGGCAGCTCGAGAAACAGCGCCAGCACTGCATGCCGATCGCGCGCCAGCATCCCGGCATAGGCCCCGCGCACCGCTCCGGTCAGCAACCGGTCTTTCACCGGCCGCCCGTTGACGAACAGATACTGGTGATCGGCGACGCCGCGATTGAATGTCGGCAGCCCGGCAATTCCGGTCAGGCGCATCGAATCGCGCGCCAGCTCGATGCTGACTCCGTTATCCACCAGCGCGCGATCAACGATCTGGGCCACGCGCGCTTCGATCCCCTCCCCCGCCTGCAGGCCCAGAATGTGGCGGCCGTTGTGTTCCAGCGTCAGGTGCACATCAGGCCGCGCCATCGCCAGGCGTCGGACAACATCGAGGCAGGCGGCATATTCGCTGCGCTCGCTGCGCAGGAACTTGCGCCTGGCGGGGACTTTGCCGAACAGGTTTTCCACCCGCACGCGTGTTCCGGGCGGCAACGCTGCCGGACCTTCCAATACCAGCGCGCCATGATCGATCACCCGGCTCCAGCCCTGCCCCGCCGCCTGCTCGCGGCTTTCAAGCGTGAGCCGCGCGACGCTGGCAATCGACGGCAGGGCCTCGCCGCGAAAGCCGAGCGTCGCCACGTTCTCGATCGCCCCGTCTTCGCCGACTAAAGATTCGGGCATTTTGGATGTCGCGTGCCGTTCCAGCGCGAGCGCCATGTCCGCTTCGCTCATCCCGCAGCCATCGTCGGTCACTTCGAGCAGCGTCAGGCCGCCGCCCTCAAGCCTGACGCCAATTCGCGTCGCGCCAGCGTCGATCGCGTTTTCAACCAGTTCCTTGAGCGCGGACGCCGGCCGCTCGACCACTTCGCCCGCTGCAATGCGGTTGACGAGGGCTTCTGGCAGGCGGCGAATTGTCGGCATGACAAGGTCGTAACGCTCAATCGGCCCGATTTCGAGCCGAGCCGTGCAAAACCCTGTCGCTAACGGCACAAATTTTTAGCCTTTGCGCGCAGATTTGGTTAGGGCCTGCTCCCAACACCGGCTCGTGCACACCGCGCGCCCGCCGGCTTTGCCCAAATCGCGGTAAGATACGGATTAGCGATGAGTTCATTTCTCTCGAAGTTCTTCAAACTCGGCTCCCAGAACATGGCGATCGACCTCGGCACCGCCAATACGCTGGTCTATGTGCAGGATCGCGGCATCGTGTTGAACGAGCCGTCGGTGGTCGCCATCGAGACGATCAACGGCATCAAGCGAGTCAAGGCCGTGGGCGAAGACGCCAAGATGATGATGGGCAAGACGCCCGACAACATCGAAGCGATCCGCCCGCTGCGTGACGGCGTTATCGCCGACATCGAAATCGCCGAAGAAATGATCAAGCACTTCATCCGCAAGGTGCACGGCAAGAAGAGCCTGTTCCGCTATCCGGAAATCGTCATCTGCGTGCCGTCGGGTTCGACCTCGGTCGAACGCCGGGCCATCCGTGACGCGGCCAGCAATGCCGGCGCTTCGGAAGTTTTCCTGATCCTCGAACCGATGGCCGCCGCGATTGGCGCCGATATGCCGGTCACCGAGCCGGTTGGCTCGATGGTCGTCGATATCGGCGGCGGCACGACCGAAGTTGCGGTGCTGTCGCTGCGCGGTCTTGCCTATACCACCTCGGTCCGCACCGGCGGGGACAAGATGGACGAAGCGATCGTCTCTTATGTCCGCCGCCACCACAACCTGCTGATTGGCGATGCCACGGCAGAACGGATCAAGAAGGAATACGGCATTGCCACCGTGCCCGAAGACGGCGTGGGTGAACTGATCACCATCAAGGGCCGCGACCTGGTCAACGGCGTTCCCAAAGAGATCATCATCAACCAGGCGAATATCGCCGAGGCGTTGAGCGAGCCAATCGGCGCTATCGTCGAGGGCGTGCGCATCGCGCTCGAAAACACCGCGCCCGAACTGGCCGCCGACATTGTCGACCAGGGCATCGTCCTGACCGGCGGCGGGGCGCTGATTCAGGGTCTTGACGAACACCTCAAGGAAGAAACCGGGCTGCCGGTCACCGTCGCCGAGGATCCATTGTCCTGCGTCGCGCTCGGCACCGGGCGGGCGATGGAAGATCCCATCTACCGCGGCGTCTTGATGACCGCCTGAACCCAGCAGACAAGTAAGGGGATTGGCGGTTATGGCGCCGCCTGCAAGCCGCCGACCTGGAAGCAACAAGAAGGCTCAGCTGGGCCTCTTCACGGCTTATGTCCTGGCCGGATTCGGCATCATCCTGGGCGCCGTCCTGCTGGCCATTTCGTTTCTCAGGCCGGAAACGTTTACCGGACTGCGCACGATTGCGTCGGATGCGGCCGCCCCCGCCGGGGTTGCCGGCGCCAGCGGGCGGACCAGCAGCCAAGACCTGTTCGAGGTTATCGCCGCCTATTACCGCGCCGGCAGCCGCAATGCCGCGCTCGAACAAGAAATGAAGCTGGCACGGGTCAAACTGGCCGAAGCGCAAGCGACCGAGCAGGAAAACAAGCGTCTCAAGGCAGCAATCGGATTGTCCGAAAGCGACGGCACGCCGGTGGCCATGGGGCGCCTGATCGGCTCCACCTCATCGAGCGCGCGGCGCATCGGCTATGTGTCGGTCGGTCGCCGCAATGGCGTGCAGCCGGGCATGCCGGTGAGTTCGCCGATGGGCCTGGTCGGCCGGATCCTCGAGGCCGGTGAGCACAGTTCGCGCGTCCTCCTGCTGACCGATAGTGAGAGTATGGTCCCGGTGCGCCGTGCGACTGACAATGTCGTCGCCTTTGCCGAAGGACGCTCAGACGGTTCGCTGCGCGTGCGCTTGATCAACCTTGGCATCAATCCGATCAAACCGGGCGACGTGTTCGTGACCTCGGGCTCGGGCGGCCTGTTCCGGCCGGGAGTGGCGGTGGCAGTGGCAACGACCATCACCCGCGACGGCGCGATCGCCCAACTGCTCAGCAATCCTGCCGCCACCGATGTGGTGCTGGTCGAACCGATCTGGCAACCCGAAGCCGTCGCCGCCATCCGCACCCCGCCGCCCGCGCCAGCCAACCCGCCTGGCAATTGATGGAACAGCTCAACCCGCAGTCGCGCCGCGACCCGTTCGGCAGCCGCATCAACCGCACGCAATCGTCGATCCTCGTTTATGGCGTGCCCTGGGCCGCGATCATGCTCGGGTCGCTGACCCCGTGGTTGCCGGTGATCGCACCGGCCCCGGTGCTGCCGCCGTTCGCGTTCATCCTCCTGCTTGCCTGGCGGCTGCTGCGGCCCGGCCTGTTGCCGCTCTGGGCCGGTCTCCCGCTGGGGCTGTTCGACGATCTCTATTCCGGACAGCCGTTCGGCAGCGCGGTGCTGCTGTTTTCGCTCACCCTGCTCGCTATCGAGCTGATCGAGATGCGCTTTCCGTGGCGCAATTTCTGGCTCGACTGGCTGATGGCCACGGTGATGTTGACTGCCTATATCGGCATTGCCGCGCTTCTCTCGGGCGCGGAGCTGACGCTTGTGCAGCTTACTGTCATGTTGCCGCAGCTACTGCTGTCCATCGTGCTGTTTCCCCTCATCGCCCGCCTTGTTTCCGTGCTCGACCGTCTGCGTTTGACGCGTGTGCGGCGGATCGGGTGAGGCCGTGCGGCAGAAGTTCACCACCAGTTCGCTCAATCAGAGCTTCGACCGCCGAAGCTTTATCGTCGGGTCGATCCAGGGCGGCGTCGGCCTGCTGCTCGCCGCGCGCATGGGCTACATCGCGGTGGCCGAGAATGAAAAGTACAAGATGGAGGCGGAGAGCAACCGGGTGAACCTGTCGCTGATCCCGCCGCGCCGCGGCTGGATCCTCGATCGCAACGGATCGCCGCTTGCTTCCAACCGCGCCGATTTCCGCGTCGATATCATCCCCGAGCGGCTGCAGGACCCGGTGCGCGAAATCACCGAACTGGCCGAGCTGCTGCACCTGACCCCGGTCGAACTGCAGGACCTGCGTGACAAGATCGACAAGTCGGCCGGGTTCCAGCCGGTCCAGGTGGCCGACACACTCGACTACGATACCTTTGCCGCGATCAGCGTGCGCTTGCCGGAAATGCCAGGGGTCGTGCCGCAGCGCGGTTTCTCGCGGTTTTACCCGACCGGCCCGGCAGTGGGCCACCTGATCGGCTATGTCGGGGCCGCCTCGCGCGAAGAATACGAGAAGGAGCCGATCCCGCTGCTGGTCACGCCCGGCTTCAAGCTCGGTAAGGACGGGCTGGAGAAGGAATACGAACAGGAACTGCGCGGCGAGCCTGGCGCCCGCCGGGTCGAAGTGACCGCGTCGGGCCGTATCGTGCGCGATCTCGACACGCGCGAAGACGTCCAGGGCCAACCAATCAAACTCACCATCGATGGCTCGCTGCAGGACTTTGCTGCGCGGCGCATCGGCCTCGAATCGGCTGCGGTGGTGGTGATGGATTGCCAGACCGGCGGCATCCTTGCGCTGGTTTCCATGCCCAGCTTCGACCCCAACAGCTTTGCCGACGGGATCGGCCGCATCGAATGGAAGATGCTCAACGACGACGATCACATCCCGTTGCTCAACAAGGCGCTGCGCGGGCTCTATCCGCCCGGCTCAACGATGAAGCCGATGGCCAGCCTGGCGCTGCAGATGCAGGGCGTGTCGCCAGACGAGCGGGTCAATTGCCCCGGTGGCTACCAATTGGGTAATCGCTTCTTCCGGTGTGACGCGGTGCACGGCTTGCTCGACATGCGCGGGGCGATTGAACACAGCTGCAACACCTACTTCTGGAGCATGGTCCACCGCGTCGGCTACGAAAACGTCGCGCCGGTCGCAAAGGCGCTGGGTCTAGGGCAGGAGTTCGACCTGCCAGGCACCAACCAGCGTTATGGCACGATCCCCGACCCCGAATGGAAGATGCGCCGCTACAAGCAGGAATGGACCGCGTCTGACGGCCTCAACGCGGCCATCGGGCAAGGCTACGTCTCGGTCTCGCCGCTCCAGCTGGCGGTGATGACCTCGCGGATCGCCAGCGGACGAAACCTGTTGCCCTCGCTGCTGTTCGGCCAGCCGAAGCCGCCCGGCCCGGCGTTGCCATTTACTGCCGAGCAGCTGGCGGTGACGCATGACGGCATGTTCCGGGTGGTCAACGGCTCGGGCACCGCGGGCGGGAGCCGGCTGCAGATTGGTGATATCCAGATGGCCGGCAAGACCGGCACCGCGCAGGTCCGCCGCCTGGTCAGCCGCGGTGCGGTGGGCGACTGGAAGTCGCGCGACCACTCGCTGTTCATTTGTTACGCGCCGACCGATGTGCCGCGTTATGCGATGTCAGTCATTGTCGAGCACGGCACTTTTGGCGCGCGCGCTGCAGCACCGATCGCGCATGACGTGATGACCTGCCTGTTCGATCCGGCCAAGGCCTGGGCAGGCCTCATCGCGCTGGAAAAGACCTGGGGCGGAACCCCGCAGGAGCGGATGAATGCCAAGTACGCCCGCTACGCCGCCGCGGCCGGGATCGATGTGCCCCCTGCCCCGTCCGACCCCGCGGCCATCGCCCGATCAGTTGACGCCGATGCCCGCGCCGTGGCGCAGCAATCAGTGGCACCATCCGTAGCCGTGACGGCGCCGCCGACCGAACGGGCCGCGACAGTAACGGCGGTCACGCCGGTGGTTACCGCACCATGAAGCTGTCGGTCCTCCCGGCCCCGCTCACAGGCATCCCCTGGCGGGTGATCCTGCCGTTGACGCTGCTCGTCTGTTTTGGGGCGACGGTGCTCTATTCAGCGGCGGGCGGATCGCTCCAGCCTTATTCGCTGTCGCACTTGCTGCGCTTTGGCTTGTTCATGGCACTGGCGATCCTGATGTCGCGTATCCCGCGCGATTTCGTCTATCTCCTGGCCTATCCGGCTTACGGCGCGATCGTGCTGCTCCTGTTCGGGGTCGAGGCGATCGGTGCGATCGGCGGCGGCAGCCAGCGCTGGCTCAACATCGGCCCGCTCGTGCTGCAACCTTCGGAGCTGATGAAACCGACGATCGTGCTTGTCCTGAGCGCCTTCTACCACTCGCTTCCGCCCGGCATGATTGGCTCGTGGCGGGCGCTGGTACCCGCTGCCGCGCTGATTGGCCTGCCAATGGGCCTTGTCCTGCTGCAGCCCGATCTCGGCACCGCGCTGGCGATCGGATTTGGCGGCACCGTGGTGCTGTTTCTGGCCGGCATTCCGACCAGATGGTTCACCGGCGCGGGATTGGCGGCGGTGGTCATAGCGCCGATTGCCTATTTCTTCGGTCTGCACGATTACCAACGCGCCCGCGTGACCATCTTCCTCGATCCCGAGAGTGATCCGCTCGGTACCGGTTATCATATCACCCAGTCGAAAATTGCCATTGGTTCGGGCGGGATCTTCGGCAAGGGCTTTGGCCAGGGCTCGCAAAGCCACCTCAATTACCTGCCCGAACCGCACACCGACTTCGTGTTCGCCACGATGGCCGAAGAATGGGGGCTGCTCGGCGGCCTGCTCGTCTTGCTGGTGTTCGGAATCGTGCTCCGCTGGGGATGGACGGTCGCCCGCCACGCCCCCGACCGTTTCTCGCGCCTGCTGGCAGGCGGCATGACCGCGACGATCTTTTTCTACGTGGCAATCAACCTGATGATGGTCATGGGCCTGGCCCCGGTGGTGGGTATCCCGCTGCCGTTCATGAGCCACGGCGGGTCGTCGATGATGACCAACATGATCTGCATCGGCACCTTGATGATGATCGACAGGTGGAGCCGCCGCAGCGGCACCGCCGGGATGCTGAGCTAGTTTGCGCCAAGCCCTTTTCACTCGCGCGGCAATCTGTATATGAGCCGCTCCCGCGATTCGCGGGGTGCGGCACATGCCGGGACGGACGCATAGCTCAGTTGGTAGAGCAGCTGACTCTTAATCAGCGGGTCCTAGGTTCGAGCCCTAGTGCGTCCACCACCTTTTTCCTTCGTTTTCGTCCGGCCCCTTGCCGCCAAAATTCGCGGACCCTCGTCTCCCGAAACACCAAGCGCAGTTTCCGAACTTCTGCCCTAGCGGAGTGGAACGCCGCGTCCGTTGCCTAGGCATGAAATTTCGGGCTCGCACTTCAGTGCGACCCAATAGTTGTCTAACAAAGCCCGGCTAGCCGCCGAACCGTGTCCCAGCCATCCCTTTGACAAGGACCCGCATGACAATGCCCAACGACGAATGTGGCGCATTTGATCAAAAATTCGGCGCCCCATGTGCTGGCTGGATCGGCCTCAACAACTATCGCCTGTAACACAAGATTTTGAATGGGGAGGCGCGCCAGTTTAGAGCGCCGAAGGAGAGGATTCGATCTATGGTTGCCGATTTCAGCGGTGATAAATTCGCGCCGCCCGGGTTCAATAGCCCGACCCGGTTCGACGGCAGCGTCTACGATTGCGAAGTAAGTGGCACGATTCCCGCTGATCTTCACGGAACATTCTACAGGATGCAGTGCGATTTCGCCTATCCCACGCTTCCCAATGACTGGATGACCGGCTTCAATGGCGATGGTCACGTCAGCATGTTTCGCTTCAAGGACGGTTCGGTGGACTACACCGGCCGCTACGTGATGACCGATCGGCTGATCGCGGAACGCGCTGCGCGCCGCCGGCTCTTTGGCGTCTACCGCAACCGCCTGACCGACGATCCCAGTGTCGCCAACATCGACCGCGGCGCGGCCAACACCCATATCTACTGGCATGCTGGCAAGATGATGGTCCTTAAGGAGGACAGCCTTCCCTATCTTGTCGATCCACACACCCTTGAGACCAAAGGACGCTGGGACTTCCACGGCAAGTTCGAATCCACCTCCATGTCAGCTCACCCGAAGATAGATCCGGTGACGGGCGATATGATTTGTTACGGCTATCAGGCCAAGGGCGACCTATCCGACGACATCGCAGTCTACGTGGTGGGGCCCGACGGCCATGTGAAAAAGGATGTCTGGTTCAAGGCGCCCTACGTTGGAATCGTCCACGACATCGCCATTACACGCAAGCATATCGTCATTCCGGTGATCGCCCTGGTTACCAGTCTGGAACGGCTGCAGTCCGGCGAGCCGATGTGGGATTGGCAACCGAGCTATCCGACCATGGTCGCCATCCTCCCACGCGACGGCGATGCCCGGGACATCCGCTGGTTCAAGGGGCCCTCGCGCAACACCCTCCACTTCAACAATGCGGTCGATGTCGGCAACACGATCCAGATGGACCTGCCGGTATCCGATGAGCAGCGCATGCCATCGCAGATCAAGCGCTGGACGTTCGACCTCAACTCAAAAGATGATTCCTTCAAGGAAGAGGTCATCTCAACGACGAACGGTCCGCTTGTCCGAATGAACGACAAATATCTGTCGATGCCCTATGAATATTGTTACGCAGGCCACCAAGATGCCAGCCGGCCCGTCGACACGTTGCGGGCACCCGGATTGGGCGGCCGGGCAACAAATACGTACCAGCGGGTCAACGTGAATACCGGCGAGACCAGTTCCTTCTTCGTCGGCTCCGTGCAAAGCCTGCAAGAACCCATATTCGCACCCCGTGAAAACGCGCGGGACGAGAGCGACGGCTATGTGATGGGGGTCGCCAGCAATTACGCCGAGATGAAGTCCGAACTGGTCATTGTAGACGCCCAGGACATGGAAGCCGGCGCGATAGCCACGGTTAAACTACCCTTCCGTCTGAGGCCTGGTACTCACGGGAACTGGCTGTCGGCCAAAGACCTGGAGTTCGCATGATAAACGGACTCGCTAGGGCCGACCAGATGAACCGCCGTCAGTTGCTGGCTGCCGCTGGAGCCGCGGTGTCTTGTGCCGGTCTTTCGCCTCGCCTGGGACGGGCCGCAGTCCGGAAGGACCAGATCGGCGCTATCACCGACATGACGATGAACTCTCCGTCCTACGCGACGCAAATCTGGTATGGCCGTCAAGACCTCCTGCATGACGGAGGCGATCCATTGGAGCTTGCCTTCTACACTCAGGCAAACGCTCCCGCCCAGACGTCTCAGCGACCGGTCGGCGTCGACTTGACGAAAGATTCCACCAGATCGGACAGGCTGTGGTCCGATGTGCCAATCGCATAGATTTCCGAGATATGGGAATGGCCTGGTAGCTCGATCACATGCGGGCGACGCCCGGCGTGTTTGAGGGCCAATTCCAACGCTTCCGACTGCGCCTTGAATGGGGGGGGGTCCAATTCGGCGCTGGTGATTAACAGAGGCGTCTTTGCGTTCACCAGTCCGGCGAGTGTTGCCATGGCCGGATACTTTGCTTGATCTTCGCCGTAGTAGGCTATGCTGACGTTGGGGCCGGTCATGTCGTAGATCTGCCCGGATGTCAGGATAGCTCCCTGCACGCCGGCGCCTTCTGCAGGTTGCAGGTCCTTATGCGCGACATAGTCCGCCACATGTGTGGCTCCGACCGAATGGCCCCAGAGGAAGATCTGGCCGGGATTACCGCCGAAGCGGCCGATATTGTGCCTTATCCAATCCACCGCCAGTCCAACATCCTCGCCGCCGGCTGGCCAGGTATGGCCCGGAGCAAGCCGATAGTTGATGTTGACACCGATCAGGTCGTGCCTGGCGGCCCAAGCCATCACGTTGTCATACAGGGGGCTGCCATCATTGTGCTTGTCCCCGCCGACGAAACCGCCGCCATGGACGAAAACCAGCACCGGTTTGGACGCGTCACTTTTGCCCGCTAGCGTGAACACATCCAGTTTTTGCTTCTCGTCGGCGGCGTAAGGGATATCTCGGGTGACGGAAATCCCGGCGTAGAGATCGTTGGGCAGCAGGGAAGCATATATCTGGGCAGTTCTGGCTACTTCGATACAAGGGCCGATATCCCGCAGCTGGTCACGAACATTCGCCGGCGGCGCACCAATGGCCAAGCCGCACGCCGAAGCCGCCAATGGTGTGACGGCGAGTACTTTGCGGATCACAGGCGCATCTCCAGTGTCATCAGCCTGCGTCACCTTCCGGTAACGGGATTATCGTAATGTATTGGGATGTCGTAGACCTTGGGAAAGTATTCGAACTCCAAGGTTGGCGGCCGGTCGGGTGGTACAGCCTGGTTCTGGCCGGGCAATCTGCTGCTGGTCTTCTTGGACCAACCGCCGCTATAATCTACATTGTAGGTATTATAGGCGTGGTCGACCTGGAATTTCCAAACTCCGTTCTCGTTGATTAATTCGTTCTCGTAAACGGCGCCCCCCCATCCCGCCGAACGGTCGGCCTGGCCCATCATCTGCAGCAATCGAAGGCGTACCTTGGCTGTCTTGCCGTCCGGACTGACGGTGATGACGGGCTGAAGGTTCAGATGGTTGCTCAGCCGATTGACGGTCGGCCCCTCGGATCCGCCAAATGCCGGAAGGAAGGCCCTGATGTGATCCTGCCCGACGTAGACGCCTCGTTGTGCGAGTTCCATCGATCCATCACTGGCGAACAGGTCAGCGAGGTCATTCCAGAGGTTCTTGTCGAGATAGTAGCCATAGGCCGATTCCAGGTTTTCGATCGCGTCGTAAGCCTTGACCCGCTCGATGCGCAGGCGCGTAGCGGCGATTTGGGCCTCGAGGTTTGCGATGGCCAGCTCCGTTTCCCGATCACCGGCCACCGCCGGCGCAGAAGGCGCAAGCAAGCCGATCAGGGCAAATGCGGGCCACACCAAAAGGCGCGCAGGAAGCCTCATCGGAATTCTCCCTCATACTGGACAGGATCGCCGGTAACCGGATTGGGATAGTGGAACGGGGCGACATGCGCCTTGGGGTAGGCTTCGTAGACCATGCTCGGGGGGAGATCCGGTGGAAAAACGGTGCTGGCGGTTTCGATAGGCTGGGCATCCTCGCCGAAGCCCTTGTCATAATCTGTGTTCATATTGGTGAAGTAGTGGACCGACTTCAGCTTCCAGATGCCCTGCTCCTTCACCAGAGTATTCTCGTAAGTGCCCTCGCTCAATTGATTGCTGCCCCCCACATCTCCCCCCATCGCCAGTTCACGTGCGCGAAGTTGTGCAGTAAGTCCGTCCGTCGCGACATGGACCACGATTTGCAATTGAAGGTGATCGTCCACGTGCCCTTCGCGCAGCCCTGAAGGACCGAGCAGGTCCAGGAATTTCCGCACGTGAGGTTTGCCCACGTAGACCCCGCGCTGGGCAAACTCGATCGTTCCGTCGGCCGAAAAAAGGTCGGCGACTTGATCCCACTCTGCGCGGTCCAAATAGTACCCGTACATTCGCTGCAGGTTTTCGATATCTCGCTCATCCTGTTGCATTTGCGCGCGACGATCCAGCTGCGCGAGGTGTGCCTGCACGGCGGCGAGCGCTTGCTCGGGCGTCTCGACAGCGGCCCGAACTGCGCCCGATGCTACTGCCAGACCCAATGCCAAGGTAATGGCGATCCTGTTCATGGCCGGCTCTCCCGCCCGGAAACGGGATTGTCATAGTGGAACGGCTGGATGCACGCGACAGGATAGCCCGGGCACAGCACGTCGGGCGGGAGATCCGGCGGATAGGCCAGGCTGAAACGCCTCCGCGCCGGAGCAGCTACTTCAGGTTCCCCGGCGTGAGACGGAGTTTCCGAAATGGCGCCCGGTGGCACGTCGATCGGCGCGACATTTGCCCAACCCCCTTGGTAGGGCGCGGCGAAGTCGTTGTAATAACGAAGATCCTTGATCTTCCAGACGCCGTCCTGCTTGACGTAGACATTCTCGTATATGCCTCCCGCCCACATCGCCTGGCCCGGCTGCCCGTCGGCAGGATCCGCAAGGCGGCCGATCATGGCCAGCACCCGCCAGCGTCCCCTGGCTGTGAGTCCATCGGGCGCCACGTTAATAACCGGCTGAAGCACCATGTGATTGTAAATCCGACCGTCCTTCAGTCCGATCGTGCCGTCGCCCACATTGCGCCAGATGTGTTCGCGTATGCTGGCTTTGCCGATGAATACACCGGCTGGATAGGACGCGCGCGCATCGTCTGCGAAAAGCGATGAGAGGTCTTCCCACAATCCCTTGTCAATGAAAAAGCCATACTCCCGCTGAAGTTTGCGGATCGCCGCGACATCCTCGGCCTGAGTCAGGTCGGATTCCAGCTGGTCCAGTTCTTGCTGGAGTTCAGCCAGCGTCCTGGCTTGGGCCGGCGTTACCGCGGCATGCGCTGCCTGACCCCAGATCCCCACGCAGCCTGCCCCGATGATTGCAGCCACTGTCAGATGTCTTTTCATCACTGCAAATTCCCTACCACTCGGGGATCAAGGCAACTGAAATTTCCTGACGTTGGGATACACCTCCCGCACCTGCAACGTCAGCGCCCGCAAAATGAAGATCTCGCCACGCGCGGGCATTGGCTCGGTCGATCGATGCCAGGGCCGCTTGTTGCAATGCCCGGTCAACCAAAGGGGCCCGGCGGCACGCTGAGCAACACTTCCCTCTCGGACTTGTAAGGGTCATCAATCAGTCGATCGTCTACATCGAATACCATCGTCGCACGCGTTTCAGGCGTGAACCGATCCCAATGGACGTGATCCGCAATGTTGGGATCGCCCGTGCGCGCGAAGGTGGCCCACATGCGGCTCATTCGCGTTGCCATCGGTTGAAGCTCGTCGCCGTAGCCGATCAGACCGCGCGAGGCGTCCAGATTATTCCAGACGAAAGGCAATTCGATGCCATGCGGGCTCATCAGCCTGCCCCCGTCGACAGGCGTCCTCCACGCCATGCGGTAAAGAAAGACCGGCGCCTGATTCTGAACCGTTTGCCGTTCGGCAAGCAACAGGGTTGGCTTGGTGGTACGAAGGTCGGCAGTAAGGAAAAAATAGATTTCGCTCGGTGTCGCTGTCGGCCGGCCGGCGGTATATGTGGCCAAGACTGCATCCAGCTTATCGCCCAGTTGCGGCGCCATGCGCGTCCTCAGGTCCTCCATGGTCATGGAGAAGTCGGCTGGCAGCGCCGAACCTGTCATTTCCGTCTCTGCCGATCCGATCATCAGGGGAATGCCAGCTGCTTGTGGCGGCGCGTCCGGCTCGAAAGGCTGGCGCGGAATCGAACGGCCATCGACGACCGGCCCCGAACCCACGTTTCCGGCCAGACCGCCGAAGGGCAGAAACGCATCTGTCGGAAGAGTCAGCACCTTCTCGGCCGTGTCACGGGTCAGACCAAGGATCCCAAGTGCCTTGGCTGTGGCACCTGCCGCTTTCTCAAGATCTCTAATCTTCAGCGTGGCACCGCTCTCGATGATAACCTTGTGAAATAGGCCTTTGGCTGCGGGCATTGCCATCAGCGCGCAAATCTTGCTGCCACCGCTCGAATGACCGAACAGCGTCACATTGCCGGGGTCGCCACCGAACTGATCGATATTGTCACGCACCCATTCGAGCGCGGCGACTATGTCGAGCTGTGCCAGATTGCCTGAATCGGCATAGGCCGGACCAAGGACATCGCCCAGATAGAGATATCCGAAGGCGTTCAACCGGTGGTTCACAGTGACCACGACCACGTCGTTCTCACGCGCGAGATGAGAACCGTCATTGCCGGGTTCGGTCCC
>JBDSDZ010000131.1:0-11795 GCA_039920345.1 Croceibacterium sp.
AGCAGCAGGGCTTCGTGGCTGGTGTAGAAGCTGGTGCTCTTGAGCTGCGGCACGGTCTGCGGATCGACCCCGCAGGCCTCCATGAAATCGAGCGCTTCGCCGATCCGGTCGGCTACGTCCTTGAACCGGTCGGCCCACGGGCTGCGGGTCATCGATTCAAGCGTCCACTGGTGGACCTGGCGCAAGTTGGCGTAACCGCCGTTCGCAAACGCGCGCAGCAGGTTGAGCGTCGCCGCCGCCTGGCTGTAGGCCAGCACCATGCGCTGTGGATCGTTGCGGCGCGATTCCGGCGTGAAGTCGATCCCGTTGATGTTGTCGCCAAGGTAGCTCGGCAGTGTGACATCGCCCAATGTCTCGGTGGCGGAACTGCGCGGCTTGGCGAACTGTCCGGCCATGCGGCCAACCTTGACCACCGGCAGCTTGCTGGCAAATGTCAGCACCACCGCCATCTGCAGCAGCACCCGGAAGGTGTCGCGGATGTTGTTGGGGTGAAACTCGGCAAAGCTTTCGGCGCAATCGCCGCCCTGCAGCAGGAACCCGCGGCCCTGCGACACTTCGGCCAGCTGGCCCATCAGGTCGCGCGCTTCGCCGGCGAACACCAGCGGCGGGTAATTGCTCAGCGTGGATTCGGCCTGCACCAGCGCCGCCGGGTCCAGATAGACCGGCAGGTGCTTGGCTTCGTGCTGTTTCCAGCTGTCGGGGTTCCAGTGCTTGGCCACGTCGAATATCCGAAATACCTTGAAGGGCCGCGCCCCTACTCCGCGAGGCCAGCGTGCGCAAATGTTACATCGGTTATCGGTTCATGGCCAATCGCAGGAAAACGGGCGCCATTGCTAGCGCCCGGCACTCTTCGCCGCAGCCTCGGGCATGATTGCCACCCGGTAACCGCCGCGCGAGCCGAGGTACCTGGCCGCCAAGGCGCGAATTTCCTCCGGGGTGACCTGGGTATAATCGGAGAAGATCGTCGGCAGCTGGGCGATGCGGTTCGAATCGAGCGCCCCGCCCTGCAACTGGTTGAGCCAGAAGGTGTGCCCGGTCTGCGCCCGCTGGAGCAGTTGCCGCGTTGGCTCGGTGACCCGGCCGAGTTCGTCCGCGGTCGGCCCCGTGGCGGCGAGATCGTCGGCAATCTTGCCCGCTTCCTCGAAGAAAGCCGGGACTTGTGCCGGTGGCAATTGCGCCAAGGCGAGCAGGTTGCCGCCGCCGTTTGTGTCAAGCGGCCAGGTCGAGGACACGAACGGCGAATAGCTTGCCCCCAACCGTTCGCGCAAAGCATCGAGCAGCCGGTTGGAGAAAATCTCCGCCAGCATTTCGACCTTGCGGCTTTCCGGCAGGGCGGCCGATCCGCCGCTGGTCGGCCAGGAAATGACCGCCGCGGCCTGGTCGGGTTCACCGTGATGGGTCAGGACTTGCGGGGTGGCGTTGGCTGCCGGGAAGCTGGCGAACGGCACGATCGATGAAACCGGCTCGCGCGGGGCCAGCGCGCCAAACGTGCGCGACAGGGACGCGACCACGGTCTCACGATCGAAATCGCCGAACACGTCTACTTCGACCGGACCTTGCGCCAGCAGCCGCGACCAGACTTTCTGGAAGCCTGCGGCACTGGTCTGCTGCAGCGCGTCAGGCCCCGGCGTGGCGAACCGCGGATCGCGCCCGTGCAGCAGCCAGTCGACGTCGCGGTTGACGACGCCTTCGGCGCTGCCGGCATAGCTGTCGTAAGACAGTAGCGCGCTCGCTTTGGCGCGTTCGAACGGCGCCGCATCCCAGCGCGGCGCGGCGAGCTTTTCGGCAAACAGGTAAAGCTGGTCGGGCACGTCTTCGGCGCGGGTTTGGCCTTCGAAGGTAAAGTGGCCATCCTCGATGCCGAAAGTGAAGCCGATCTTGCGGCCGGCGGTCAGCAATTCGAGCTGGTCCTGGCCTATCGGACCCAGTCCGGAACTGACCAGTGCCAGCTGGCCAAGTGTTGCATAGGCGCCTTCATCGGGCGTCAGCCCCAGCCGTCCGGCGCCAAACGTGACCCGCACGGTGGCCCGCCCGGGCTCGTTCTGGGTCGGCCAGAGCAGGGCGCGAACGCCATTGGCAAACTCGACCTGTTCGACATCACCAGTGTTGAAAATGCCCACCGCCTCGCGCAGCAAAGGCTGGGTCGGAGTACCGACCGGCGGCAGATCGCTGAACTTGATCGCTGCAACCTGGGTGCGCGCGTGATCGTCACTCACGACGGGTTCGAGCATCGCCTGGCGCAAGGCGGCCTCGGTCGCTTCGCCCGCTTCGGGAGTCAGGTAGAGCGCGCGGATCACCTCGCCCTCGAACAGCGCCTTGGTGTGGGCGTGAATCTCGGCCGGGTTGAAGCGGTCATGCATCGAGCGAAACACTTCGAGCACTGTTTCGGGCGAGGCAACGGCTTCACGGATATCGGCCGCGTTGACGATATCGTTGGCCAGTTTCGAACCTGCCTGGATGCGGCTCTGCTCGACGGTGTTGGCGAACACCACGTCGAAATCGGCCAGTTCGCGGTCGATCTCGGCCTGGCTCGGCGGTTCGGCAATGGCATCGGCGATCACCGCGCGCACTTCGGCCAGCGGGGTCTGCCAGTCCTTGGTCAGCGGGGCAAAGGCGACATAAGTCGCGTCATCCGAACGGCTGACCTTGTCCTGCTGGACTTGCGCGTAAAGATAGCTGCCACCCACGCGAGCGCGCGCTTCCAATCGCCGATTGAGGATCGCCTCGGCGATCGAATCGATCAACAGCCCGCGGTTATATTCAATGTTGTCGGTCACCTGGTGCCACGGGCGCAGGTAAGCGTATGTCAGCCCGCGCGGCTGCCCGGTTTCGACCAGCACGCCGGTTTCGCCAACCGGGTTGGCCGGGTTGGCGCCGCGCGGCGCTACCGGATACCCGAAATCGGGCGCGAGGGTATGGGTGCCCGCCACCTGCCACGATCCGAAATACTGCTCGACCAGACCGGCCAAGCGCGCCGGATCGGCATCGCCCACTACCACGACGGTGGTGTTTTCCGGGCGGTACCAGCGATGGTGGAAAGCCTTGACGCTGGCCGACGTCGCAGCCTGCAGCGTAGACATCTCGCCGATCGGATTGCGCATCGACAATCGCTGTCCGGCGAAGAAAACCCTCCGGGTGGCGTCCGCGATGCGTTGTTCCGGCCCGCTGCGCTCGCGTCGTTCGGCAAGCACGATCGGCACTTCGGCGGTGACGTTGGCTGGGCTTAGCGCCGGCTCCTCGATCATGCCGGCAAACACGCGAATGCTGTCTTCGAGCGTGGCGTCGGTCGCGTTGGGCAGATCGAGTTGGTAAACCGTCTGCGTCGGCGTGGTCTGGGCGTTGGTGTCATTGCCAAGGCTCGCGCCGAGCCGCTGGAAGTGCGGAATCGCTTCACCGTTGGCGAGATACTTCGACTGGCGGAAGGTCAGGTGCTCGATCAGATGGGCCAGGCCCTGTTCGCTGTCCTCTTCGTACAGCGAACCGGCATCGATGCGGATGCGGATCGAGACCTGGCCTGGAGGCACGCCATTATTGCGCACTGCATAGCGCACCCCGTTGGGCGTGGCGCCGAACAGCCACTGCTTGTCGATCGGGATGTCGGTGCCGTGGTAAATCCACGGATCGTCGGGCTGGGTATATTGCGGTGCGGCCGCGGCGGGCGCGGCAACCTTGGACGGGATGGCCGCCTGCTGCGCCTCGGCGGGCACAGTGGAGAGCAGGAGAAGGGCGGAAAATGCGCTGAGTGCGCGCTGGGAAAGCAACATAGGTCCGCCACTAAGGGTTCGAGGCATGAAGGGATAGTGAATGATGCCCCGGGGTCATTGTTCCGCCGCCGCCGCCAACGCCCCGTCAAACCTGCGCGCGCGCCTTGCTAGCGGGCCTCGCGCATCCTACATCTCTGCCATGTTCATCGAGACCGAAACCACCCCGAACCCCGCGGCGCTCAAGTTCCTGCCCGGCCAGCAGGTCATGCCCGCCGGAACGCGCGACTTTGCCAGCCCGGAAGACGCCGAAGCCTCGCCATTGGCGCAGGCATTGTTCGACACCGGTGAAGTGACCGGGGTGTTCTTCGGCGGCAATTTCGTGTCGGTCACCGCTGCGCCGGGGGCCGACTGGTCCTCGCTCAAACCGCAGGTCGTGGCCGTGCTGCTCGACCATTTCATCAGCCAGGCGCCGCTGTTTGCCGGCGGCAGCGCGGGCGGCATCGCAGTTCCGGGCGAGGACGAGGATGACATCGGTGACGATCCGGCCGACGCCGACATCGTCGAACAGATCAAGGAACTGCTCGAAACCCGCATCCGCCCGGCCGTCGCCAATGACGGAGGCGACATCCGCTATCGCGGTTTCCGCGAGGGGGTGGTTTATCTCGCGATGCAGGGCGCCTGCTCCGGTTGCCCCAGCTCGACCGCGACGCTCAAGCAGGGCATCGAAGGCCTGCTCAAGCACTACGTCCCCGAAGTGCAAGAAGTCCGCGCCGCCTGATGGCCGAGCCTGTTTCGGACACCGCGCTCGACCAATTGTTTCGCGAAGCCCGCAGTTTCAACGCCTTTCACAGCCGCGACGTCAGCGACGAGCAGATCCACGCGATCTGGGACCTGATGAAGTTCGGCCCGACGTCTGCCAACCAGCTTCCCGCTCGCCTTGTGTGGTGTAAATCGCTTGAGTCCAAGGCGCGCCTTGCGCGGCATGCTTCGGCCATGAACCAGCCCAAGATTACCGGCGCACCGGTCTGTGTAATCGTGGGGATGGACCTCGATTTTCACGAGCAGCTACCGTGGCTGTTTCCGCATACCGATGCGCGTCGTTGGTTCACCGGTAGCGAGGAAGGGCGCCGGGTTTCCGCGATGCGCAATTCGACGCTGCAGGGCGGCTACCTGATCATGGCCGCACGCGCGGTCGGGCTCGATTGCGGGCCCATGTCGGGATTCGACAACGCGGCGGTTGATGCAGACTTCTTTGCCGACGAACCGAAGTGGAAGTCGAACTTCATCTGTTCGATCGGCTACGGCGATGACGCGAGCATCTTCGCGCGCAGCCCGCGGCCCGACTTCGGCGTCTTCAACCGCCTGCTCTGATCGGGTCACGGGCAATGGATCCGCGGCGCACCCTCGTCATCGAATGCGCGACAGACGCCTGCTCCGCCGCCTTGTTCGAGCGCGGGGAATTGCTCGGTGGCGGGTTCGAAGTGATCGGGCGCGGTCATGCCGAACGGCTGGTGCCGATGATAGCCGAACTGCCGGGCAAGGGCCGCGCGGTCCGGATCGTGGTCTCGCTTGGCCCCGGCAGCTTTACCGGCGTGCGGATTGGCCTGGCGGCGGCGCGGGCGCTGGGGCTTGCCTGGCAGGCCGAAGTGCTCGGCTACCCCACGTTGACGCTGGTGGCAGCGATGGCGGCGGCGCGGCGCCCCGGCCCGGTGACGGTGTGCATGACCGGCGGGCACGGTGAATGGTTCGTGCAGCCGTTCGCCGCGGACGGAATGCCCGAAGCAACGCAAGTCTCGCTTGCCCCTGAGCAGGCCGCAGCCGGGGCGCACACGGTCGTGGCCGGCAGCCAGGCCGAAGCGCTGGTCGCGCTGCGCGGGAGCGGCGAGGCGCTGCCCCTGCTCCCCGATGCGCGGGCCTTCATCCTGCTCAATGCCGCGCTGCTGACGCCCGATCTTGCCCCGATCTACGGCCGCGCGCCCGATGCCCGGCTGCCCGGTGTGGCCGGATGATCGACGATCTGGACCGGATCATGGCGGTCATGAAGGCCGCGTTCGAGCCCGCTTTCGGCGAAGCCTGGACTCGGCGCCAAGTGGAAGATGCCCTGGCGCAGCCGGCGACCCATTACCTTCTCGCCGCCGAAGAGCACGACGCGCAGTCTCCTGCCGCCGGGTTCACCCTGTCGCGCCAGATTCTCGACGAAGAGGAACTACTGCTGATTGCCGTGGTCCCCGACAAACGCGGCCACGGAATCGGTGGAGACCTTCTCGGCCGCTTCATCGCCGAAGCGCGGTCGCGCGGCGTGGCAAGGCTGTTCCTTGAAATGCGCGACGGCAATGGCGCCGAATCGCTGTATCGGCGGCACGGATTTGAGCCCGTGGGCCGCCGCCGCAACTATTACCGCCGAGGAAACGGCCCCCCTCTCGATGCGATTACGTTCAGCCTGCCGATTGACTGACCGCGATATTCTTAATTCACAGCGATTTGGCCCTGGATACTTATCCGGCCTTGTAATGAATCCTCGATGGGAGCAGAGGCTCGGTCAATCCGGACAGCCACAAGGCTGCCGGTGGAGCCGAGGTCGCAACCTTACGAGGATTTAAAATGGCTACACTTGAAAACGATATGTCCGAAATGCTGATTACACTGACATCGGATATCGTTGCCGCACATGTGAGCAATAACGGCGTTGCCGTCGACGAATTGCCGCAATTGATTCAGAATGTTTACGGCGCGCTTGCCGGTCTGGGGAACGCGGCTCCCGCCGAAGTGAAGCTTGAGCCGGCGGTGTCGATCCGCTCGTCGATCAAGCCCGATCATGTCGTCTGTCTTGAAGACGGCAAGAAGATGAAAATGCTCAAGCGCCACTTGATGACCGACCATGGCCTGACGCCTGCCGAATATCGTGCGCGTTGGGGCCTGCCGGCGGATTATCCGATGGTTGCCCCCGAGTATGCCGAAAAGCGGCGTACGCTGGCAGTCCAGATCGGATTGGGCCGCAAGCCCGGCCAGCGCCGCGGGCGCAAGAAAAAGGTCGTTGCATAAGCCCGACCTGCCAAGGTTGAAAAAGCGCCCCGCCCCTTCCATAGAGGCGGGGCGCTTTGCTTGGACCGGGACCGAAATTGCACCAACCTATCGATCTCGAAGCTCTGTGCGCCGAACGCGGATTGCGGATTACCGACCAGCGCCGGGTGATCGCACGCGTCCTTTCGGAAGCCGAAGATCACCCTGACGTGGAAGCTCTGCACGCCCGCGCGGCGGCAATCGATCCGAAGATTTCGATCGCCACCGTCTATCGCACCGTGCGCTTGTTCGAAGAAGCCGGCATTCTCGACCGGCACGATTTCGGTGACGGCCGCGCCCGCTATGAAGCCGCGCCCGAAGCCCATCACGATCACCTGATCGACGTCGAAAGCGGCAAGGTTGTCGAATTCGTCGATCCCGAACTCGAAGCGCTGCAGAAGCAGATTGCCGAAAAGCTCGGCTACCGCCTCGTGGACCACCGGATGGAGCTCTACGGCGTGCGCATCGATCGCGAGGACTAAACTGGCCCTACCGCGCCTGCGCACCGGGCTGAGGTGGCTGAGCGCGGGGCTCGGCTTCCTCATCATCGTGCCGCTCCACGTGCTGTTCAAACTGGTCGGGGTGCGCAACCTCATTCCGCCGATTTTCCTGGGCCTGATGGGCCGCGCAGCGGGCCTGCGCGTGCGTACCGTGGGCACGCCGATCCCCGGCGCGATGTTCCTCGCCAACCACGAAAGCTGGCTCGACATTCTCGCTCTTGCGGGCACCAGCCGGGCGATTTTCGTTGCCCACTCGGGGCTCGCCGGGAATGGCGCGCTGAAGTGGCTGTGCGACCAGAACGACACCGTTTTCATCACCCGCGACCGGCGTGGATCGATCGCAACGCAAGTCGAGCAGGTCCGTGCAGCGCTGGGCGAACGGCCGCTGACGATATTCCCTGAAGGCACCACCAACGACGGCACCGGCCTGCTTCCGTTTCGTAGCGCACTGCTGTCCGCGGTCGAGCCGCTGGCGGGAGAAGTGCCCATCCAGCCGGTTGCACTCGAGTATACTGATGCCGCCGACGTCTGCTGGTTCGGCGGCGAACCGGGGATGGACAACGTGCGCAAGATCATGGCGCGGCCGGGCGGTGTGCAGCTGACGATCCATTTTCTTGCGCCCCTGAGCGGCACCGCGCTGACCAATCGCAAGACCATGACGGCGGCAGCGCAGGCCGCAATCGCGCAGGCCTTGCGGCTTTAACTCAGCGCCGAAATGGCCTAAGGGCGCGGCCCCATGCGACAGAGCGGTTCCCCCCAGACCTTCCGGGTCAAGAGCTTCGGCTGCCAGATGAACGTCTATGACGGCGAACGCATGACGGAACTGCTGGCCGACCAAGGCATGCGCGCGGTGGACGAGGGCGAAGACGCCGACCTGGTGGTGCTCAACACCTGCCACATCCGCGAAAAGGCGGCCGAGAAAGTCTATTCCGATATTGGCCGACTGGTCAAAGCCGGAGGGGACACCCCGCCGATGATCGCGGTGGCGGGCTGTGTGGCGCAGGCGGAAGGCGAGGAAATCATGGCCCGCGCCGGCGCCGTTGGCGTGGTGGTTGGACCGCAGGCCTATCACCGCTTGCCCGAACTGATCGCGCGGGCCGCGAAGGGCGAGCGGGCGACCGACACCGACATGCCGGCCGATGCCAAGTTCGCCGCCCTGCCCGCGCGCCGCCGCTCTGCCCCCAGTGCGTTCCTGACAGTGCAGGAAGGGTGCGACAAGTTCTGCACTTACTGCGTCGTACCCTATACGCGCGGCGCAGAAATATCGCGGTCGTTCAACGCACTGGTCGATGAAGCGCGCACTTTGGTGGAGCACGGCGCGCGCGAGATCACGCTGCTGGGCCAGAACGTCAACGCGTGGACCGGTCATGACGCCGCGGGGCGCGCAGTCGGCCTCGACGGGTTGATCAACGCGCTCGACAAGCTGCCGGAATTGCAGCGTATTCGCTACACCACCAGTCATCCCAACGATGTGACCGACGGGCTGATCGAAGCGCATGCCGAAGTCGGCAAGCTAATGCCGTACCTGCACTTGCCAGTGCAGAGCGGGTCCGACCGGGTGCTCAAGGCGATGAACCGCAGCCACACGGCGGCCAGTTATCTCAAGCTGCTCGACCGCTTCCGCGCCGCCCGGCCAGACATCGCGCTGAGCGGCGATTTCATTGTCGGCTTCCCCGGCGAGACGGAAGCCGATTTCGCGGACACCCTGCGCCTGGTCGATGCTGTCGGCTATGCCCAGTCCTTCAGCTTCAAGTACTCGCCGCGCCCGGGAACGCCGGCTGCTTCGATGAGCGACCAGGTGCCGGCAGAGGTAATGGACGAGCGCCTGCAGCGCCTGCAGGCGGCGCTCAATCGTGACCAGTTGGCCTTCAACCGGGCGAGCGTGGGCCGGCGCTGCTCGGTCTTGGTCGAACGGCGCGGCAAGAAGCCCGGCCAATGGCTGGGCAAATCGCCGTGGTTGCAGTCGGTGCTGTTCGATGGCGACAGCGCCGTCGGCGACCTGGTCGAACTCGAGCTGGTCGAAGCCGGTCCCAGGTCGCTGGTTGGAACTCGCGCGATTACTTGATCCGGGTCAGCGGGGTCGCGGCGATCACCTCGCTCGTGGGTTTGTCGATCGGCTGTGCCGGGCTGACGGTCGGGTTTGCGGGATAACAGGTGCCGTCAAACTGCAAGCGCCGAAATCCAGCAGGCACCCCGCCGCCGGCCACCGTAACCCACAGGTCGCGCCAGCCGTGGCTGCGCGAATCGAGCACGCCAACCGGGAGCTGGACCACGCTCAGCAAGGTGACCGTGCGCCAGTGGTCGCCTTCTTCCTTGAGCACTGCGAGCGGGCAGCCGCCGCTTCGACACACCGATGCCCCGCCGACATAGATCAGCATTTCGTCCACCCCGTCGCCATCGAGATCGGCTTTGCCGGACAAGTACAGCAGGAAGCCTTTGCCGGGATACTGGGCCCGCACCCACGCCTCCGCCTCCGACGGGAAATCGATATCGGCCGGTGCGACACCTGCGGTCGGGCTGGCAGCGGCGCTGGAAGCCGTCTGGCCCGAGGGCGAGCAGGCTGCGGCGCAGGCCAAGGCGGCGAACAAGAGGAAGCTGCGAAACATCGCCCGGTCATACGTGAAATGCCACATTCAGGACAATTCGCGCTTTTTCCCCGGCAGTTCGAGGCCCGATAGCTTGCCAGTGGAATTGCCTGCCCTATTTTCCGACTCACACCTTGAAAGGAGCGCATGGCCCGCAAGTCACACCGCATCGATCACGGATCGGTGCTTGCTCATCCCGAAGACCGCCGCGATCATGCCCGGCGCGCCCGGGCAGAAGTCCTGTTCGATGACCAGGCCATGCTCGGCGCCCTGTTCGGGGAATTTGACGCTAACCTGGTGCAGATCGAGAACCGGCTCGGGGTGCTGATTGCCGCGCGCGGCAACAAGGTCCTGGTCGAAGGCACCGAAGACGACGTGGCGCGCGCCCGCGAAGTCCTGATGGCGATGCACCAGCGCCTGCTGACCGGGCAGGAAATGGACGCCGGGACCATCGAATCGCTGATCTCGATGTCGAACGAGCCGACGCTGGACGGTATCTTTGCCGGCGACATCGACGGTCCGCCGATCAGTATCCGGACCCGGCGCAAGACAATCGTCCCGCGCACCGCGATGCAGGCCGATTACATGCGCCAGCTGGCCAGCCGCGACATCATTTTCGCGCTCGGGCCAGCAGGCACCGGCAAGACTTATGTCGCCGTCGCGCAAGCGGTCAGCCAGTTGATGACTGGTAGTGTCCAGCGCCTGATCCTCAGCCGCCCGGCGGTCGAAGCGGGCGAAAAGCTCGGCTTCCTGCCCGGCGACATGAAAGAGAAAGTCGATCCCTACCTGCGCCCGCTGTACGACGCGCTCTACGATTGCATGCCGCCCGAACAGGTCGACCGGCGCCTCGCCAGCGGCGAAATCGAAGTCGCCCCGATCGCGTTCATGCGCGGCCGCACGCTGAGCGATGCGTTCGTAATTCTCGATGAAGCGCAGAACACCACCCGCGAGCAGATGAAGATGTTCCTCACTCGCTTCGGGCAGAACAGCCGGATGGTGGTGTGCGGCGATCCCAAGCAAGTCGATATTCCCGGCGGTTCCAACAACAGCGGGCTGCACGACGCGGTCAGCCGCCTCGACGGGGTCGACGGCATCAGCGTGGTGCGCTTCGGAGTCGGCGACGTGGTCCGCCATCCGATCGTGGGGCGCATTGTCGAGGCCTACGAAGGAAACGAGTAAGTGCGCCAGCGCCTGACTGCGAAAGCTGGCTGAAGTGGACCTCGACATCGATATCGAAAAGCCTTGGCCGTCTGCGGAGTGGGACGCGCTGGCGTTATCAGCCGCCGAGGCCGCGGCATCGGTCGCGCCCGAACTCGCTAATCCGCGCCTGACGGCGAGCGTGTTGTTCACATCCGACGCGGAAATCCACACCCTCAATCGCGAATGGCGCCAACGCGACAAGCCGACCAATGTCCTGTCATTCCCGATGCTGAGCCGGGCCGAGGTTGTCGCGTTGCCCCCCGCCGGCCCTCCCGAAATGCTCGGCGATGTCGCCCTCGCTTATGAAACCTGCGCCCGCGAAGCCGCTGAAAAAGGCGTGTCCCTGGCGGATCATGCTGCCCACCTGGTGGTTCACGGCTTGCTTCACCTGGCCGGCTATGACCATGAAATATCGAGCGCCGACGCCGACGCGATGGAAGCGCTCGAAACGAAGGCGCTTGCGGTTTGCGGGATCGGTGACCCATATGGGGATCACGCCGCCTCTTGAGGGGAAAGCAGCAGGGCAATGCCCGACAGTTCCAGACCGGGCGACTCCCCCAGTGGAGACGCAGACAGTAAACGCAGCAGCTTGTGGACTTCGATCCGCAAATTCTTCGACGAGGACGGCGAAACCTCGCTTCGCGCCCAGATCGAAGAAGCGATCGATGACCATGAAGACGAGCAGGCGGCGAGCGACGAATCGCCAGCCAAGGGCGACATGTCTCCGGTCGAGCTCACCATGCTGC
>JBDSDZ010000132.1:0-3873 GCA_039920345.1 Croceibacterium sp.
GACCGCGCCCCTTTTCCTTTGCGCCAATCCTGCTAGCTGGATTCATGGATTCTCGAACTGCAATTGATCGCCTGACCGCCATTTACGACGAGGCGGTCGAACGCCTGCGCGCCGACATCACCGAATATGCCCGCACGGGCGAAGTCCCCCCGCCCGAGCGGCGGCACGACGGCAGCTATTGCTATCCTGAACTGCGAGTGCGGTTTTCTGGCGGGGCCTTTACCGGTGACCGGTCTCGCGCCTTTGGCCGCCTGCACCAGCCCGGCACATACGCCACCACGGTGACCCAGCCGCAGCTTTTTGCCGACTACCTGACCGAACAGCTCGACCTGCTGCTGGCGGATTACGAGGTCGAGATCGACTGCGGCCCCTCGCGGCAAGAAATCCCCTTCCCTTACGTGCTCGATGCCCAGCGCGGCGCCGCCGTAGTGGGCAAGACCCCGACTGAGCTGGCGCGATTCTTCCCGACCACCGAACTGGCGCTGATCGGTGACGAGCTGGCCGACTGCATCCACCTCGGCGGGCCGGGGGAATCAATTCCTCTGTCGCTGTTCGATGGCCTCAGGACCGATTTCTCGCTCGCCCGCCTGACGCATTACAGCGGCACCGCTCCTGAGCATTTCCAGCGCTTCATCTTGTTTACCAACTACCACCGCTACATCGATGAATTCGTTGACTGGGCCGGGTTGCAGGTCGGACAAGGGTCGTACACCGCACTGGCCGGCGCCGGCGGCCTTTACCTCGAACAGCAGACCGACAATGCCAAGGCGCAACTGAGCGAGACGACCTGGCGCCGGCACCAGATGCCGGCCTATCACCTTATCGCACCGGGCGGGGCCGGGATCACGTTGGTCAACATCGGCGTCGGCCCGTCCAACGCCAAGACGATTACCGACCACCTTGCCGTGCTACGGCCCGAAGCGTGGTTGATGATAGGCCACTGCGGCGGTTTGCGCCCGACCCAGAAGATCGGCGACTTCGTGCTCGCCCACGCCTATCTGCGCGACGATCACGTGCTCGACGCGGTGCTGCCGCCGGAAATCCCCCTCCCCGCCATCGCCGAGGTCCAGCGCGCGCTTTACGCCGCAGCCGAAGAAGTCAGCGGGGCCGACGGGCAGGATCTCAAACAACGGATGCGCACCGGCACCGTGGTCACCACCGACGACCGCAACTGGGAGCTGCGTTACAGTCACACCGCGCTGCGCCTGTCGCAGAGCCGTGCGGTCGCAATCGAGATGGAAAGCGCCACCGTGGCCGCGCAAGGCTATCGCTTCCGTGTGCCCTACGGCACGCTGCTGTGCGTGTCCGACAAGCCGCTCCACGGCGAAATCAAACTGCCGGGGCAGGCCAACCACTTCTACGAACAGGCGATTGCCGCGCACTTGCAGATGGGCATCCGCGCCTGCGAGCACTTGCGCGCCGAAGGCCCACGCCTGCACAGCCGCAAGTTGCGCGCCTTCAACGAACCGCCGTTCCGCTGATCCTTTGATAGTGACACGATACTTGCCGCTGGTCTTCTGGGCCGCCGTGATCTTCACCTTCGTGATGGCGACCTTGCCGCATCCGCCAGACCTGCCGGGCAATCCCAACGACAAGATCCAGCACATCCTCGCGTTCGTGACGCTGAGCGTGCTGGCGTCGGCCGCTTACCCGCAGCTCAACCTGCTCCGGATCGCCGTTCCGCTGTCGCTATTCGGGGCGCTCATCGAGCTGGTCCAGTCGATCCCGGCGTTGCACCGCGACGCCGACATTGTCGACTGGTGCGCCGATACGCTGGCAGTTGCGGTCGTGGTGGCCATTGTGTGGCTGTGGCGCCGGCGCGCGGTCAGCCCAGCAGAAAACGCACGATAGCCTCACCTAACGAGGGCTCGGTGACCGAGCTCATGTGAGTGCCCGGCACGGCTTCGTGCTCGGCGTTCGGAAGCGCTTTGACCAGGCTTTCCGCCGAGCCGTTGTCGCGGTCCTGTTCGCCGCAGACGACCAGCGTCGGGACTTTGATCGCGGCCAGGTCATCCGCATCGGTATCGCCGACCGATTGCAGCAACAGCCGCGCGGCCACTTGGTCGACTTTCATCGTCTTCATGAACTGCACCGCCATGAACGCCGCATCGCCCTGCTTGATGCTGTCGAAGCGGTCGATCGCATCGATGAAGAAGGCGGCCCGGCGATCCCAGCCGGCCAGTCCTTCCAGACCCATTCCGGCCAGCACCAGCTTGCGCGGGACAAGTCCGCCAACCACCGCCCGCGCCGCTGTGCGCGCGCCGAGCGAGAAGCCGACCAGGTCAAAGTCCGCCAGGGCTAGCCCGGCAATAACTGCCTCCACATCGCGCACCAGCACATCTGGCGGATAGGCGGCTGAATCATGCGGCGCGGCACTGTCACCGTGCGCGCGCAGATCCGGCATGATCGCCTCGAACCCGGCCTCTGCCAGTTTGGCCGCGTGACCGAAGCGAATCCAGTTCATCTGAGCGCTCGAAAAGAGCCCATGCAGCAGCAAGACCGGTCGGCCCTCGCCCATCCGGTGAATCGCCAGTTCGGTGCCATCGAACGACACCATGCGCTCGCTATGCACTTCGTTCATCCGGGCACCGGCAGACCCGCCGCCGTCCAGCGGCTGACCACGCTGTGCGTTTCATCGCTGCGCTGGCGCGGCAGGGCGGAGGTGTCGATCCAGGCTTCGTGGATGCTTTCTGCCCCGGCATGCGATTGCGGATCGAGCCCGGCCTGGTTGTCGATGGTGCCGAAAGTCACGTCGATTCCCTGGCCATCATTGAATTTAAAGCCGAGCGGCGTGCCGCAAGTGGCGCAAAACGGACGCATGGCGATGGGCGAGCTGGCGTACCAGTTGGGCTCGCTATCCCACGTCAGCGCCGCCACGGGCATGTTGACGAAGCTGGCTGCAAAACCGCCAGTGGCCTTCTGGCACATCCGGCAATGGCACAAATACGCCGTTAATTCCTCCGCTTCGGCGCGATAACGGACCTGGCCGCATTGGCAGCCTCCAGTAATTTTACCCATTTTTTCAATCTCCCGAGTGCAAAATTTTAGCAGTCAGTTGTTACAAGCAACCTGTTCGCCTATCTGGCGTTGGCATAGTCCTTTTAAGGCAGAATTTTTCGATGGCGGAAGCCGACATCCAGATTTCGGAAGACGAGACACTCGTTTCGCCGGCTGAGGCGCCCAAGAAGCGTCGCTGGGGGCGGCTTGCCTTGATGCTGTCGCTGCCATTGCTGCTGCTCATCGGCGGCTTTTTCTACTGGCAGAGCCTGCAAGGCAAGGTGACGACCGACAACGCCTATCTCAAGCAGGACAAAGTTGGCGTGAGTGCGGAAATCGTCGGCAAAATCGTCGATGTCGCGGTCAAGGAAGGCGACCTGGTCAAGGCCGGGGACTTGCTGTTCCGGATCGATCCCGAACCCTATCGCCTGCAAATCGCCGAAGCCGACGCGCAGATCGCGGCCGCGCAGGCCAACGTCACAGTGCTGTCGAATGCCAGCGAACTCACTGGTGCGGATATTTCCGCCGCACGAGAAGATATCGGCTTCGCACAGGCCACCCTGTCCCGGCAGGAAGCGCTGTGGAAGCGCGGTTTTACTACCAAGGCCGATTACGAAGCGGCCCAGCATGCCGTGGCGCAGGCCCGTGAACAATTACGCTCGGCCCAGGCCGACCAGGCGGAAGCTCGCGCACGGTTGTCCAATGGCGCAGCCGTGCCCGGCCAAAACCCGCAGATCGCCGCTGCCAACGCCCGCAAAGCCGAAGCGGAACTGTCGCTGCGGCGGACGGAAGTCCGCGCCCCCATTGCCGGCCGCGTGGCCCAGGCTGACCGGTTGCAACAGGGCCAGCAGGCAGTCACCAGCCTGCCGCTGCTGA
>JBDSDZ010000133.1:0-22562 GCA_039920345.1 Croceibacterium sp.
AGCGTGACTTGGCGCTGACCACCGACTGGATCTACGTCCCCGGCGGCGAGCTGCAGATCGGCACCGAGGCCAGTCCGTTCCAGCACAACGCCACGATCACCCTGACCGACACTGTGCAGGGCGAAAACATCAATACGATGGGCGATCGCGGCATCATGATGTTGGGCGGGACGCTGAACCTCCATGGCACGACCGATCACACCTGGACCAAGCTTGCCGCCACTGCCGGGCGCGGTGCGACCAGCATCCAGGTCCTCGACGCTTCGGAATGGCGTGCGGGGGAGGAGATCGTCCTCGCTTCGACCGACTTCAATTCGCGCCAGGCCGAACGTCGGACCATCAACGGCATAAGCGGCAACACGATCAGGTTCGCCGATCCGCTCCAGTACATGCACTATGGCGAGATCACTTTCGACGTGGATGAGCGCGGCGAGGTCGCCATGATCAGCCGCAACATCAAGATCCAGGCATCCGAGGATGCGGCGACGAGCCATTTCGGCGGGCACATCATGGCGATGGGCGGCTCGAAGATGTATGTCGACAGCATCGAGCTCAACCGCATGGGCCAGTTTCTCACCCTGGCGCGCTACCCGATCCACTTCCATGTTCTGGGCGAGGGCGAGGGCATGTATGTCCGCAACGCCGCCATCCATGACACCTACAACCGCTGCGTCACCGTGCACGGGACCAACGACTTGATGATCGAGAACAACGTGACCTTCAACACCGTGGGCCACTGCTTCTTCATGGAAGATGGGATCGAGCACGGCAACCAGTTCGTCCACAACTTGGCGATCCAGACCAAGTGCCATCCGACATTGGCATGCGTGCCCACCAACCTCGCAGCCAACGGCGAGAACAACTATACCTATGCCAATCGCACGACCGTCAGGGAAATCAGCTTCCACGGCGGGGGCACCCTGCTGCCTTCGGACAACACGGCGTCGTCCTTCTGGATCACAAACCCGGACAACAGCTACATCGATAATGTCGCGGCCGGTTCCGATGAGACCGGTTTCTGGATGTCGCTGCCGGAACACCCCCAGGGCGCCTTCCAGGGTTCGGAGGCCGCCGCCAAGATCTGGCCGCGCCGGACGCCGATGGGCACCTTCAGAGGCAACGTGTCCCATTCCAATTTCGACGGGTTCCTGTTCGACCGGAACATCAACGTCGACAACACTTTCGGTCTGGCCGGCAACGCGTTCATGCCGCGGGTCAATCCTGCTGACCCGAGCAGCGATTTCGTGGAAACGGTGTTTGAGGATTTGCTCAGCTACAAGAACCGCAATGGCGGTCTGTGGGGCCGGGGTGAGCTTTTCATATTCCGCAACATGAAGTTCGCAGACAACGCCATTGGCATGACGCAGTCATCCGGTGATTTCGGCAGCCAGCGGTTTACCTCACGGTTGGAGGATTCGCTGATCGTGGGTGAAACCGCCAACATTGGCAATCCCACAACGCCAGAGGAAATCGCCTATGGCCGTAGCCTGCCGAAGCCTGCGATTCCGGATTTTCCCATCCGCGGCTACGAATACTATGATTACCGCAATGACGTGGTGAACACGACATTCGTGAATTACCAGGACAACGACCGGCGAAAGACCGGAGCGCTTTCCTGGCTGCTGTTCACGAGCTCGGGGATCACGACCGCAAGCACCGCCAGCGGTCTTCGCTTCGTCAATGCCAAGCCGGTCTATTTTCCGAACATCGATCCTCGGTTCGACAACGACAACCGGGGTGGCGTGGCTTACCGGACGCTGTCGATCCACGACCTCGATGGTTCGGTGACCGGCATCCCCAATTCCCAAATCATCCTCAACGACGGCGAGAACGACAGCGTCGCCACTGACGACACCTGTGAGATTCACCCCACCTGGAACGCCTCCGTGTGCAGGGGTGATGTTGGACGCCTGTATCTCTCGGAAAGACGACCCGTATCGAGAATTGGCGCTCTGGCCTCGGCCGCTCCGACCGCAGGGGCGGCTCGAGCCGCTCCGGCTGCTCCGGCTGCTCCGGCCGCTCCGCCCACTCCGCCCGCTCCGGAGAAGCCCATCGCGCTGGTTCGCAACGGCAAGGAATTTCATATCACGGGCAACCAGAGCACCGTGCGTGCCGGCACCGAGATCGAGGTGAAAACCGAAAGACCAGCAGTCACTCTCAGCGTGAGCGAAATGGACCAGGGCTCATGGGTCATATTCGAACTGCCGGGTTTCGCCGACGCAGCCTCCGGAACCGAACAGGGCAGCATGGACGCATTGCGCAGGGCGACCGAAACGTCTTATTTCAGGGGCGCGGACGCTCTCTGGGTCAAGCTGGTAGTGGCCGACCCGCCGGTCATGCCGATCCGTCCCTTGGACATACAAGCCAGTGTATTGGTTAGCAAAGAGGGGCTCGGCGGCTGACGCCCAAACAAGCAACGCGATGGCGACCTGCCTGAGCCGGTGCTGCGCTGGCGCGAGGAGATCGCTTTCCGGCGAGCGCAGCGGAACGAGCATCTATAGTTCGCTGCAGAAGCTGGACGGGTCCGATCCCTCCTAGGAGGGCTCCATCGCGATCGCACGGGAGGACGAAATCGGCCTCGCGCTCGACCGGCTTGCGAAGGGTGTGCCCAACATCTGGTCTGGCAAAGCCATCTAAATGTGGTGTCCACTTCCCACCCTAATATCGGACTTCAGACATTAAGATGCCCGAACCTGAAGGCAGTCGCTCCCAGAATATTGGTCGCACAACGTGGGAGCAAACTGAATTGCCTCGAAACGACAAGACACCGAAGGGCCGTTGCGTCTTCTTTACGGCCGGTCGCTTCGATCCGCTGGGCAATGAAATTGCCATCGATGCCTACCTTCGTGAGTGTTACAAGACAGGCGACGAAGTCACTATCCGGGAGGGCGAGTATCTTGCACGCTTGGCTCGCGAACAACTGAAGTAATAAATTGCTGCGAGTTGCCCGACCGTTTTGACATATATCCCAACAGGCGGAAGTGAAGGCACAATAACACAGAAGCGAAGGTTCAACAGATGACTGAGGCGCTTCTTGCAGAGACGCTGTTCCGGTGAGTAAAGCACTGACCGACAATGTCACCAGGCAAAGGCGAGCCAAAACAAGTTGGCGCGCGACCTCCACCACAAGTTGCAGCGTGCCGGGGCTGGTCCCAGAGAGGTCAGGTCAGGCGTGGGCTTACTACAACGGTACCGTCGCCAAGCCGGAGCATATAGCTTCGACATGGAAGACGCGGAATCCGGGGATCATTACGCAACCATTGAAAGAACTGAAAATCTAACACTGGTACGTGCGACTTCTAGCCGCCTGTCCCCGAGCCTATTTCGGCATTTGCGAATAGTTCCGAGAACCAATTAGGGTTGGGCGACCAACACGACGCGCTTATTTTTCACTGTGAATGGTTTAGGCAGGTAGCTGATGTCACCGATGTAAACACCGTCGGCGTTGAGGCGATAGCGCTTTGTGAGGTCGCTGGTGGCGATCCAAACCATAGCGTACGTCTTGTTGCCAGACGTCACGAACGCCGCAGGCGCATCAACCCGTCCTGTCGTTGCGGGACCTTCGTAGTTCGCATTCCCCAGCCAAGTGAGCGCGGACATTGTCGCGCTCGAGGCCTTGGGGCCGCCATTTATGGTGTTGAGACCAAAGTGGGCCTCGTGACCGGCATCCTCAGGACGCGAGTCGCGCCATTCGTACCAGACGGTAAGGACCACGTTGCTGGCGAGGTTGGTTAGTGTCCCGCGCATAACATATGCAATCTGGAGGTCCGGATCGACCAGCGAGGTCGGATAGCCCCATTCGGTGACCTTAAATGACTTCTGCGCAGGGAGTGACAAACCAGTGTAAAGGTAGCTCAGCGAGGCCTGCAAATCAGGTGCGATGGTGTCGGGGCCCGGCGAGCTGTAGTCGCTCCCCATGCGGTAGCCATGTCCGCTTATCGCATCGAGGCAAGTCATCGCCCCGTTGCTTACGAGCGACGCATATATGTTGCCGGATTGCCAGCTCACGGCGTTGGGCAATGCAGCGCCCGCGCCGCCGACTACCGACGCCGACGAATTGGCGGCCCTTATCGCGCGGCAGGCATCAAAAGCCAGTTCGGCATACGCTGCAGGATTTGGCACGAGTGGCCAAAACACGGCGTTGTCTGGCTCGTTCCACAGCTCCCAGGCGATTGGCTTGCCCGCATAGCGTGCAGCGGCCGCGGCCGCGAACCGTGCGTACGCAGCCCGAGCTTCCGTCGATTCGGGTGGTGCCGGCACACTTAGCTCGCGTGCCGCCGGATCGGGAGGAAGCAGCACGGTGCCGCTGTAAAGCGCATTTCCGAAACCGAGGATGACGAGCGATCTCAAGCCAGTTTGGTCAAGCCGGCCAACGAAGTTGTCGACCTGCGACCAGTCGTAGACGCCCGGCGATTTTTCAACTTCCGACCAAGAAATCCCCCAGCGCACGGTGCCGAAACCTGCCGCTTCGATTTCACCTAAGTCGTTGGCGTCGAGATACCAGGTCTGGACCTGAACGCCCGCAGCCGCGCGCACCGGGCCGCGCCAAATGGTCGTCGCAGACGGAGCACTTTGAGGGCTGGCGGACATCGGCTGCAGATTTGCGGACGCCGCTGGTTGCGCCAGTGCAACGTGGGTGTCGTTCTCCGGGCCACATCCCGGCATCGCAAGGGTAGCAGCGGCAACAAGGAACATGCGCGCCAGCGTCGCGCGGCGATTCCGGGTCCGGGCAGAGGCTTCGATCATTGGCTCCCGGGGCTTGTGTTCGGACGAAGACTCGGACTGAGCGCTTTTGATTAATTTCGCGTTTATATCGTGCTTACTGGAGGCTATCCTGAGGTCGGTTTCAATTAACTCCTAATTATGAAGCAATCTGCTTTCCCCTTACTTCACCCTTGGCGTATCCCGGATGAATATAGGCGATAGCACGGAAGCCCGCGATGACGGCGGCCGCAAGTATGGCCGCGATTCCGACACCGACCAAGCCCAGGGCTGGTACCAGCAGTAAGTTAAACAGCAGCGAGACTGCGAAGAACAAGAAATTGCCGCCCCATATTGCACGGTGCTGCCGCTGCACGAAAAGGCCATAGTAAAGCGTCTCGCCGACGATGCGCACCAGCGTTGCCACCAGTAGTAGCACAAACGCCGGGTAAGCAGCGAGGAGCTCGGGTTTGCCCAAGACGCTGCCCATGAGCGGCATCGCCGTGCCAAGGCCCGCGAGGATAACGAAGCCAATCGCGAGCGCGAGAAGAGTGGTTCGTAACACTTCGCGCCGGAAGCCCCGCTGATCGTCGGCGTCGAACCGCTCAATCATCGCTGGGAAGGTCACGCTCGTCGTTGCACTTTGCACAAGTGTCAGCGCGGCGGTGGTGAAAGAAGTATAGAACGTTATTACACCGACATCTTGCAACGTCAGAAAGCTCGCAAGCACGAAGCGATCGAGATAGGCCCCCATGGTAATGGCAACTGAGCCGATCCAGATGAGAAGCGCCGAACGGCAAAAGTCTCGCACCTCGCGAACCTTGAAGCTGACCCAGGTTACTGGCCCAATCAATGCGCGCCGCATGCACCAGATGTTGAGCAGCAAACTTGCACTGACTCCCGCTAGCCACCAACCCAGCACAAATCCGACCGTGCGGTGCTGCGGTTCAAAGTAGCTGATCACCATTACCGGCAAAGTCCACGCGCCTGACCGGATGAAGAACAGAGCGTTCGCAAGTGCGGCTCGCCTCAGCGCTATCGTAACCGTGTAAAGGAAGTTGGCATACGCTTCGAGGCCGCAAAGTAAGTAGATCAACAACGCAAGCTTGAAGTCATCAGTGCCGAACAGCGCAAAGCCCAGTAGCACGAAAGGTCCGGCGATTAAGAAACTCAGCAAGAATAGAATCGCTACTTCGGTCCCCACCCGGCGTTGCCGGGACGATTCCATCCCGAGAATCTCGCGCGAGACGCCGTAGTCGACCCGAAAGCCAAATCCAACGACCGCCAGCATTACTGCACCGAATGCCAGACCATATAGTCCGAGTGCACTTAGGGCGAAGAACTTCCCCATGAACAGCGACAGCGCCAGCTTGCCCGCTAGGCTCATTAAGCGCAGGAGCAACGACGTGGAGCCTGTTACCGCGCCTCGCATGAGCCGCGGCGTCAGCCTAGCGATTGGCATTCAAGAGGTGAGTTCATGGACGGAAGGCCTGTCATTCGGTTTGTGCACGAAGGCAAAGCCGCATACCCCGACGTGACCGCGTTCAGAAGCTATTTCCAAAAGGATTATCTGACGCTCGAGAATTCACCCGAAGAAGTTCGCGCAGCTTCCGATCTTGATCGGGCGATCTGCTGGCACATCATGGGATTTTACCCCCGCAAACTGGGCAGCGCAATATCAATCCATGATTACCGTTCGCTTTCGGTAGGTCGACTGCGCCGGACCAAAGACCTCCTGAAGCGCTGGCTCAATGCTGATCCCGACCTGCGACTTTTCCAGAATGACGCCATGCGACGCGCGCTCGGTTTTCCACACGACGGGCGGACATTTTACCTACCGATGGGCGTGCCCCAGCTGTTTATCGACCAGCGCATGAGCACGCCGATAAAATCGACAGATTTTGTCTACATCGGCTCTCTGCTCCCAGAGCGTCGTTGCGAACTGATGCTCGACAGCTTCGTGGCCCGTTTTGGTAACAGGCGGCGAATTGACCTCTATGGCCCGCCCAATCCAGATCTCGAGAGGCGTTATCGAACCAGCAACACGATAACCTTTCATGGGCTCATTGCGCAGGACCGACTGCCGGCAATCCTGAATGCCGCGCGTGTCGGTGTTTGCTACTTTCCGCTGCACTATCCCCACCTCCTACAAACGCCGACCAAGCTGATGGAATATGGCGCATTGGGAATGCGGATTCTCGCTAACGAGCACCCTCAAAGCCGCCTGACCGCCAAAACGTACGGTTTGAATTGCGAATGGGGATCGACCGACGACCTGTTCGCTCACGTCCCCGAGGATCTCATGTGGCCAGATAACATGGGAGTCGACCCCGGGCTGATGGCTTGGCCCGCTGTCATTGGTGCTAGTGGCGTGGAGCCTGCTCTGCAGCTGGCGGCTGAACGCGTTTTTTCGCGATAACCTTGCGATTTTCTGCCACAAGCCGCGCTGCAACTCCTAGCGCGATCCACATCATTGGCGTTCGGAAAGTGTCCGAAGCAATACCAGCGACGAGGACGCCCACGCAGTTCATTATCGCTGCTTGGCGGGCAAAAAGCTCAACCTTTTTCTCGTCCGGGATGGCAGTTCGCAGAGCCATCGCGCCACCAAGCCCAACCCACAGTACGACCCAGCCAACCAACCCGATCGCTCCCAGTTCGGCCCCCAGCCTTGCGTAGAGAGAAAATACGTTAGGCCACGGAGCGTCAGGAAACCTGAGCATGGGAGCGATTTCAGGGCTGCGGAAGATCCAGTTGGGAAGATATTGAGACACATGAAAGCCGAACTGGCCGAGGCCGGTTCCGAAGATCGGGTGGTCGACAAACATCGTCCATCCTGCGACCTGCAGCCCGAGACGCGAAATGTTTGACACCGAGTCCCCGATGGCCACGCTCTCGACGATCGAACCATAGTTCGTCAAAGTCCACCAAGCCGCAAATACCCCGCTGAGCATTACGACGACCGGCAATGCCAAGCGTGCGGCCGCAACGGCTTCGCCGACGCTGCGTCTGGGGCGATAGATCGTCCAGAGCAGCGCCAGTGTGCTGGTGTTCGCAACTAACATTAACAGTGCGGTGCGATTGGCGGCAACCAGAATGGCGATGTTGAATGCTAGGAACAGCGCAACCGTGCGCAATTGGCGTCCGGCAGGTGCGGTCACTACAGCGTACCAAATCCAAGGCCAGGCAAACCCCGTGTAGTTTCCGAACGCCGGCGGCTCGAATGACACCGAACGAAGGCGTTGGTCCCATCCGAACGCGACTTTCTGGTTCACACTGCCGTCCCAAGGATTGATAACGTCAGCCTGGCGCGAATGAATAAGGTGATCCAAGGTCTCAAAAGCACCGCCAAGCCAGCCCTGCCGGCCGGCGAATTCGAATGCCAAGTATGCGGTGGCAAGCGATGCGCTCCATCCGACAAATCTTCCGAGCACTCGCGCGTAATGCTTCGGCTCCAGCTGTTCGGCGAGCCAGGCCAGCGAGAGGCCGTATAATATGACCATGAGCGACGTAGCGAACTTATTGATCCCCGACCGCTCACGAAAAAGCGCGCCGCCAATATCGGCCGCGTTGCTAATGTAAGACAGTGCAATGACCGCAAGAAATGCAAGCCCAATGCGCAGAGCCAGGGCGGACCGAACCGCGAACGGCCGTCCCAACAGGGTCAGAGCCGCGGCACTTGCAATGGCAACAGCGAAGAACGGGAAGGACAGCTCGTAGCCCAGCTCACCGAGCGCGGAGGGCCCAGGCATAGCGTCGAAGGGAATGGTCGCCAATCCCGCAGCAAATAGCCCTGTCACCAATATCGATCCGGCGAATGGTGAATTGCTTTCTCGCATTGCTACTGTGCAGCATAGAAAGCCCGCTAGTTGCAAGGGAGAGCTGCGTTTGCGAATTTGCCACGTCATCGAATCTGCCAATGCCGGAAGCGCCACCATCCTTCAGGGATTGGCGCTCCACGCGGTGCGACGCGGCCACGAAGTGCACGTGCGCTATGCGCCGCGGCGGGCGGATCCTCAGATAATCCAGGCCTTGTGCGTCGGTGGGTGCGCCAGTGTGGTCCCGACGATGATGCGGCGGGAAGTTGGCGTATGGGACGTGTCCGATGGCATCGCGCTGCGCCGCTCACTAGGCCAACTCGGTGCACTCGACGTCATCCATAGCCACAGCTCGAAAGCCGGTGTGCTTGCGCGCACGTTCGGTCGATTTCGGAGCGCCGCGCAAGTTTACTCGCCGCACGGTTTTTACACGATGACGGGCGAGGCGCCCTTCTACGCTACTCACGTTGAAAGGGTACTAAGCGCATTTACTGATCGCATCATCGCCGTCTCCGAATACGAGCGACGCCACGCGCTGGAGCTCGGCATTGCCCATGACAGGATTAGCGTCGTGCCCAATGGAATCGCACCGTTCGCTTCATTGCCACGAGCTAGAGCGCGTGAGGAACTTGGTTTCTCGTCAGAGGATTTCCTCGTCGGTTTCGTCGGTCGACTGGTGCCGCAGAAAAACCCCGTCGATGCGATCGAGGCGATAGGGTTAGTTAAGCCAGGATTGAATGTTCGGCTCGCGGTAATCGGCGATGGGATTCTGCGCGGCGAGGCAGAGGCTCGCGCGACCGCCAGCGGAAGCCGCGCGACGTTTCTTGGAACGCGCGATGCCAAGCGGCTATTCAGTGCGTTTGATGTGCTTTTGTGCACCAGTCGCTACGAAGGATTACCGGTCACGTTTCTGGAAGCCATCAATTGCGGCGTTCCCCTCATAAGCTACCCCGTCGGGGGCACCGCGGAGATGATTGTCGAAGGAAACACTGGGTTCGAAGTCGAGCCAACGCCCGTTGCGGCGGCCAAGGCGATAGAAAAGGTGGCCGCATTAACGCCCACCCTTCGCGCTCACATGGCCCTGGCATGCAAGGCATTGGCAGTGCAACACACCGACGCGGTGATGGGAGATAAGACGCTGTCGATCTACGAAAGCATTCTCTCGCGCAGAGCCTAGGCCGAGATCACCGTTTCGTAAAACACGCGCCGGCGACTGGCCAGCACAGACCGTAGCAGCCCCAACATCAGACCGAAAATGAGACCCGCAAGCCCGAAGCCAAACAGCACAACGGCGGCTGGCCGCCCAGTCGCCCTAAGTGGCGGCGAAGCGGGCGAAATAAGTAGCGCATCAGGCAATTGCAGTTCGGCGCGCCCGCTCGCTCGTTGCGCCTGCATTGCGTATTCCTCGTAAGTCTCACGCCTAATTTGCGCATCGCGTTGCAACTGCCTCAGCCGCGTCGAGGCCGTAATGTCCCGGCTGCGATCGTTTGCGAGTTTGCGCATGAAGGCATCGGCAGATGAGAAAGCCGCACTGCTAGCCGAGGCCTGCGAACGCAGCGAAGAATGAATGCGTTGTACTTCCCGACTGATGTCGTTGCGAACCTGAGCCAGCTCAGCTTCGACGGGCGCAACGAGCGGATGGTCTGGCGAGTATCGTGCGAGCAGCTCAGATCGGCGTTCCGCTAGCTGCGATTCACGGATTCGCAAGTCGGCGACAACAGAGGAGCTTAGCACTTCAGCCGTGCTCTGGCCTTGGCCAGCTGCGATTGCGCGCTGCTGTGCGCCGTATCGCGCCTGTGCCTGTGCGCGCTGCGCCGCCAACGAGGCGTGCTCTTTTGACATCTCAATGATTTCTCGCGAGGCTGGAGTTGACGCGGCGTAACTCTCACTATCCTCCGGCACACTGCTCAACGGGACTAAACCGGCCCGAACGCGAAATGCCTCGGCTTGCTGTTCGGCATCGATCATCATGCTCCGCAATAAATCCAGCCGCCGCTGCAGAACCTGCTGGTTTCGCTCGATTGCTTGAACCTTCTGGTCCCGCCCGACTTCGATATACGAAGCGACAGTCGTGTTCGCGATGCTCGCCGCTTGGTTCGGCTCAGCCGCTGTGGCGGTAAGGCTGACAATAAAGGAACGGCCGTCGTTTGCGAGTTCCAGACGGTCGAGAAGTTCCTCGCGCGCAGCGGCGTTGCGAACTGCCGCGTTCGAACTTGCCGGCACTTTTCTGATGAAGTCGTGATCTGAATCCAGATGAAGCTTGGCAACAGTCGCGCTGAGCACATTCTGCGAACGCAGGATCTCGAGTTGACCGCGGACGAGCTCGGGAGTGGCCAACTGTGGCGCCGTTTCGCGGTCGCCTACAGGGCCTTGCGGCTGGATCAACACGACCGCCGTTGCACGGTAACTGGGCTTTGCTAGCTTAATGTAAAGTACGCCCGCAACCAGCGCAGCAGCAGTGCACACGAGTATCAACCACCAATTGCGTCGGACGTAATCGCCCAGCAATTGGAAGTCGGATCGGGGCGGTTCTTCCCCGCTCGTCGCCGCGTCGAGATTCATTTTTGCGCCCCCTGTGGAGTCCACAGGGACTAGACTTGGAGGCAAAAATCAAGTTTTGTCTTTCGAATGAGGCATCAGGGAAAATGTAAGGACAGGTGGGACTCTCATTTCCCCGAATTTCGGTACCGAATTTTGATAGTCGTCGCCTCCGCGACAGTGGCTTGCCTGCTGTCGGGCTGCCACACCACTAACCCTAGTCTGACGCGCGGATCTGACGCGATCGAGAGCACGGGTATCGCCGATCCGGAGCTGGTTCGCGGTTCCTACAGGATAAGCCCGGCCGACGAGGTCAAGGTTGATGTGATATACGAGCCGGAACTGTCGTTATCGGCACGCAAGGTCGATCCAAACGGAAACATCCTCGTGCCCCTAATCGGCAGCGTCCGAGCGGCTGGCAAAACCGCCGACGAACTCACAGCCGAGATTCGCCAGCAAATGGTGCGATATGTCAGGAATCCACAGGTCGTTGTCACTATTACCGATTATGCCCGTCAAGCCGTCACAGTCGAGGGCAGCGTCGAGTTACCGGGCGTATACCCAATCCCCGGAACGTCCTCGCTATTACAGGCACTTGCGCTCGCCAGGGGACCTAAGAACACTGCTAAACTGGGCGAAGTGATCGTCTTTCGCACCGTCGACGGGCACCGGGCTGGCGCCGTATTTGACTTGAACCGTATCCGGCACGGCTACGAGCAAGACCCGTTAATTCTGGGAGGAGACATCGTTGTGGTCGGATTTTCCGAGCTTAAGGGCGCCTATCGCGATTTCCTGAGTGCGGCGCCCACGTCAGGCTCGTTCCGTAGCTTTTGAGCCTAATATGCACCAGAGCCGGTGAGCACGACGCGGACGGTACGGAGGAGTATCCATATGTCGAGCCAGACAGACCAGTTGGAAACGTAGAACGAGTCGGCAGTCTCTCGCACTCTGAAATCGCTGTCGTTGCGGTGCTCAACCTGCCAGAAGCCTGTTAGTCCGGGCGGCACCTCCCGACGCAGTTCTCGACCGCGCTCGCTGTATAGCGCGACTTCAAGCTTGGGCATAATTCGCGGCCCCACCAAGCTCATATCGCCGCGCAGGATGTTCCACAACTGGGGCAGCTCATCTATACTAGCCTTGCGCAAGATATTTCCAATGACCGGGATGATACGCGGGTCGTTACGCAGCTTCATCGTCCGCTCATATTCAAATCGGGCAGCCGAGTTTTCGTTCAAGTAGCGCGCCAGTTCAGTCTCGGCGTTGATGGTCATGGTGCGCAACTTGTAAATCCGGACTGCTTTGCCCAGTTTACCTTCGCGCTCCTGCGAGAAGAACGCCGGGCCTGGATCGACAAGTTTGATCATTATTCCAGCGACCAGAAGAATCGGCGAGGTAACGATCAAGGCCGGGAGTGCCAACGCGATGTCCATCGCGCGCTTGAGCGCCCTTTGCTGCCATGAAAATCGCATGTGTTGCGTTTGAATCGAAACAAACGGTCCGAGCGCACGAACCTGCGACAGCCAAACGCTCTCGATTGTAAGGTTCGTAAAAATACTCAGGTTGTTGTAGCGACGGGAGAGCTTGTTGATCAGGTCCCCAGCGCTCTCGTCGATCGTGGTTTCGTCGAGCGCCAGGATCGCGTGGTTCACCCGGTAGGGGAAGCTAAACCAATCCGACGCTTCTAACCGGCCCACGAGCGGCACCCCCAAAATGGCGCGTCGCTCGTGCTGGAGTGCTAACTGGTTTGAAAATACAGCGACCGGCACGTAACCTATTGAGGGACGAGCCAGGAGTTCGCGAATGGCGCGGTGGGCCGCGACCCCGTTCCCAAGAACTACAATTGGCACGCCGTACATTCTGCGCGCGATGAGCTTCGAGCGGAAATAGCTACGAAAGGCGTAGGATAGCGGCAGAGCGATCGGCCAACTGACCAGCATTATCACTCGATAGAAGAACAACTGGTTATCGCTGGCAAGGAAAGCCCCATGGATGAGTGCAACTACGAGCGAAATCTCGAAGGAACGTCGCAGTTCGGTCGGCGGGTAATACGAGCACGGCGAATAGATCCCGCTAGCGGCTCGAATCGCGAACCATACCACGCCCGCATACCACAGGCTCCAGTGTAGTTGTGGCGGAGCGGCAAACATCAACTCCCGCAACTTAAACATGACCGCAAGAACGACGCAGATAGACAGCAAGTCCGCCAGGAAAAGCGCTAAACTGCTGATCTCGGCGTTTGCGGAGGACCAGAGTGCGGGAGCGGCGCCAGGCTTACGGCGATTCACGAAGGCGGGTCCGCCGCTCTCTTGCGCGGTTGAGCTCACAATGTCGCGCCATGGTCGATCGCCATGATGCGCAGCGCATCCGCAGCATCTGCATGCCGCGCAATGGCCCCTCGAAGTGCGTCCAGTTTGGCCGCATCGTGCCGAAACGCCCTTGCCGTTAGTTTTCGAGCGTGTTCCGTCTCTAAGTAGCAGCCCACCGCAGCGGTAAGCTCAGGATATGATTGTTCAGATGCAGGTGATTGCTTTTCGTAGGTTCGCCTTAGGACAGCCAGGCATTGGACAAGCGCCGCCCGTGCTTGCGTTTCTTGGACGATATCGATCGCCTTTCCGGAGACTCGCTCGTCATAAACTCCCGCCGCACGAAGAGTCTCTTCGACGCTTTTGATCAGGGTCTGAGGCATCGTGTCGTCCGCTCGGAATGCGGAGCCTTCCGCCGCGCCGATGCCCTCCTCAATCAGCTGCTCCACATTGCGAGCGACAAGGCTAAGGTTATCAACGTCATTAGAACTCCAGCTTCGCGGCCGGGAATCAACGACGCACAACGCTCCAATCGCTTCGCCATCACGGTCCTTGAGTGCGACACCAGCGTAAGCGACCAGGTCGTTCGGGAGTAAAATGTCGCGCGCCGACGGATCCTCGGCGGTATTTCCCACCAGAAACAGTCCCTTCGCAGCGACCGCGAACTTGGACAACGACGAGGTCAGCGGAACAGAGCTCCCCGCCTGCCCTGTCGGAGTTCCCCGCTTGATGGCGCTCTTGAAGAACTGCCGATCCGCGTCGATAACGGTTACAAAGGCGCTGGGCGCATCAAGCAATTGTGCAGCAATCGACGCGAGCTGGTCGAATAGCCTGTCTGGGCTGCTGTCGAGCAGTCCCGATTTTCGGACTGCATTCAAACGCGTATCGTCCGTGAGGTTGGAAACGTCGATCACCATTTGCCTCCTCGATGCGTATGGTTCTTAATCAATACATCCGCGCTGTCATGTATCGAACGATACTGGCGATACCCGTCGCACTCTTGAACGGCGATGATTTCAGGCGGTGAGGATTTGTCGAGTCGGGTTTCTTCGGTCAAGTTCGCTCGGACGCTCCTCTGTCAGCCTTGAGAATGCAGACAATCTAATCGCTACCTGTTTTCGATGGGTGCGGCTGTCGTCATCGCGCAAGTCTCATGCCCTGGGGGGTATCACTGGGCCAAGGCGGCCGTGTCGCGGGTCTTGTGGGCTTGTCTATCGGCGAGATGGAGTTCGAGTCGAAGTGGTTGTGGACGTTGGAATATACCTAGGCGAACTTTTGTAACGACTTCCTGATTGGCTTGCGAGCGAGGCATTTCCGTGCCCTGCCCACCGTTTACCATCTAGTGCATTTGCTCTGACGGAGCCCGCGGATCCACGCATCCGCCGAGAGCCAACTTTCGCCGATCTTATGATCGCGGCCAGTCGCCAAGTAATTTCGCATTAACGCGGAAAGGATGGCTGCCAGTTGGTTGGCTTTCGAAGATTGTGCGCCTCGCGAGATCCAAAGATGCCATTTCTGAAGTAAAGCGTTTCGCAGCTAATGTGAGAGTACGGGCACATGAAGTATCTGACCTTCGCTGACTTCGAGCCAGGCAGGAGGTCAATCTTTTGCCAGAATATGTCATTTGCCACAATACTGCTCACGCGAAAGACGATTCGAGGTAGCCAATCAGCTCGCCTGTCGACGAACATATAGATACTCACTTGACCGGTCGCATGCTCTGGCCAGCCAAGCTCGCGTCCAGTTACTCCAGAGTTCTCAAATATCTGCCGCTTGAGTAGCACCTTAATGTCGAGTTCGGGGTAATTTTGAATCTCGTCGCGCCGCTGCAACGGTTCTAACATCGGCTTGAGGATGGTATCGGGCCAAACCACCTCTTTTAACAAATACTCTTCGTATGCGACGTCCTGCCCCAGCCCGCGCCCGCAATCCAACCCCTTAGTTGTTGAGATTTCTCGCGCTTCCCAGAGCGCCTTTCCTCTTGCCCGCGCCATGTCCCGCTCATTGCCCTCGATTATCTTCAATATGGCTTCATCAGACCGATATCGCTCAGGGTAGTTCTGAACGATAGAAATGAGCCGCTGCCGCTCGAGCCCGCTCATTCGTAGGGAACCGTCCTCCATGAGAAGCTTTCGTCGCGCTTCCGCCCAGCGCAAATCTGTAAGGGAAAGACGGTGTCGGTATGCGGGATTACGAAACGCTGGCTTTGAGCAGATGATATCATCCAATATAAGGAGTTTTAGGCAATCATATCCGGTTACAGGGCAGACAAAAAACGGCCTAAATCCAAATTTCCTCTCTCTGTAGACAATTTCTACTTCAAATGTTCGCCAAAATCGGGTATCATTTACATTAAATCCATGACTGATCGCCGTATTGTATTTTGGAAATTTAAGTCGTAACTTTTTATTCTTGAATGAAGCGATGATAATTAGCCCGATGTCCAGCTCGATCTCGCGATCGTCTCGCCTGAGACCTCCCGCGTCTCGTACGTGCGCGATATCGAGGACCACCGGCCATAGCCGGCCAAACACTGTCTCAGAGCTTCTCATGGAATTTACTGGACTTAACGGCAAAGCGGATGGGTTCAAGCACAAACTGCCACCGCATTTGCTGGCGATCTACGGGCTGGTGCGCCCAAATGGCCTCGGCAAAGCGTACTCGAAGCCAGGACTAATAACTCTCGAACACCTGCGATAAATCTAGAGGCCAGTTCGCCACAGACTGGTTGGCGCACCACTCCCCCTTATGCTCAATCGTGCCCCTTAACTCAATCGTGCGGTGTCATGCCGTAGGGCAGTTCGCTGGTGAACGCCTGGACTTCGGCGATCTCGCCGTGGTCGAAGCGGAACAGCTCGATCACCTGGTAAGTCAGCGGGTATCCCCGGCCGGATTTGGCCGGGAGATCTTCGAACGTGCGATAGATAATCAGCCCCCGCCGCTCATCGGCGACCAGCACTTTGCGATTGCGGACTTGTTCGATTCCGGCCAGCGCCGGACCGCCGAATGCGGCGGCGCAAGCGCCGACGTTGGCACCGTTCACGAACCATTGGCAGCTCTCGCCGGGACCTTGCGGAACCCCGTTGTGAGCGACCATGGCCTCGTAAAATTGAAACGCGCCGCTAGCCATTGCCGCCCGGTCGGTTCGCCGGTTGGCGGGCAGCTCGCCATATTGGGGGCCCGCCACAGGTTCGACATAGGGCGCACCATATTCCTTGCGCCGGATCAGCGCGTCGACCCCGCCGACCTGGCGTCCATCCGAATTGACCGTGATCGCCGCCCATGATGGCTGGCCGTGTTCCTCGATCCGTCCGATCCAGACCGATTTGCCGGTGCTGGCGTCGGCCACCACCAACGGCTTGGGATCGATCGCGGTGACCGTCGACCAGATCCCCTCGCCTACCCGGATGCCGACGCTGTTTTCGGCATAGCCGACCTGGCCGGCCCAGTTCACGTCGCGCCACTTGTTGTCGATGTAGGCTGCCATCACCGAGTTCGCTTGTGCGGTCAGGCAAGCGGCATTGCAGGCACGCGGCTGCGCCGGATAGGCGGGCGGCGTGCTGGACGGCCCCCAGAACGGGTTGTTCATGAAGTACGGCACGTAAGTAAACACCGCCTCGATGCGCTGGATCTCGCCGTTCTTGATGCGGAAGGCTTCGAGCAGGGTGATCGTGTTGGGCCACTTGAGCGCGGTGCGCATTTCGCGGCCGTTGGTCAGGTTGTAGTGGTCGAATTCGTTGGCGTGGTCGAAGAAACCGCGCCCCACGGCGACGCCGCGCTCGACATCGATGATGAAGAAATCGCGCCGGATGCGCTTGTTGATCCGGTATAACCCGAGTTCGAACTGCGCCCGACAGCCGCTGGCGATCGCCGCGGCATTGCCGCCGCTTCCGGCGGGCGGCGGGGCGGTGGTGCTGATGCCGTTTTCCAGCCGCGCGCAATCGTCGGAGAAATCAGTCAGAACCTGGCCGTCGTTCAGTTCGACGGTGCTGAAGTAGCCGTCGGCAATCGACAGCATGCGTTCGCGTGGGCGGCGTTCCTCGGCTGGCAGCAGCGCGTTGAATTCCGGGTCGTGGACCATCCTGGTGGTATCGCCGAACGGCGCCGGCAGCAGGGTCTTGCGGTGGACCACGCTCTCGATTTCGTCGATCGCGCCATTGGCTACGTGGATGCGGACCGCGTAGATTGCCGGCTGGCCGTTCTCCAGCACCGAGCCAAACCAGGCCGCGTTGCCGGTGCTGGGATCGGCGGCCTCAAGCCCCGTGGCATCGACCCCGGTGACCGTGTCCCACAGCCCCGCGCCAACCGGGATCAGCACGTCATTTTCGGTAAAGCGGACGTCTCGGGCCAGCGGCAATTGCGACGGATCGCGCGCCGCCAGCGCCCGCATGTGCAGTTTGACAAAGCCGATCAGGCAGGCGTGATCGCACGACGGCGCACTCACCGCGCTCGTTTCGCCGGGAGCCTGCGCCGCCAGCGGGGCCGCGATAAGCGCCAACGCAGCCGTCAAAGCACCCAGAAGTGCACGCCCCGCCCTGCCACAAAACAGGGGTTGTAAGCGCCGTGACTTTCGCGCGTCGCCATCCGTAAACTGGCCCATTCTGGACATGGCACCGTGTACTTCGCGCAGGCGAAAGTCACGGCCGATCGTGACCTTTGGCAGGACGTCCCATGCTGGCTCGGGAAAGGCGCGGCGGTTGGTCATCGGTAACTCCGGTGGCACAGCATGGGGTCTGTAGGAAAGCGCTACTTGGCGGACGCGTCGGCGTAATCCTCATTACCGCGCGCGATCAGGTAGGCGTGGATTGCCTCGACCTGCGAGGCATTGAGCGTGCCGGCAAAGCTCGCCATGCCTTCGACCGCCCGCGTGCCGCCGAGCACGATGTCGCCGAATTGCGCGTGCGTTTCGCCCGTCATGAAGCGCAGATCCTTGACCCCGCCGATGGCGTTGTCGCCGTGGCAGCGGCTGCAATTCTCGGCATAGAGCGTGCGCCCCTCGATTACTTGCGCTTCGGACGCGCGCAGGGCCGGTGGACGCGCCAGCGTGCTGGGCGGCCGCGGCGGCGGCAGGGTCACCCCGCTAGCGCCGAGCTTGAACACCAGCAGCTTGGCGGTGCCGGTCTGGAACGGCCCGAGGTTATAGACCGGCGAGCCGCCCCACCCGGCGTTGATGGCGATATATTGTTCGCCGTCGATCATGTAGGTGATCGCGCCTGCGACCGGGGCCTGGTCGATGTTCATCTCCCACAGCCTGGCCCCGGTATCCGCGCGGTAGATCGCCAGCGTCTTGTTGATCGTGCCTTGCACCAACAGGTTGCCCGCCGTGGTCAGCACCCCGCCCGAGCCGGGATGCGGATATTCAACCCGCCACGCCTCGGTCTGGGTGCGCGGATCCCATGCCAGCAGATAGCCCTTCTCGGTTCTGTTGGCCTGTTCCTGCAGTTGCGCGCGCAGTTCGGGCATGTTGCCATAGCCCTGCCCCGAATTGGTCCGCCCGGGGCCGGGGGTGTAATGGTACGCCCCGTCTTCGGCCCGAGCATAGACCGAGCCCTGTTCCTGCGCGGAAAAATAGACCAGCCCGGTCTGCGGGTTGAAGCTCATTGGGTGCCAGGTGTGCCCTGCCAGCCAGCTCGGGCTCATCAGGTGCGGCGTGGTAGTGTTATGCGCGCCGGGCACCAGCACCGGGCGGCCGGTGGCGATGTCCACGCTGCTCGCCCAGGTGTTGACCGAGACATAGCTCTTGGCGCTGATCAACTGCCCGTTTGTGCGGTCAATCACATAGAAGAAACCGTTTTTGGGGGCCTGCATCGCCACTTTGCGCAGGGCACCATCGATGGTCATGTCGGCCAGCACGATCGGCTGGGTACAGGTAAAGTCCCAGTCTTCTTCGGGCACCATCTGGTAATGCCACTTGTAGGCGCCGGTATCGCCGTCCACCGCCAGCATCGAGCACAGGAACAGGTTGTCGCCTTTGTCCTGGCTGCGGAAGTGCCACATGTGCGGCGATCCGTTGCCGGTGCCGATGATCACCGTCCTGGTTTCGGCATCATAGGCGAAGCTGTCCCACGCATTGCCGCCGCCGCCGGCTTCCCAGAAATTGCCGGTCCAGGTGCGCGCGGCCATCGCCATCACGCTGTCGCTGGCTTCGCCGTCAGCCCCCTTCGAAGGGTCGGTCGGGACGATGTAGAACTTCCACACCTTGGCTCCGGTTTCGGCATCCCAGGCGGACACGAACCCGCGCGAGCCGTAATCCGCCCCGCCGTTGCCGATCACCACCTTGCCATCATACACGCGCGGCGCGCCGGTAATCGAATAGGGCGCATTGGCGGGATCGAAAGTGTGGCTGATCCAGATTTCGTGGCCGTCCTTCGCGTCGATCGCAATCAGCCGCCCGTCGAGCGCGCCGATATAAATCTTGCCGTTCCACGCCGCGAGACCGCGCGCCGAAGGGCCGCAGCACGCCAGGCGGGCCCATTCGGTCCCGACCTTGGGATCGTAGGTCCACAGCTTATGGCCGTTCCTGCCGTCATAGGCGGTGACCACGTTGTAGATGCTCTCGTTATAGAGCACCCCGTCGATCACCAGCGGGGTGGCCTGAACCCCGCGATAGGTTTGCAGGTCGTCGTACCAGGCAAGGCCAAGGCCCTGCACGTTGCCGGCGTTGATCTGGCTTAGCGGGCTGTAGTGCTGTTCGTCCCAACCGCGGCCATAGCTCATCCAGTCGCCGACATTGGCCGGGGCATCGATGTGGCGCAGCGCCTGTCCGTCAACCACCGTGGGAGCTGACATGGCGGGACTGCCGGTCCCGGGCGCAGTGCCTGAAACGCAGGCGGCCAGCGCGCCGCACAAGGCCAAAGCCGCCGCCAGGGCCGGAGCGAATTTCCGGCGCATGCCCTCACCCATCGTTGCACCTCTTCCCGTTGGCGCTGAGGGTAGAGCAGGCGGCGCGAAAGGGAACCCTTGAAAACTTGCCTTTCCTAAGTGCCCGACCTGCCTATCATGGCCGCAAAAGGGGTGAGAGAGGGTGATGATGCGGCATGCGCTAGCTCAAATGACGATGGCAGCGCTGAGCTCGGTGCTGGCGGGGTGCGCCACGATGACCCAGGCCGAACCGCCAGGTGACGTGACCATCAATGGCAGCCGCATTTTCCCCGAAAGTATTTCGGCGGACGCGGCGGGCAACCTCTATGTCGGCAGCGTGGGCGGCACGATCTACCGCGCGCTGGCGGGCAGCGTGACGGCCGAACCGTGGATCGTGCCCGGTCCCGCCAATGGCCTGACCTCGCTGTTCGGCGTGCTGGCCGACGACAAACGCGGCCTGCTGTGGGTGTGCAACAACCCGCCGTTCGGCGGCCCGCCACCGGCGGGCGCCACCAGCGGCCTCAAGGCCTTCGACCTTGCGACCGGCGCGCTCAAGGCGACCTACGATTTTCCCGGCGAGGGGCCGTTCGCCTGCAACGATATCGCCGTCGCACCGGAGGGGACCACATTTGCCACCGATACCGCGGGCGGACGGATCTTTTCGCTCGCTCCAGAAGGCGCTGCGCTGGTGCTGTTTGCTGCCAGCCCCGATCTTGTCGGCGTGGACGGGATCGCGTTTGCGGCCGACGGAAAGATGTACATCAACAACGTGCGCAAGAACACGCTGCAGCGGGTCGAGCGGAGCGGATTGGCGTTCTCGAAGCTGACCACGCTGGCGCTGTCGCAGCCGGTCAACGGCCCAGACGGACTGCGCCCGGTTTCGGGCAACCGCTTCCTCCAGGCGGAAGGACCGGGCAACCGCGTGACTTACGTCGATATCGAGGGTGACAGCGCCACGATCACGCCCATCAAAACGGGTCTCGATTCCTCGCCCGGCGTGACCCGTGTTGGCAACGTCGGCTACGCCACCGAGGGCAAGATTGCCTACCTGTTCGACGCTGCCCTGCGCGACAAGAGCCCCGATCCGTTCATTGTCCGCGCGTTTGAGTTGCCCTGAGATGGCAACGCAGCAAACCATCCGTCCGGCCCTGTCCCTCGCCCGTAGCTGGTGGGCGGTGTTCATTTTCATGATCGCGCTGATGTTCAACTTCCTCGACCGGCAGTTGATGACGCTGCTGATCACGCCGATCAAAAAGGACTTCGGGCTCAGCGACACGCAGGTCGGCCTGCTGATCGGGTTCGCGTTCGTGTTCTTCTACGTCCTGATCGGCGTGCCCATCTCGCGCCTGGTCGATCGCGGCCCGCGCAAATGGCTGCTGGGTGCGGCGCTCACCTTCTGGAGCGTGATGACGATGGCCTGCGGGCTGGCAGCCAACGTCGGCCAGCTGATCGCGGCGCGGATGCTGGTGGGCGCAGGCGAAAGCTGCAACGCACCGGGCGCCTATTCGATGACCAGCGACATGTTCACGCGCGAGAAGCTGGCCCGGCCGATGTCGGTAATCGGTATCGGAACGGTCGCTGGCAGCGGCATGGCGCTGCTGGTCGGCGGGCTGCTGATCGGCTGGCTCAACGGCATCGGCCCGCAGACCTTCCCCATCGTCGGCACGCTCAAGCCGTGGCAGATGACGTTCGTGATCGTCGCCCTGCCCGGCGTGCTGTGGGCGATGCTGATGGTCGCGACTGTGGCCGAACCGCCCCGCCGCGATACTGGCGGTGCAGCGGTGCCGAGTTTCACCCAGACGCTGCGATACCTGTGGAGCCGGATCGATGCCTTTGGGCCGATGTTCATGGCCTACTCCATCAAGGCGATGCTCAGCTTCGGGGTCACTGCGTGGTCGCCGGTCTTTTTCGAGCGCAAGTTCGGTTATGCGCCGGGTCAGCCGGGCCTGCCGATCGGGCTGATCTCGCTGGTCGTCTCGCCGCTCGGGCTATTGCTCGGCGGATGGTGGGCCGAACGGATGTTCTCGGCGGGCCGCAAGGACGCCAATATGCGGGTGGTCTACCTCGTCACCCTGCCGCTAATTCCGGCCGCGATCCTGTTTCCGCTGATGCCGAGCGACACGCTGGCGTTCGCGGTGCTCGGCCTGTCGCTGTTCCTCGGCTCGGTCGGCTCGGGCCCCGCCAATGCGGCGATCCAGACAGTGACCCCGGGCCGGATGCGCGGCACCACCACGGCGATCTACATCGCGCTGTTCAACGTCATCGGATACGGCCTTGGCCCGCTGGTGGTCGGCTGGTTCAACGACCACGTGTTCGGCGAACAGGGCATTTCGTCCTCGATGGT
>JBDSDZ010000134.1:0-8201 GCA_039920345.1 Croceibacterium sp.
TCCACCAGGGCACGCACCTGGTCCCGGTCGAATTCATCGCCAGCATCGCGCCGGGCGACGATCTCGACCCGGCGCACCACCGCATCCTGCTGATGAACTGCTTTGCGCAAGGCGCCGCGCTGATGGCTGGGCAGGGCGCCGCCGACCCCGCGCGCAACTATCCCGGCGACCGCCCCAGCGCGACCATCCTGGTGGACGACCTCGACCCCGCCACGCTCGGCGCGCTGATCGCTTTCCACGAACACCGCACTTTCGCCAACGCCGTGCTGATGGGCATCAACCCGTTCGACCAGTTCGGCGTCGAATTGGGCAAGGCGATTGCGGGCAAGATCGATAAGGGCGGGGAGAAATTCGACGCCAGCACCGAAGCGCTGCTGATGGCGGCGGGGTTGTGAAGCGGACCGCCTTTGTTGTTCTCGCTGCCCCATTTATCGCGACGGGATGTGCAGACGTGGCGGAGACCGGTCTAGACAGGTGCACAAGAGAGGCCATCGGCAGTGAAACGGGAGCGGATGATCTACGGGTCACTCTGGAAGTGCCTGAGCGATTCACGCAGGGTGTTGAAGTTTCAAACGGTGGCATCACGGCGTGGTGGGATGACTGTGATTTTCCGCTGAACACTTATATGTCGACAGAAACAGCAAATCGCATCATCGACGGCGCGCCGAAGAGGACCCTCACTGACCGTCACTTGCTGCGACATGTCGAAGCATCCCTCTCGATTTTCAAGTTTTCTGATGGATCAGGCGAGCCGCGATTTTTCGTGATGCGTGTGCAAGACATGGCCCCGATTACGACCCCTCGCACGGCCGAGGAGCGCGATCGGTTCAGCTTGCCGGCAATATGACGCCCCCTTTCATGACCCCCTTTCACGCTCAATCGCCTGACGCCACCTGACTGCTGGGTCATCGGCAATGCAGCGGGGATGTGTGTGGGCGGGGCGCCGGTGGGAATTTGGCCGCCTGTTACCGCCGCCGGGCCGAGGGCGGCGCTGATCATCCACAAGAACGCGGCAATCGAACAGAAAACGCGTGCCCTCCATTGACAAGGCCCCCCACCAGGCATTGGATGCCGCGGCAAGCGGCGATCAGGGGGTCTCGACATGCCACGGACATTGAGGGCTAGCGTTGCGTTTCCGGCGGCATTTCTTGCGCTCGCGTTGGGGTCATGCGGCGAAAGTAGCGACGCCCCTGCCGGAAGCGAGGCCGGTGCTGGCACGAGCGCCGCCCCGATAAGCCAGCTGTTTCCAGACGATTTCAAGGGCGTGTGCTCCGGCGCCACGGTTTCGGCGGCATCCGCCTACGACCCGGCTGCGAAAACCCACAAGGCCTTGTATTTCAGAACATACGAAGATGACTTTACCGACCAGTCGAGCTCGCTACCGGCTGACTGGACGGTCCTGTTCTCTCCCGAAAGGGACGCGCTAAGCGCCATCGATCTGGTCGTTTGCGCCAGGCGCACGGCTGAGCGCCAGGTCAAGCTCTGCGATGGGTTCAAGATCGACGGTAAAGAGACCCAGAACAAGGTCCGCTGGCATACCGCGACTTATGCAGTTTCGGTTCGAGAAGCCACGACGGGCAAGGAACTGGCGCAGACGACTCTCGAAGCGACCGATTCCGATTGCCCGATGTTCATGAGTTTCGACGGCGACTCGGACACAGTCGACGGCTACGCATCGCTGTCCGATTCGGCCGTGACCGATTTCCTGAAGCCGCACATCGCCCCTTAACCAGCATTGCGATTTGACCGCAGGGGAGCCGGCGGCCGGTCACGGCCGCCGAACCCAGGTCGTGGTGCTCGCGCTCAACCTACGCGGAAGCTGACGATCTGGCCGTCGCTACGGAAATCGCAGGTGAACGAGCGCCGCTGGTAGTTGCTGGAGCTGACTTCGCCGGTCACCCGCAGGGTGTTTCGGTCGGCTTGCTGGACATTGCCAATTCTGACCTGCCCGTATTGCGAGGCCTGTTGCCCGCAAGCGTCGACCGCGGCGCGCTGGAAGGAATCGCCGTTGTTGTAACCGGAATTGTTGTTGCCGCCGAGCAACCCGCCGAGCAGGCCGCCAAGCGGATCGCCTGTGCCGCCGAGGCCGGCAGCGCAGCCGCCCAGCATCAGCGGGGCAGCAAGCAGGACGAGAAAGGGTGTTTTGCGCATCAGAAGTCTCCGTATGATCGGCGTTGCCGCCGGGACCCCTCGCCGGTTGTGCTGGTATACGGTTGATTTTGAAACTAGTTCCGCCAGCGTGCGCTCGGCAGCGCAGCGGCTACTCCGCCGCAGCTTCGTAATGCTGCTTGGAGAAATCGGGGCGCAGCACGGCGCCGAAGTCTTCTTCCACTGGCGTCCGGCGCACGTGAATAAACGGCACCCAGACATCGCCGAATTCGGCGCGCTGGTACCACAAATCGAGCACGTCGTAGGATTCCCACTGGCCGTCCGGCCCTTCGAGCCGCAGCCCTTCGCCGATGCGCGGCACCGCGAGAAACTTCAGCCGTGCCTGGCTCTGGTAGGTCTCGTTCTGGACTTCGATCTCGAACAAAGCACAATTTCCTTCGGGCTCACGCCGCCGCGCGGTTGAGATCCCATGCGGGGGTCAACTGCGGATGCCTTGCCGAGCTTAAGCAGATACGGCTTCGGCTGCGTTTACGGCCATGGTTAACGGGCTGTTGGTGATTGTCCGCTCGTCGAAGGGCCGCCAGCGGCCTGGGCCGCTGCGGTGCGCCGCGCTGTGCGTGAGGCGATGATATAGTTGCGCACTTGCACGTTGCCTTCGTGGCAGGCGTATTCGAAGAACTGGTAATCATCATCGCGCGTCCACGCGGTGCGCGCGGTCCACGGCGCGGTGAATACTTCGGGATCGGAATAAGTCAGCTCGTAGGTCAGCGTGCCCGGCGCGGTCATCGTGAATCGTTCGACTGCCTTCGCCTTGTCGCTGACCGGGATCGAGTTCCACGCCGGCACGCCTTGCGTCGCCTGGTTAAGCGGGGAGGCGGCGCGGAGCGAGACATCGGGGGTGGCGTTGTCGCCGGTGATCACGTTGGTCGTTTCCACCACCAGAGTGTTGCCTTCCCAGCGCCCCCGGCTGTCGCCCAGATACGTGCGCACGGCGGCCGGCCAGTGGCCGCCCTTGCCAATCGGGATTACCCGGTCGCCGAGCATCTCGAAATGGATCACCACGTAGCCCGGCCCCTGGAACACCCGCACCCCATTGTTGTAGCGGAACGGCAGCATCGAGGCGGGGAAGCCGCGGGTGACGCAGCGGTCCCACAAATCGAAATCGCCGACCCAGTCGTAAGTGCTGTCGGGCTTCCAGCTCGAATGCCCGGCCAGCCGCAGGGCTTCGGCCTCGGGGCGCAGCGCGGGCAGCTTGCCGCTTGGCGGATCGACCAGCATCGCGGTGCGCCGGGCGAACGGTTCGTGCAGCATCCATTGTTCGAGCCCGCTGGTGCCGCGGGTATTGTTGCGATCAAACGCAGCGTCGGATGCGCGGGCATCGTCAACGCGCTTGGCGAATTCCTCGTCGGTCAGCCAGAAGCGGTCGCCGAAGCTGGCGGGCCGCTCGAACGACACGCGCCCGGCGTTGATGTTGTCGAGGGTGTAGATGGCGCGCAAGTCAGGGTCGCCCCACTCGGTGCGGGGGACCGCGTAATCGGTTGGCACGGCCGGCAGCATGGTCAGATCGGCTGGGGCGGACTGGGCAGCAGCCGGGATCGGGCCGCACAAGGCCAGGGCAGCCGCGCAGGCGAGCAGGCGATGGATCATGGTGGTGGCTCCCCCCGGTAGGCCCTCTCCGGGCGTTTGGCGCACCCTATGGCCAGGGCGGGGCGATGGCCAGTCGCGAACTGTGTCAGGATCGGGTGGGGTCAGGATCGGGTAGGCAGGAAAGGGACGATCATCGGCACGCGGGCGCGATAGGCGTCATAGCCGCCGATCTCGCCTTCAAGAAAGCGCTCCTCCACCTTGGCCTTGAGCGCAAAACCAAGCGCCATCAGGCCCGCACCGAGCAGCGCCCAAGGGGTGGCGCGAATGACGGCGATGCCGATCGCGGCAAGGATCATCCCGGTATAAATCGGGTGCCGCACCAGTGCGTAAGGTCCGGTATCGACCACCCGGTGTTCGGCCATGCGTTCAATCCCGCCTGACCACAACTTGCCCAGATGAACCCGTGCCCACCACGCGAACGCGATGCCGATGACGATGACGGCTTCCATCGACCAGCCGAGCACGGGTGTGACGGGCCAGAGCGTTGGCCACATCAGCCGCGGTATACCGTTGAACATGAAGAAAAACCCGAGCGCGATGGCCACGAACAGCAGGCGATAGTCGCGCCGCGGCGCCTGCACCGTCGGCTTGCTGCGCCACAGCGCGGCGGCTTGCCAACTGACGAGCCAGGCGGCCCATAAACCGATTGCGATCTTGAAGTAGAAACTCACCATCGGGTGCTTGATAGCGGCGGGAAGGCGAGGCAGGAAGTGACTCGAACATTACCGTCTTGCGCAAGATTCAATTGACATTTCGCAAGTGCATCGCCATCTGCCCGCCATCGAAGCGCATAGCAGCGTGAACTGGCGGTCCCGAATTTATGGACTGCCCCGGCTCGCTTCGGTCGTTTTTCCAAGGGCTTCCCTTTCACGCGGGTCGTTCAGAACCCGCTTCGGCGCGCCGTTCTGTGCGCGTGCCGTCGCAACTTTTTGCGAGTTTATATGACATTCCAATCACTCGGACTTTCACAGTCCGTCCTCCAGGCGCTCGAGCTCAAGGGCTACACGACGCCGACCCCGATCCAGCAGCAGGCGATCCCGTACGTGCTGCAGGGCCGTGACCTGTTGGGCATTGCCCAGACCGGCACCGGCAAGACCGCCGCCTTCGTGCTGCCGTCGATCGACCGTCTGGTCGCTGCCGACAAGCGCCCCAAGCCGCGCTGCTGCCGTATGCTGGTGCTCGCCCCGACGCGCGAACTGGCCGGCCAGATCGCCGAAAGCGCCCGTGAATACGGCCACTTCTCGCACCTCAAGGTCGTCACCGTGTTCGGTGGCACCTCGGTCAACAAGAACCGCCAGGAAGTGGCGCGCGGCGTCGATATCCTGATCGCCACGCCGGGCCGCCTGGTCGACTTGTGCGAGCAGCGCGCGCTCGACCTGTCCGAGGTCGAGATCCTGGTGCTCGACGAAGCCGACCAGATGATGGACCTCGGTTTCATCCACGCGCTGAAGGCGATCGTGCGCATGCTGCCTGAAAAGCGCCAGACGCTGTTCTTCTCGGCCACCATGCCCAACCCGATCAAGCAGCTGGCGAACCAGTATTGCACCGATCCGGCGCATGTCTCCGTCGCCCCGCAGGCGACCACGGCTGAGCGGGTTGAACAGGTCGTCTGCTTCGTCGGCCAGACCGAAAAGCAGGCGCTGCTGACGATTGTCCTGCGCGATGGCTTCAAGGCCGGCGAAATGGACCGCGTGCTGATTTTCACCCGCACCAAGCATGGCGCTGACCGGGTGGTGAAAAAGCTCGTCCAGTCCAACATCCGCGCCAACGCAATCCACGGCAACAAGAGCCAGCCGCAGCGCGAAAAGGCGCTCGGCGAGTTCAAGCAGGGTTCGGTCAAGGTGCTGGTGGCGACCGACATCGCCGCCCGCGGGATTGACGTCTCGGGCGTCAGCCATGTTATCAATTTCGAACTGCCCAACGTGGCCGAACAATACGTCCACCGCATCGGCCGCACCGCGCGCGCCGGCGCGGCTGGCGTGGCGATCAGCTTCTGTGCTTCGGACGAGCGCGATTACCTGCGCGACATCCAGAAGCTCACCCGCATCACGCTCGACCAGGTGCCGCTGCCCGAAGGGCTGCGCGCCGAAGTCGCCATCGTGGCGCAGCATACCGAACCAGTGCGCGGCCCGCGCGGCAATCCGCGTGGCGGTAAGCCGGCGGGTCGGGGCCAGCCGCCGCGGCGCGACACGCGCACCGAAGCCCAGCGCGACGCGCGCGGCGAAGTGCGGGTTGAACGGACCGGCCAGCAGGGCGAACGCCGCCATGCCAGTGGTGGTCAGGGCCAGGGCCAAGGGCGTCCGGTCGGCAAGCCCGGCGGCGGCTTCAAGCCCGGCGGCGGCAACGGTGGCAATCGCCGCCGGGGCGGACGTCCTGGCGGCGGCAATCGCGCCGCTCAGGCCTGAGCCTACTCAGACCTCATGAGGCAATACGGTGGGAGCGGTTGGCAACGGCCATCGCTCCCGCCATATGCCCCGCACCAGCGGGAGCATGATGCATGGCCGACTTCGACTACGACCTGTTCACCATCGGCGCCGGGTCGGGCGGCGTACGCGCCAGCCGCGTGGCGGCAGCACACGGCGCCAAAGTGGCGGTGGCAGAAGAATACCGCGTCGGCGGAACTTGCGTCATCCGCGGCTGCGTGCCCAAGAAGATGCTCGTCTACGGCGCGCATTTTGCCGAAGACCTGCAGGATGCGCAGAAGTTCGGCTGGCACACCGAGAAATGCACGTTCGACTGGAAGATACTGCGCGACAACGTGCTGGCCGAAGTGGACCGCCTGAACGGGCTCTACACCCAGACGCTCGATAACCACGAAGTTAACATCATCCAGCAGCGCGCCACGGTCACGGGTCCCAACGAAGTGACGCTGGCCGACGGGACCAAGTACAGCGCCAAATACATCCTCATTGCCACCGGCGCGCGCCCGCACGTGCCGAGCTGCCCGGGGCACGAACTGGGCATCACCTCCAACGACGCGTTCCATCTCGACGCGCTCCCCAAGCGCATCCTGATCGCCGGCGGCGGCTATATCGCCAACGAATTTGCCGGGATCTTCAACGAATTCGGCACCCACGTGACAATCATCAACCGCAGCGACAAGCTGCTGCGCGGCTATGACGAGCAATTGCGCGACCGCCTGCTGCAGATCTCGCTCACCAAGGGCATCGATTTCCGCTTCAACGCGGAGTTCCGCGGGATCGAGAAGACCAAGGCCGGCTGCCTCAAAGTCTCGATGACCAATCACGAGGACCTCGAAGTCGACTGCGTGATGTTCGCCACCGGCCGCATGCCCAATACCCAAGGGCTCGGGTTGGACAAGCTGGGCGTCGAACTGGGCGACAAGGGCGAGGTCAAGGTCGACCGCTTTAGCAAGTCGAGCGTCGAGAGCATCTATGCGGTGGGCGATGTGACCGACCGCATCCAGTTGACCCCGGTGGCGATCCGCGAAGGACAGGCCTTCGCCGACACCGTGTTCGGCAACACACCCAGCACGGTCGATTACAATTGCGTGCCGAGCGCGGTGTTCAGCCACCCGCCGCTGTGCGGAGTGGGCCTGACCGAAGGCGAGGCGCGCAACAAGCTCGGTTCGATCCGGGTTTACACCTCGGACTTCCGCTCGATGAAGAACGTCCTTGCCGGGCGCAACGAACGCAGCCTCTACAAGATGATCTGCGACGCTTCGAACGACAAAGTCGTGGGCATCCACATGCTCGGGCAGGACGCGCCGGAAATCCTCCAGGCGGCAGCGGTGGCGGTCAAGGCCGGGCTGACCAAGGCCGATTTCGATGCAACCGTGGCGATCCACCCGACGATGGCGGAAGAACTGGTGCTTCTGCGGTAGCAGACTTGCCCGTTAACCCTTGCGCTTCTACCCCACGCCTTTGGGGAGCAGGGAGGGCACATGTCCGCCAATATCGATGAACTCGAGCGTCGTCGTGCGGCCGCGCGGCTCGGCGGGGGCGAGAAGCGCATCGCGGCGCAGCATGCCAAGGGCAAGCTGACCGCACGCGAGCGCGTTGAGACGCTGCTGGACGAAGGATCGTTCGAAGAACTCGACATGTATGTCGAGCACAACGCGGTCGATTTCGGGATGGAGCAGCAAATCATCCCGGGCGACGGGGTGGTCACCGGCAGCGGCACCATCAACGGCCGGCTGGTGTTCGTCTATTCGCAGGATTTCACGGTGTTTGGCGGCAGCCTGTCCGAACGTCACGCGCAGAAGATCTGCAAGGTGATGGACATGGCGATGAAGGTCGGGGCGCCGATCATCGGCATGAACGACAGCGGCGGCGCGCGCATCCAGGAAGGCGTCGCCAGCCTGGCCGGTTATGCCGAGGTGTTCCAGCGCAACGTGCTGGCGAGCGGCGTGATCCCGCAGCTAAGCCTGATCATGGGTCCCTGCGCGGGCGGGGCGGTGTACTCCCCGGCGATGACCGACTTCA
>JBDSDZ010000135.1:0-9455 GCA_039920345.1 Croceibacterium sp.
TCCGCGAACTGCAGAACCGCCGTGTCGAGATCACCTACGGTCCGGGTTCGGGCAGGTAATCAAGACCACCGCGTAACGCCTACAAGAAGGGCCGGGAGAGCAATCTCCCGGCCCTTTCTTCGTGGCGGCAACGGTATGGGCTGCGCCGGTTTTGAGCTCAGGCGCGCAAAGCCAATGCGTCAAGAATCGGGCGGATGGGCGCTACGTCATAGCCAGCGCGCGCCGCTTCCGCCGCAATCGCGTCAAGGTCGCGGCCCTCGAGCGCCTGCGCCGCAGACCACAGCAACGTCGATCGCGTTCCCGAGCGGCAATAGGCCAGCACCGGTCCCTCGGCATGGGAAAGCGCGGCTGACAGGGCTGCCACTTCCTCGTCGCCAAATCCCGCGGGAGAGACCGGAATTGCGCAGTAGCCAATCCCGGCTGCGCCCGCGGCCGCTTCAATCTCGGATCCGGCGACTTGGTCGGCGGCCTCTCGTTCCGGGCGATTGTTGATAATCAGGGTGATGCCGCGCGCGCGCGCCTCGGCAACATCGGCCAGCGAGATCTGCGGGCTGGCCCAGAACGTCGGCGTGACCTGGCGAAAGTCGCTCATGCGCCATCTCCTTTCGCGGCATCCGATCGGCGATTGCGCTTGAACATGTTGAGTGCTTCGACCCCGACCGAAAAGCCCATCGCGGTGTAGATATAGCCCTTGGGCACATGGAACCCAAACCCGTCGGCGATCAGGACCAGTCCGATCATGACCAGGAAAGCCAGTGCCAGCATGACCAGGGTCGGGTTGCGCTCGATAAAATTGGCCAGCGGATCGGCTGCAATCAGCATCAGGCCGACGGTTATGATCACCGCGGCAACCATGATCGGGACTTCGTCGGTCATGCCGACCGCGGTCAGGATCGAATCGATCGAGAATACGATATCGAGCGCGATGATCTGCGCGATGGCGGCGCTGAACAGGATTTGTGCCGGGCCCTTGTTGCGGTCCAGCAAGTCATGCGATTGGTCTTGCGGCTCCATCGCGTGATGGATTTCCTTGGTTGCCTTCCACAGCAGGAACAGGCCGCCGGCGATCAGGATCAGGTCGCGCCCGGAAAAGGCCGTCTCGAACGTGGCCTCCCCGTGCGGGCCCGGCTGGCCCGCAAGGCCAAGGTCGAACAGCGTCGCCTGCAAGGTCACCAGCCAGCCGATCAGCAGCAGGAGCCCGATTCGCATCACCAGCGCCAGCGTCAGCCCGATCCGGCGCGCCGAAGACTGTTGTTCGGGCGGCAACTTGTTCGAAAGGATGGCGATAAACACCAGGTTGTCGATCCCGAGCACAACCTCGAGCACAATCAGCGTCAACAAGGCGGCCCAGGCCGCCGGTTCGGTGAGTAAAGCAAGGATGTCCATCGCGCCGTTCTTGCCGAAGCGCGGTGGCGAGACAAGGGCAAGCGATTCGCAAGAAGACGTGCGCCAGCATTTGCCTCGCGCCCTAAATTCGTTCGCACATTGGACTTTTGTAAGCTATATGGCCTGCGCTACACTGGCGGGGGAATGTCCATCGCTTTTATCCGGCGAATTTCGTCCGTTTCGCCGGGTGTTGATAGAGGACGAATTGAAGGTGCGTTCGTTAGATGGGTTACGATAGAGGACGTCGCGGCCGGGGGCGCGACAAGCGGGACGGTTTCGGAGAAGAAACGTTCGATCCGTTCAGTGAAAACGGCCCGCCGCGTTTTGGTGGCGGCGATGATTGGCGTGGCGGCGGCGGTGGCGGCGATGATCGCGGCGGCCGCAGCAGTTTCGGCGATGCTCCGCGCAGTGGCGGGTTCTCCGGCGCACCGCGCGGTGGTCCGCCGCGCAGTGGCGCTGGCGGCGGTGGTGGTGGCGGAATGCCCGCCCAGGTCGTCGGCACGGGCCAGGGCAAAGTCAAATTTTTCAACGTCCAGAAGGGCTTCGGCTTCATCCAGCGTGATGAAGGCGGCGAAGACGTGTTCGTGCACATCAGCCAGGTCGAACGCGCTGGCCTCGAAGGACTCGCCGAAGGGCAGGAACTGCAGTTCAACCTCGTCGATCGGGGCGGCAAAGTTTCGGCGGCCGATCTCCAGGTCGTGGGCGATGTGATCAAGGTCGAACAGAAGGCCGCCAGCCCGCAGCGTGAGCTGACGGGTGAAAAGGCCACGGGGACGGTCAAGTTCTTCAATTCGATGAAGGGCTTTGGCTTCATCACCCGCGATGACGGCAAGGAAGACGCGTTCGTGCACATCAGTGCGGTTGAACGCTCGGGCTTGCAGACAATCAACGAAGGCGACAAGTTCGAGTTCGATCTCGAGATGGACCGACGAGGCAAGTACTCCGCGGTCAACCTTGTGCCCGTTCAAGGCTGATCGACGGCGGGACTATCGCTCCCTGCATTGCCCGGCGATTTGACCGGGCTCTGCCAAGACCATAAACGGATAAGTGGCGGTCCTTCCGGGGGCCGCCATTTGTCGTTTACCCGTTTGCGCCTGCCTTAGGATTCAGCCGCCATGACAATTACCCCCCTGATGCCTGTCTATCCGCGGTGCGATGTCCGCCCGGTTCGCGGCGAAAACTGCCACCTGATTTCGGAAGACGGCACGCGCTATCTCGACTTCGCGGCCGGCATTGCGGTCAATCTCCTGGGCCATTCGCACCCCGGCCTGATCGGCGCGATCCAGCAACAGGCGGCGACGCTGATGCACGTGTCGAACCTGTATGGCAGCCCGCAGGGTGAGAAGCTGGCGCAAAGGCTGGTCGATCACACCTTTGCCGACACGGTCTTCTTCACCAATTCGGGCGCCGAGGCTGTCGAAGCGGCAATCAAGACCGCGCGCGCCTACCACCAGTCGGCGGGCAACCTCGACCGGTTCGAACTGATCACCTTCAACAACGCTTTTCATGGCCGGACGATGGCGACCATCAGCGCCTCGAACCAGGAAAAGATGCACAAGGGCTTTGCCCCGTTGTTGCCGGGTTTTCGCTATGTCGAATTCAACGATCTCGAAGGTGCGCTGGCGGCAATCGGCCCCAACACCGCCGGGTTCCTGGTCGAACCGATCCAGGGCGAAGGCGGCATCCGCGTCGGCACGCAGGAATTCATCGAAGGCCTGCGCAAAGCAGCTGACGAGCATGACCTGATGCTGGTGTTCGACGAAGTGCAGACCGGCGTTGCCCGCAGCGGGACGATGTACGTCTACGAACAGTACGGAATCGAACCCGACATCCTGGCCACGGCCAAGGGGATCGGCGGCGGCTTCCCGATCGGCGCCTGCCTCGCCACCGAAAAGGCCGCGCGCGGCATGACCTTCGGCACCCATGGTTCGACGTATGGCGGCAATCCGCTGGCCATGGCCGCTGGCAATGCCGTGCTAGATGCGGTGGCCAACGAGGAATTCCTCGCCGATGTCCGCGCCAAAGGGGAGCGCATCCGCGCCCGTCTCGAACAGTTTATCGGCAACTATCCCGACTTATACGAAAGCGTGCGCGGGGTCGGGCTATTGCTGGGGCTAAAACTCAAGGTCGAGCCGCGTCCGTTCATGCAGCACCTGCGCGACAACCATCAGTTGCTCACCGTGGCAGCCGGCGACAAAACTCTTCGGATATTGCCGCCGCTAATCATTGGCGATGCCGAAATCGACGAGTTCTTCGACAAGCTGTCGGCGGGGTCGGCGGACTTTGATTTGTCGACGGCCGCAGGGTGATGCGCCACTTTCTCGACCTGTCGGATGCAGGCGGTGATGCCATCGCGGCCATGATCAACGACGCGTTGGACCGCAAGGCTGCGCGCAAGGAATGGCCCAAAGGCCGTGCGGATTGCGACACGCCGCTCGATGGACGTGTCCTGGCGATGGTGTTCGAGAAGAGTTCGACCCGGACACGGGTCAGCTTCGACGTGGCGATTCGCCAGCTTGGCGGAACGTCAATCGTGCTCGATGCAGCCAGTACCCAGCTTGGACGCGGCGAATCAATTGCAGACACCGCCCGGGTGCTCAGCCGGATGGTCGATGCGATCATGATTCGGACTGACGATCACGCGAAGATCGAGGAAATGGCGCGGCACGCGACTGTACCGGTCATCAACGGCCTGACCAACCGATCACACCCTTGCCAGATCGTGGCCGACCTGCTGACGGTTGTTGAAAGCGGCAAGGCCCTGCCGGGCCTGCAACTGGCCTGGTTGGGTGATGGCAACAACGTGCTGCACTCGCTCATCGAAGCGGCCGGGTTGATGAAGTTCTCCGTCCGCGCCGGAACGCCGCAGGGCTACGAACCCGACGCATCGTTTGTCGCCAAGGCGCGCGAACAGGGCGCCACGATTACGTTGACGCGTGATCCGGCAGAAGCGGTCGCGGGCGCGGATATCGTGGTGACTGACACCTGGGTCTCGATGGGCCAGCAACACGCGCACAACAAGACCGCGGCGATGGCCCCGTTCCAGGTTAACGAGGGCCTGATGGCCAAGGCGAAGGCCGATGCGCGCTTCCTCCACTGCCTTCCTGCCCATGTTGGCGAGGAAGTGAGCGAGGCCGTGTTCGAAGGGCCGCAGTCGGTCGTTTTCGATGAGGCCGAGAACCGGATTCACGCGCAGAAATCGATCCTGCTGTGGTGTTTCGGCCTGCTTTAGACACGCGGACTTCACTTGGCGGGGCAAGCCCCCATATTCGGGCGATGACGACGCCCGAGAAGACCCCCGCCGCCAATCACTTTGACCGGCTGCTCAGCTTTACGCTGCCCGGTCGTCATGCGCGCGGGCGGATCGTCCGCCTTGGGCCGGTGTTGAACCGCATCCTGGCCGCCCACGACTACCCCGCCGGCATCAAGCAGTTGCTGGCCGAGGCCCTGGTGCTGACATCGCTGATGGGGGGTCTGCTCAAACGGGATACCAGCCAGCTGACCTTGCAGGCGCAAGCGCCCGACGGAATCGTCAGGCTGCTGGTGTGCGATTACCGGGATGGTGAGCTGCGCGGATATGTCCAGTTTGACGAGGATCGCCATGGCACCTTGGGCAGCGATGCCTCCCTGGCGGAAGTGTTCGGCAGCGGCTACCTCGCGGTCACGTTTGACCTGCCAGTGACCGACGAGCGCTATCAGGGCATCGTTCAGCTGACAGGCACATCCTTGTCCGCCGCAGTCGAGGCTTATTTCGCGCAAAGCGAGCAAGTGCCAACCCTGATCCGGACATCGGTCACGGTTCGGGCGAACAGTTGCAGCGCGGGCGGCCTGCTGATCCAGCACATGGCCGAGGGTGAGGAGGGGCAAGAGCGGCTGCACGCGCGGGCCGAACACCCCGAATGGGATCACGTCGCCATTCTCGCCCGATCGGTACAGGACGGTGAGCTGGTCGATCCCGCCCTACCGCTCGACACGTTGGTCTGGCGCCTGTTCCATGAAGAACCGGAGGTCCGCGTCCAGCCCTCGACGGTGATTACGCGCGGTTGCCGCTGCTCGCTGGTTCACTTCGAGGAAGTGTTGGCCCGCTTCCCCAAGGAAGATCGGCGCGAGATGCAGGATGAAAACGGAGTAATTCTCGTTGATTGCGCGTTTTGTTCGCGCGAGTTCGCGATTCAGGATTAATCGGTTCATCGTGCGTACGGGTCAATTGGCCGTTAAGGCCTGATGTGCTACACTTCTAGAAGTGGTTCGGATTTCGCTCATGAACAAAAGTCAAAAGTTGGCGAAGTTGTTCAAGGCAGGCGCGGTTGGCGTCGCGCTGGCCTGTGCCGCCACGGCGCTCGCGGCGACAGGCGGTGAGCTCGCCATGCTCGGCACGCTGACCAAGGGCGCGTGGGTCTTGCGCATCCGTGATGACGGATCGCAGCAGCGGATCTGCGTGCGCGACGGGCAGGAATTCATCCAGCTGCGCCACAAGCAGCCCGGCTGCAGCCGTTTCGTCTCGCAGGACCAGCCTGACATGGTAGCCGTGCAGTACACCTGCCGCGGCAATGGCTACGGCCGCACGACCATCCGGCGCGAGGCCGATGGGCTGGTCCAGATTCAGAGCCAGGGCATCGTCGATGGTGCGCCCTTTTCGATCAGCGGCGAGGCCCGGCACGCCGGCGACTGTTAATCGCTTGCCGGGGCTTGCCCACCGGCGCGCGCTTGCCTAGCCCGTTGCGATGCCTGCACCCTCGAAGAACGCCGTCGTCTTGCTCTCGGGCGGCCTCGATTCGATGGTCGCCGCCGGGCTCGCACGCGAACAGGGCTTTGCCTTGCATGCGCTGACGATCGACTACAACCAGCGGCATCGGCGAGAGATCGGGGCTGCAATCGAAATTGCCCGAACACTTGGCGTTGTCCGGCACGTCATCCTGCCGCTCGACTTGAGGCAATTCGGCGGATCCGCCCTGACCGACGATATCGCCGTGCCCAAGGACGGTGTGGGCGACACGATCCCGGTCACTTACGTGCCGGCGCGCAACCTTGTTTTCCTTGCCCTGACCCTCGCCTGGGCCGAGCCTGTTGGCGCGCATGACATCTTCATCGGGGTCAACGCGCTCGACTATTCGGGTTATCCCGATTGCCGGCCGGAATTCATCGCCAGCTTTGCTGAAACCGCGCGGCTCGCCACGAAGGATGGGGTCGAGGGTAACCCGTTCACGATCCACGCCCCGCTGCAGCACTGGAGCAAGGCGCGCATTGCGCAGGAAGCGGCCCGCTTAGGGCTCGATCCGGCGATGAGCTGGTCGTGTTACGATCCCTCGCCCGATGGCCTGGCTTGCGGGCTTTGCGACAGCTGCCGTTTACGTAAAGCCGGCTTCGCGGAGGCCGGAATTGCCGACTCCACGCGCTATGCGGCTGTGCGGTGAGCGAAACGTCCGGCACCACTGCGCCGGACACGGCTGCAAGCGGGCGCGTTCCCGCCTACAGCTGGTATGCCCTTTGTATCCTGTTCCTGATTTACGTACTCAACTTCGTCGATCGACAGATCCTCTCGATCCTGGCCAATGACATCAAGGCCGACCTCGGCCTAAGCGACGCGGACCTGGGTTTTCTTTACGGTACGGCGTTTGCCATTTTCTACGCGCTGTTCGGCATTCCGCTTGGCCGCCTGGCTGATGGCTGGAGCCGGACCCGCCTGCTGGCGGTGGGGATGGCGTTGTGGTCGTGCATGACCGCGCTGTCGGGTTTTGCCCGCACCGGTGCCACCCTGGCAGCGGCCCGCATCGGAGTCGGGGTGGGCGAGGCGACGGCCAGCCCTTGCGCATACTCGTTGATTTCTGACTGGTTTCCCCAACGGCTCAGGGCGACCGCGCTGGGGGTCTATTCCGCGGGGTTGTTTGTCGGCAGCGGCCTGTCGCTCCTGATCGGCGGCCTTGTGGTCGAGAATTGGAGCCGTGCGTGGCCGTCGGGCGGCGCGCCGCTGGGGCTGGTCGGCTGGCAGGCGGCGTTTCTCGCTGTCGGGGTGCCGGGGCTGATTCTGGCGCTATGGGTGCTGTCGCTGCGCGAGCCGGTGCGGGGCGCGATGGAGGGCACACCGAGCCCGGGCCAGGCGCATCCGTGGCGCAGTTTTGCCCGCGAGGTACTGCAGATTGTCCCGCCGTTTACGCTCATCAGTGCCGCCAGGCGGGGCGCGCGGCCACTGATGCTCAACCTTGCGGCCGCGGTGGTTCTGGCGGCGGCGGCCTGGATTCTCGGCACCATGACCGCAAACCCCGGGCAGTTCTGGTTCGTCGCGACCGGGGCTTACGCCGTGTTGAGCTGGTCGATGGGACTGAAATCGGCCGACGCGCCGACATACGCGATGACGTGGCGAACGCCGGCGTTCGTGTGCATCGTACTCGCCTACGCGGTCGTCGCTTATGTCGGCTACACGGTATCCTACTGGGCTTCCCCCTATGCCGAACGGACCTTTGGGTTCGACAAAGTCCAGCTCGGCCTGCTGATAGGGGCACCGGCCGCGCTCGGCGGTTTTCTTGGCGTGCTGGGCGGAGGCTGGTTGGCGGACCGGCTGCAACGCCGCCATGCGAGCGGTCGCTTGCTGGTCGTCCTGATCGGCCTGATTGTGCCGGTTCCGATCGTGCTCACCGGCTACATGACCACGTCTGCCACGCTGTTCCTGGTCTGCAGCTTCCTTGTGCAGATGGCGACTTCATCGGCATTGGGCGCAGCGGCGGCCGCCAGCCAGTCGCTCGTCCTGCCCCGGATGCGCGGGACCGCGACGGCGATCTTCTTCCTCGGCGCTACGCTGATCGGCCTCGCCTTCGGGCCTTATGCGGCGGGTTTCGTTTCGGAACTGACCGGCAGCCTCGGCACGGGCGTCATCACTAACCTCGCGCTGGTGCCGTTCGGCGTGATTGCCCTGCTGGTGGCCATCCGCCGCTATCCCGACGCGTTTTCTTCGCGATTTGACCGGTCAAGCGCTGCGGGCGAGAGAATCACGTCCGCGTAAGCACGCCGCAGGCGATCCGTCCGCCGGAATTGCCCGACGGATCGGTGCGATAATCGTCCGGTCCGGCGTGGACCACTACCGCCGTGCCATCGCTGTCGAAGATCTTTGCGAGATCGTCGGCGCTGGTCCCTTGCAAGGTTGCGCTCACGGTTCCGGCGCCGGAACTTCCCACCGTGAGATTCGGCAAATCGCCCAGGTGTGAGCCAGACGGGTTTTCGATTCCGTGCTGCATCATACCGGGGTTGAGATGTCCTCCGGCCGAAGTGAAATCGGGCGCCTCGCACGATCCTACCATGTGCAAGTGTACACCGTGAATGCCGGGCGTCATGCCGACGACCGCAATCGAGATATTTACCTGCGACCCACTGGCGAGAAGTTGCGCGGTGCCGCCGGGCAAACCATTGGCCAGACGCAGGGTCGCCTGGCCAAGTCGCTGGGTCGGCAGCTCGTCGATTGTCGTGCAGCCCACAAGGGCGAGGGCACAAGGCAGGCTGAGAAGGAGCAAATGACGCATGGGAATCTCCGGTCGGTTAATGACTCAAGGCACCACCGTCCGCTTGGTTCCGCATCACGCCGCCGGCAATAGTCCGCCTGCAACGAGCGCGGCGATGAGTTGCCCGATAGCGGTCCGCGCTTCGTCGTCGGTGGTGGTGCCGCCCGACGGTGTGACAGGAGCAATGGCGCGCTGCCAACCGCCGTGATAGCGCATGTCCTGCCGGGTAGCACGGTCGAACAGTCGCATCCCGTCGCGCGGCGCAGCAAACACCCACGTCCCGGCTTGAAACGAGGCCAGGCAGTCCTCCTTGCCCGTCCAGTCGCCGCTTGCGGCTGGGGCGACAAGCCAGCACTGTCCTGCCTCGGGCGAGGTTGGCGGGGCGGCCAGTTCGCCTTCGATGGCCGGGTGCAGCAGCGTGTCGATCAGCGCATGGGCTTCGTTGACGAAGAACTCCTTCTGGGCTTGGCCGGCGAACAATAAGGGCAGGCCATGCCTGGGACTGGCCGAGGTGAAGGCAATCGGATCGGACATCGGGAACTCCTTGGAGATAGTTCAGGAAATCAGCGTCAGGATCAA
>JBDSDZ010000136.1:0-11318 GCA_039920345.1 Croceibacterium sp.
AGATTCAGCCGGGTGACCCGCTGATGCAGGACAAGGTGATCGAGGAGCGCTACGACCTCGACGAGGCGCTGGGCGAGGGCGGCTATCCGTTCGCGGCGATTTCGGAGCCGGACCTGCTGGTCGATCACGCCCGCCAGGAAGGCGACCTGACCTTGCCGGTGACGCCAGGCGGCAAGTACAATTTCGGCGCCGTCACCAGCAACCTGCCCAATTTCCTGTCGGGCCAGCACTTGGCTGACATCGCCCGGTTCGAACCCGGCGATCTCTACCAGCGCAGCCTCGAACTCGACTTGCGCCGCGCGATCCTCGCCACCGGTCTTGTCGGCAGCGTGTCGGTCAAGCCGGTTGAAGTTGCCCCGCCGGCCAATGGCGAACCGGGCACGGTGGACCTCGCGGTTGACCTGACGCAGGCCAAGCTGCGCACGATTGCCGGGCGCATCGGCTATGGCACCGGCGAAGGTTTCAAGGTCGAAGGAAGCTGGGAACATCGCAACCTGTTCCCGCCCGAAGGCCTGCTGCGCGTGCGCGGCGTGGCCGGCACCCGCGAACAGTTGGCGGGCGTCACCTTCCGCAAGAACAACCTCGGCGGGCGCGACAAGATCCTGACCATCGACGCGTTTGCCAGCACCATCGATTACGACGCTTACGATGCCCGCACGGTCTCGCTGGTGGGCACGTTCGAGCGGCTCAGCACGGTGCTGTTCCAGAAGCCGTTCAGCTATTCCGCCGGGCTCGAACTGGTCGCGACCGGCGAACGGGCGCGCGATGCCGCGGGCAACCTTGGTCCGCGCCAGACGTACTTTGTCGCCGCGCTGCCGCTGTTCGCGCAAGTCGATACCTCGGATGACCTGCTCGACCCGACCAGGGGTTTCCGCGCCGGGCTGCACCTCTCGCCCGAGGTCTCGCGCAACAACAAGGTCGAAAGTTTCTACCTGCGCGGACAGGTCGATGCGGCGTATTACCGTTCGGTGGGCGAGAACGTGGTGCTCGCCGGCCGCGCGCGTTTTGCCAGCATTGCGGGCGCGCCACTTAGCGCGATCGCGCCGTCGCGGCGGCTCTATGCGGGCGGCGGCGGTTCGGTGCGCGGGTATGCGTACCAGGGGATTGGCCCGCACGACAGCGCAGGCGATCCGACCGGTGGCCGCTCGCTGACCGAACTGAGCTTCGAAGCGCGCATCCGCACCGGTCTGTTCGGCGGCGCGCTCGGCATCGTGCCGTTCGTTGACGCGGGCACGGTGGGTGACGGATCGACCCCCGGTTTTGACGAGATCAAGATCGGCGCCGGTATCGGAGTGCGCTATTACACCGGCTTCGGACCGCTCAGGCTCGATATCGCTGTGCCGCTGAACGGCGGGCCGGGCGATCCCACGGTCGGGGTTTACGTGGCGCTCGGGCAGAGCTTTTGATGGCAGACGACGACGTCACCGAGCCGGTTGCCGAGCCCGATCCTCCGGTGGCGCAGGTTTCGCGAAGCCGCCGGGCGCTTCGCTGGCTCGGCACGGCGCTGTTGGCGCTGGTGCTGCTGGTGGTCATCGCCATTGGCTGGCTGCACACCGGTTCGGGCCGCCAGTTCATCGTCGACAAGATTTCGAAAGTCGCCCCGGCTTCGGGCCTGACGGTCGAGGTCGGACGGATCGAAGGCTCGGTGCTGTGGAGCGCGACGCTGTTCGACGTGAAGCTGCGCGATGCCGATGGGAAGCTGTTCCTGGCGGTGCCCGAAGTCGACCTCAACTGGCGGCCGTACAAGTTTCCCACCAGCGGCCTCGATGTGCGTCACCTCGTGCTTCACGGCGGCACGCTCTATGCCGTGCCGCGGCTGGTGCCGGGCGATCCCAATGCGCCGATCCTGCCCAATTTCGATATCCGGGTGGACCGCTTCGAAGTCGATGGCCTGCACGTCGCCAAGGGCCTGCTGGGCGAGGAGCGGACGATCGATTTCCTCGCCAAAGCCGATATCCGCCAGGGCCGGGTGATGCTCGACGCCAATGGCCAGTTCGGCGGCGGCGACAAGTTCAAGATACTCGTCGATGCCGAGCCTGACGGCAACAAGTTCGACCTCGATCTCGATTACCGCGCGCCCAAGGGCGGCTTGCTGGCGACGCTGATGGGGGCCGAAGACGATGTCCGCGCGCGGATCGTGGGCGACGGCACCTGGCGCACCTGGGACGGCAACTTCGTGGTCACGCAGGGCGCGGAGACGATCGGCGCGTTCAAGGTCTATAACCAGAGCGGGCGCTACAAGCTGGTCGGTCAGGCGCACCCCGGCGGCTACGTTACCGGATTGCCCAAGGCAGCACTGGGCGATGTCGTGTCGCTGGCGGCGATCGGCACTTTCAAGAACAGCGTGCTCAACGGCGCGGTGGCAGTGCTCGGGCGCGGGGTGAAGGCGCACGGCGAAGGCGGCATCGACCTTGGTACCAACACGTTCAGCCAGCTGGCGCTCAATCTCGACCTGGTCGATTCGCATCTGTTCGGGCCGGGGCTGACGTTTGACGATGCAGTCGTGCGGACCACGCTCGACGGCCCGTTCCAGGGCCTCAACGCGCCGTTCGAAGTGAGCGTGGGCAAGGCCGATATCGGCGGCACGGTGTTCAGCGGCATCGCCCAGCGCGGCACGCTGGCGTATGACGGCACGCGCTGGATCATCCCGGTCAACGCAGCCGTCCAGAAAATCACCAGCGGCAATGCGACTGTCGATCCGCGCCTCGTTAACGGGCGCCTGACCGGCACCATCTACCTGGCCAATCATGACCTGCGCTCGGACAACCTCGCCCTGCGCTTCCCCGGTCTTCAGGCGAACCTGACCTTGCGCGGCGACACCAAGCGCGGCGGCTATGCGCTGGCCGGGCCTGTGGAGCTGCGCGGGCTGGCGCTGCAAAACCTCGGCACGGTCGATGGCGGGGCCAAGATCCGCTTCATGATCGGCAACGGCTTGCCGTGGCGGCTGGCGGCCAATTTCACCGGGCGGATGTCACGCGTGACCAATGCCACGCTGGCCAACATTGCCGGGTCCAACATCCGCTTCACCGGCGCCGCGACACTGGGAGCGGGGCGGCCAATCGTGTTCAACCAGACACGCGTGACCGCCAGCAAGCTCAGCGTGCTGCTGGATGGACGGGTCGAGAACGGGCGCACCACGCTCACCGGCAGCGGCCGGCACGTCAATTACGGGCCGTTCACGGTCGAAGCCGCGCTGGCCGAAGATGGGCCCAAGGCAACGCTGGTGTTCGCCAACCCCTACCCGGCGGCGGGGCTCAAGGACGTGCGCGTCGCGCTCGCGCCGACGCCCGATGGCTTCCGCATCGACACCGGCGGGCAATCGCTGCTCGGCCCGTTCGACGGAGTCATCGACCTGACCATGCCGGCAGGCGGGCCGACGCGGATCGCGATCCAGAGGCTCGCGATCGGGCGCACCGCGGTCACCGGCACACTGACGCTGGTGAACGGCGCGGCCGCGGGCAACCTGGCGCTGGCGGGCGGGGGCCTCAATGGCACCGTCGCGCTGACCCCGCGCACCGGCGGGCAGGCGTTCGATGTTGCGCTCACCGCCGATCACGCCAGTTTCGCCGGCCCCACGCCGTTGTCGATCGCGCAGTCGACGGTCAATGCCAGCGGCTATTTCGGCCAGGGCAATTCGACGATCAACGGCACCGTGAGCGCGGCCGGGATCAACTACGGCACGCTGTTCATCGGCCGGCTGGCGGGCACCGCGCAAGTCAACAACGGGCGCGGCACTTTCCAGGCCTCGCTCAGCGGCCGCCGTAGCGCACGCTTCAACCTGCAGGTTTCCGGCGATGTCGCGCCCGACCGGATCGCAGTGGCCGCACGCGGGGATTATGCCGGACGCGCTATCGTCATGCCGCGCCGCGCGGTGCTGCTGAAGACCCCCGATGGCGGCTGGCAACTGCAACCCACCCAGCTCTCGTTCGACAATGGGTACGCGATTGCCGAAGGGCGCTTCGGCGGGACCCAGCCGATGCAGGGTCGGCTCAGCCTGGCCAAGCTGCCGCTCTCGCTGCTCGACGTGTTTGCCGGCGATGTCGGCCTCGGCGGGACGATCTCGGGGATCATCGACGTCAATGCCGGCCCGGGCGGCGTGCCCACCGGCGAAGCGCGCGTGATGATCGACGGGCTGACGCGCTCGGGGCTGGTGCTGTCCTCGCGCCCGCTTGACCTGGCGCTGGTCGCGCGGCTGACACCGAGCCAGCTCGAAGCGCGCGCGGTGCTGCGTGACGCGGGCGAAACCAAGGGCCGGCTGCAGGCCCACATCACCAACCTGCCCGCCAGCGGGGCGCTGTTCGACCGGCTCTCGGCAGGCAGCTTGCAGGCGCAGCTACGCTATCAGGGCCCGGCGGATTCGCTCTGGCGGCTCTCGACCGTCGAGCTGTTCGACGTGACCGGCACGCTCAGGGTGGCGGCCGACATCAGCGGCACGCTGCGCCAGCCGCAAGTTCGCGGCTCGGTCGCCGGCGATGCGCTGCGGGTGCAAAGCCCGGTGACCGGGAGCGATCTGCACGATGTCCGCGCGCGCGGCACCTTCGCCGGCTCGCGGCTTAATATCATCAGCTTCGCCGGCGTTGCACCAAACGGCGGGCGGGTGACCGGCAGCGGGTTTGTCGACCTGTCCGACCTTTCGCCGGGTCACGGGCCGCAGATCGACTTGCGGCTCGCGGCCAGCAATGCCGAGATTCTCGACCTGGTTAACATGGGCGCGACGGTGACCGGGCCGATGCGGATTGTCTCGAGCGGCGTCGGCGGGACCATCGCCGGGCGCCTGCGGGTGGATGAAGCGCGCTGGCAATTGGGCACCGCGGCCGCCACGCAGGCGCTGCCCAATATCCGCACCCGCGAAGTCAACATCCCGCCCGACCGCGCGCCGCCGGTCGCGCTCGCGGCTCCGTGGCGCTACCTGATCAACGCCAGCGCGCCCGGCCGGATCAAGGTTGCGGGCATGGGCCTCGACAGCGAATGGGGGGCCGACATCCTGCTGCGCGGCACGACCGACGCCCCGCGCATCGGCGGCCGCGCCACGGTGGTCCCGCGCCAGGGGTTCTACTCCTTTGCCGGTACGCGCTTCGAAATAACCCGCGGCGAGATCAATTTCGACGAAAGCTCGCCGCCCGATCCGCGGCTCAACATCCGTGCCGAAACCGCGGTTCAGAATCTGTCGGTGGTAGTCACGGTGACGGGTAATTCGAGCAAACCGTTGATCGCGTTCAGCTCGGTCCCGGCCTTGCCCGAAGAAGAACTGCTGGCCCGGCTGCTGTTCGGCGATTCGATCTCAAGCCTTTCGGCCACCGATGCGCTGCAACTGGGGGCGGCGGTCGCCTCCTTGCGCGGCGGCGGCGGGGTCGATCCGATCAACCGCCTGCGCACCGCGATCGGGCTCGACCGGTTGCGCATCGTGCCCGCCGACGCGGCGCTGAAGCGCGGCACGGCCATCGCCCTGGGCAAGAATTTCGGCCGCCGCTTCTATGTCGAAGTGGTGTCCGACGGACGCGGCTATAATGCCACCGAAGTGGAATTCCGGGTGACCAGCTGGCTTTCGATCCTGGGCAGCATCAATACGCTGGGACGCAACAGCATCGCGGCGGAATATCGCAAGGACTACTGACGCAAAAAAGGCGCCGCTAGCTAATGCCGGCGGCGCCTGTTGGTGATGGAACGGTCAGGCGGCAGGCGTTGCCGCGGCCTTCAGGACACCGTCTATCGGTACCGCCACGCCATTGCTGCCGCGCAGGGAATCGCCTGCGAAATGCGCGGTCGCGCCGTCCTGGGACTTGATCGTCAGCGCGTCGCCTTCGCCGCTGAAGGTCAATGTGTGGTCGCCCATGGTCTTCATCTCGACTTTTCCGCCGTCTGACTCCTTGACCGCGTTTTCGATGTCGGCCGTGGTCAGGTAGCCCGGCACGATATGATCGCGCAGCACGGCAACCATCGCCGCGCGCTGTTCGGGTGTGCGCAACTGGGTGCCAGTTTCGCCGAGCTTGTCGAACGCAGCGTTAGTTGGTGCGAACAGGGTATAGGCTGCCGCACCGTCGAATACCTGGGTCAGCCCCGCATCGTTCATCGCGCTGGCGACGACCGACAAGTTGTCATCACCGGCAACGAGCTTGCCCAGAGTATCCTTGCTCACGGCGTCTGCGGCCGCCGGGCTGTCGCTGGCATCGTTCCCCGAACAGCCGGCAAGCGCCAGGATCACAGCTCCGGCGATGGCCAGGCCGCCGCCGCGTCGAACTACCGGCTGTCGCATCGGGTTCTCCCTCAAGTGAGTAACTGGATCGCCGCCTGGATCAGCCGCGTGGTCGGGTCCACCTGGTAAACATACCCATCGCTGTAGCGGTACTGGGAAGCCGGCGAATCGACGTACTGGTCGCGGTAATTGTACGGCACGTTGTACACATCGTACCCCGAAGGCATGCGCTGACCGATTGAGAAATCATCACCAGTCAGCAGCGCGGCGATCGAGGTAATCGCGGAGGTCTGCGGATCGACCCGGTAGATCACGTTATTGGCGTAGCGGTAGGAATCCTGCGGGCCGAGATTGTAGTAATCCTGATAGTAATTGGGCAGCGAGACCGGCTGGTAATAGCTCGGCCAGGCATTGCCGATGGACAGCGCCCCGCCCAACAGCGGGATATAGCTGGCGATGCCGCCACCGCTGCCCAGCCGGTAAAGGTAGCCGTCGTTGTAGAAGTAGCGGCCGTCACTCACATTGCGCAGGCCCCACCAGTTCGCTTGGTTGGACGAGAACGTGCGGCGATCGTTGCGCACCTGGCCCGGAGGCAGGCAGCCGTTGTGCTTCTTGGCGAGGCCCGGAGGACACCCGTCGATCAGGCCGCGTTCGGCGGTCCGGAAGTGGTTCCAGTCGCCGTCGCGCGCATCGCGATTGGAAACTGCCACGCGGCGATCGACCACGACAGTGTGGCTGTCGTTACCGTGACCGCGGTCGTCTTTGACACGCTGGACAGTGCGGTGATCGGAATTGCCGTTGCCATTGCCGTTACTGCGCGCGGTCACGGCATTGCCATTTCCGTGCGCTTCCTTCTTGGCTGGCGCGCTGGCGCGCATGGCGTTGCCATTACCGTTGCCATGAGCAGCAGCCTGCATTGCGCCGCCAGCGTTGCCGTGCTTGTCATTCCCATTGCCATGGGACGCGGCCTGCATTCCACCGCCGCCGTTCTTGCCGTTACCGCCGCCGTTGCCGTGGCCCTGCGCCTGCACTTGCGCCGCGCCGGTCACCAGGACCACCGCAACTATCGCTGTTGCTATCCGTCGCACGAGAGGTACTCCTTCGGTCCGCTCAACGGCGAGGCGGGCAGACAAGTTCCCAACTTGCGCGCAGATCAAGTGCGGCATTCTTGCATCAAACCGCGCCATAAAGCGCGGCCTCCGCAGCCCGGCGGCGGACCAGCCCGGCGAGCACTCGCCCACCAGCGCGGTTCCAGCGGGCGAATTCGCGCTGGGCCCCGGCAAAATCACCCGCCCGGTGCCGCTTGGTCAGCGTAGCTCGCGCGATCGCGCCGGTGTTGTAGTGGAACGAGACCAGCGCATTGAACTGCCACTGGCTGGTCGGCGCATTGCCGAGCACGCCTGCGACTTCGGCACTGTATCGGGCAAGATCCGACAGCAGCCGCGCGTCGCATTGGGCCTGGCTCCAGCAAGTGCCGGGACCAATGTCGGGACCGGTCGCGCCCCAGCCGACGGTCCACGGCGCGCCGCCGGTGCCGGGATCGGGATAAGCTTCGAAAACGCCATCAGCGCGAAGCCGGGCGCAGCCTTCGAAATGTTTGATCAGGCTGATACCCGCATCGCCGATCAAGTGCGCCACGGTGGCGCCTTCTGCCCGATCAAGGGCTGCATCGAGCTCAGCAACCTCGGCCGGGCGGAAACCGCGCCCTAGCAGCCGCCGCATCACGTCGAAAATTGCCTTCCTGTCCATTGTCGCCTCCAGAATCGAGGCGACGTGATTAGGCAGGAAGCGGGCCTGTAGGAAAATGGATTCTAACGCTTGATGCCGTACTGCTCGAGCAAGTCGCGCTGCCCAGGGTACCAGAACTCGAGGTGGCAATCCTCGCACACGCTGTCCAACTGGTCGACCAGCGGGCCGGCCTTGGCTGCATCATGCGCCATTGCCGCCGCGGCCAGGTCGCCCATATGCGACGCCAGCGTATTGGCGAAATCGCGCAGCTTTTGCGGGTCCTTGTCGATATTCTGCTGTACGCCCGCTGCGGTATCGCCGCCGGGCACGCCTTCGTCGGCAATCTTCACACCCGGCTTGGCCAGGATAATCGGGTCCATCTTGGCAATTTCCAGCGCAGCCTGCTGCACGGCGGTGGCGCGCTGCTGGATCTGCGCCCAGGATTCGTCGGTCATCTTGGAAGCGTCGATCCCGGCATTTTCGCCGATGGCCGAATTGCTGACGTCCCACAGGGCATCAGCATTGACGTCAACCTTGTCCTTCATCACTTCGTGGAAGGTCAGCGCAGCGGGTGCTGCCGGTTCTTTCTTTTGCGAGGAGCAGGCGGCCACAACCGCCAGCGACGAGGCGATCACCAACCAGGATATTTTCGATTTCATCGCCACTCGCTCCCTCGATTTTCGAGCCAAGCGGCGATGTGCACCTTCGCCGCGGAAGGGGGAAGCAAATTACCGTTATTGGCGCGTTACTGCCACGTTACAGGCTCGCAATCGGCGTCCCGCTGGCCCATGGCTGCACGATGCCGGAGCCCGAATTACCCGCGCCAGAGCCGCAACTCGATGGCGGCGGCAAACTCGCCTGGATCATCCGCAGCGGGTGGAAGGGCTTGTGTCCGCGCTGCGGCAAGGGGCACATGTTCGCCTCGTGGCTCAAGCTGGCCGAACGCTGCGAGGTATGCGGGCTCGACTATCGCTTCGCCGCGCCCGACGACGGCCCGGCGTTCTTCGCGCTGTGCATCTTCGCCTTTCCGCTGATGTTCTTCGTGGTCTGGCTGCAGGTGGTGTTCGAGCCGCCGTTCTGGGTCCACCTGGTGACCTCGTTCCCGCTGGTGGTGATCGGCTGCGTGCTGTCGCTGCGCCCGCTCAAGGGCTGGCTGGTCGCCTCGCAGTGGGTCAACAAGTCGCAGGAAGCGGGCACCAAAGCGTTATGGGACAAGCTCCACGACCCGGATTAAAAAAGGCGCCCGGATCGCTCCGGACGCCCCTTTCGTGTGCGGTGATCGGGTGGATCAGTAGCTGTAGTACATGTCGAATTCGACCGGGCTCGGCGCGGTTTCCCAGCGCATCACGTCGGCCCACTTGAGCTCGCAGTACGAATCGATCTGTTCCTTGGTGAACACATCGCCCTTGAGCAGGTAGTCGTAATCGGCCTGGACCGCTTCGAGCGCTTCGCGCAACGAACCGCACACGGTCGGCACTTCGGCCAGTTCGGCCGGCGGCAGGTCGTACAAGTTCTTGTCCATCGGATCGCCGGGGTGGATCTTGTTGAGAATCCCGTCGAGCCCGGCCATCAGCAGCGCCGAATAGCACAAGTAGGGATTGGCCATCGCGTCGGGGAAACGGAATTCCACGCGCTTGGACTTCTCGCCCGAACCGTAAGGGATGCGGCACGAGGCCGAACGGTTGCGCGCCGAATACGCCAGCAGCACCGGCGCCTCGTAGCCCGGCACCAGCCGCTTGTAGCTGTTGGTGGTCGGGTTGGTGAACGCGTTGAGCGACTTGGCGTGCTTGATCACCCCGCCGATGAAGAACAGGCAGTTTTCCGACAGCCCGGCATAGCCGTTGCCGGCAAACGTCGGCTTGCCCTTGGTCCATAGCGAGATGTGGGTGTGCATGCCCGAGCCGTTATCCTTGGCGATCGGCTTGGGCATGAACGTGGCGGTCTTGCCGTAAGCCTGCGCAACCATGTGCACGACGTACTTGTAGATCTGCATCCGGTCGGCGGTCTGCACCAGGGTGCCGAAGGTCAGGCCGAGTTCGTGCTGCGCGGCCGCCACTTCGTGGTGATGCTTGTCGCACGGCAGGCCCATTTCGAGCATGGTGGAGACCATCTCGCCGCGGATATCAACCGCGCTGTCGACCGGCGCGACGGGGAAGTATCCGCCCTTGGCGCGGGGCCGGTGGGCCAGGTTGCCGCCTTCCATCTCGGTGCCGGTATTGGTCGGCAGCTCGATGTCGTCGATCTGGTAGCCGGAGCCGGCATAACCGTCTTCCCAGCGCACATCGTCGAACATGAAGAATTCAGCTTCCGGGCCAACGTAAACGGTGTCGCCAAGGCCGGTGGTCTTGAGGAAGGCTTCGGCACGCTTGGCGGTCGAGCGCGGATCGCGGGCGTAAAGTTCGCCGGTCGAAGGTTCGACAATGTCGCACACCACGATCATCATCGGCGTGGCCGAGAACGGATCAATCCACACTTCGGACAAGTCCGGCTTCAGGATCATGTCGGATTCGTTGATCGTCTTCCAGCCCTCGATCGACGAGCCGTCGAACATCAGGCCTTCTTCCAGCTCGTCTTCGCCGATCACGCTCGAGACCATGGTCAGGTGCTGCCACTTGCCCTTGGGGTCGGTGAAGCGAAGGTCGATCCATTCGATCTCCTCTTCCTTGATCCGCTTCAAGATTTCCGATGCACTGGCCATTGTCGTCCTTCCTGACTGAAACCCTCCGATGAAGGGGAGGGGGAATATGATTAGATCGCGGCTTCGTCGCGTTCGCCGGTCCGGATGCGCAGCGCCGATTCGATCGGGGAAACGAAGATCTTGCCATCGCCGATGCGGCCGGTCTGCGCCGCAGCGGCGATCGCTTCGACCACCTGTTCGGCTTGGGCATCGGCCACGACGACCTCGAGCTTCACCTTGGGCAGGAAGTCGACCACGTATTCGGCCCCGCGATAAAGCTCGGTGTGGCCCTTCTGGCGCCCGAAGCCCTTGGCTTCGGTAACGGTGATGCCCGATACGCCCACTTCGTGTAGCGCTTCCTTCACTTCGTCGAGCTTGAACGGCTTGATGATGGCTTCGATCTTTTTCACGTGACCCCTGATGTCTGGTCCGGGCGCGCGCGCGCCGGACGAACCTGTCATCCCTTGGCGCAGTCTTTTCAAGAATCGTGCCAAGGCGCTGGGCAAGGGATTAGACAATCGTGCTGCGCTGCGAAAGGGCGTAAATGCTTGCCGCGTGCCGTAAACCGGTGGCGCTACGACAGGATGTTGCCCAAAACGGGGGTGCGCCGATGGCTAAATATCCGGCACCGCTGCCCGATTATCGGGCAATGCGCGCAAGTTAGAGCCTGAGGCCCGCCGTTTCGTCGAGCCCGGCCATCAGGTTAAGCGATTGCACCGC
>JBDSDZ010000137.1:0-4098 GCA_039920345.1 Croceibacterium sp.
TAAGTCGTGGCCGCTATAGGCCCCCCATGCCCGCGTCAACCTGTGCAGCGGCGAAATATGTCGCTAATCGGCCAGGCGACACCTTACTCACCGGAAAGACCGCCCCATGCTCCGCGACGATCTCAAACAAGCCCAGATAACGGCCATGAAAGCCGGCGAGAAAGCACGCCTCGGCGCGGTCCGCCTGATCCTCGCCAAAGTGAAAGACCGCGATATCGAGCAGCGCACTGCTTCCAAGCCGATCGATGACGATGCGATGGTTATTGATACGCTGCAGAAAATGGCCAAGCAGCGCCGCGAATCGATCGAGATGTTTGACAAGGGCGGGCGCGAGGAACTGGCCGCCGCCGAACGCGGCGAACTGGCGGTGATCGAGGAATTCCTCCCCCGCCAGATGGACGAGGCCGAGACCAAAGCGGTCATCGAATCGCTCAAGGGCGAGCTCGGCGCCGGCGGCATGAAGGACATGGGCCGCGTGATGGCTGAACTCAAAGCCCGCCACTCGACCGTGCTCGACATGGGCCGCGCGAGCGGATGGGTGAAGGAAAGCCTCTCCTAATCCCCCACTCCGCCGCGCCGATGCTGGCGAGAATCAGTCACGCACGATACGCTGGCCGGTCCATGGCACTGTCACCCCAATGGCTCGACGAACTGAGGTCGCGCGTCACGCTTTCGGGCGTGGTCATGCGCACGACCAAGTTGCTGCGCGCCGGGCGTGAATGGAAGGCGTGCTGCCCGTTCCACAACGAGAAGACGCCCAGCTTCACCGTCAATGACGAGAAGGGGTTTTACCACTGCTTTGGCTGCGGGGCGCATGGCGATGTGATCCGCTGGATGACCGACCAGCGCGGCCTCTCGTTCATGGACGCGATCAAGGAACTGGCGGCCGAAGCCGGGATGGAAGTTCCCGCCCCCGATCCGCGAGCGGCGCAGGCGGCTGAAGAACGCGCCGGGCTGCACGAAGTGATGGCGGCCGCGCAAGACTGGTACCGCGCCGCGCTCGATACGCCGGAGGGCAGCAAGGCGCGCGGCTACCTCGCCTCGCGCGGGTTCGATGCGCACACGATGGAGCGGTTCGGGTTCGGCTATGCCCCCAACAGCCGCAATGCCGCCAAAAAGGCGCTCGGCCAGTTCGACGCGGCAATGCTGACCGAAGCGGGCCTGCTGATCAAGGTGGACGAACGCGATCCCTACGACCGTTTCCGCGATCGGCTGACCATGCCGATCCACGATGCGCGCGGGCGGGTAATCGCGTTTGCCGCGCGTATCCTCGACGCGGATAAAAAAGACGCGCCCAAATATCTGAATTCGCCGGATACCCCGCTGTTCGACAAGGGTCGCACCCTGTTCAACCTGCACCGCGCCGGGCCCGCCTCGCGCCGTTCGGGGCGGATCGTCGTGGTCGAAGGACAGATGGACGTGGTGGCGCTGGCGGCCGCGGGAATCGAGGAAGCTGTGGCACCCATGGGCACCGCGCTGACTGAGACCCAGATCGAGCTGCTGTGGCGCCTGGTCGACAAGCCGGTGCTGTGTTTCGATGGCGATGCCGCTGGCCGCCGCGCCGCGATGCGCGCCGCCACCCGGGCGCTGCCGATGCTGAAGCCGGGCCATTCGCTGCAATTCGTCACCCTGCCAACTGGCATGGACCCGGACGATGTGATCAAGAGCAAGGGGCGCGCCGCGCTGGACGCCATGCTGGCCGCGCCCTTCAGCCTGCTCGACATGCTGTGGCAGCACGAACGCGACGCGCTGCCGCTGTCATCGCCCGAGGACAAAGCCGGGCTCAAGGCGCGCCTGATGGAGCACGTCGAAGCAATCCGCCATCCGGATATCGGCCCGCTCTACCGCCGGGAACTGATGGACCGGTTCTCCGCTTTCGCCTTCCCCAAGCGCGAATTCACACCCCGGCAGGCCGCGGGCAGGTATTCGCGCCGCGGCAACCCGGCAATTCCGGTGCGCGCGGGCGCTTCGGACCGCTTGCGCAGGTCATCGGCCGCCACGGCGCGCGAGACTCTGGCGCAGGCCGTGCTGGCCGGTCTTGCCCGCCATCCCGACCAGATTGCGCGCCATGCCGAAGCCTTGCTCAGCCTGGCCCCGGCCGAACCCGCGCTGACAGGCCAGATCGACACGCTTCTGGAACAATCGGAAGCACTTGAAGGCGGCCGCCGCGACCCCATATCTGCCGACGGTCGCCAGACGCCGAACCCGGACAACGCCTTCTTCTCATTCCTGGTCGAAGGGACCGATCCGCAGGTCGCGCGCGAGGAACTGGCCGAAGCGGTGGCATTGCTGGTTGAACGGCCGGCGCTCGAAGCCGCTATCGCAGCGGCCACGGCCCGTTTCGAGACCGATCCGGAAGGCGCTTTCATGGAGCAGCAGCGGCTGCGCCAACGAAAGCTGGAAATCGAGTCGCGACTCGGGCACATGGCCCGCAAACGTGCCGCTCAGCCGGAAATCGGCGAGCCGGCGCAAAGTGATAATCTGGCCGACGCGGGCAAATCCCGGGTCAACCAGCAGGAAACAGGTTGACGCAAACTATTATGGCATCGGACGACACCAACGGCACTGACGACGCTCCGCTGATCGACCTCAACGAGGCTTCGGTGAAGAAGCTGCTCGCTAAGGCGAAACGCCGTGGCTACCTCACGGTGGACGAGCTCAACGAGGCCCTGCCGCAGGACCAGATGTCGACCGACCAGATCGAGGACGTGATGTCCGCGATCTCCGAAATGGGCGTCAACATCGTCGAAAGCGATGAGGATGCGGCCGAGGAAGACGGCGACGGCGAAGCCGAAGAGATCAACGCCGCCGTTGATGAAGACGATGGCGACGATGAAGCGTCGCGCAACGTTCCGGAAAAGAAGAAGGTCGCCACGACCGAGCGCACCGATGATCCGGTGCGGATGTACTTGCGCGAAATGGGCGCGGTCGAATTGCTCAGCCGCGAAGGCGAAATCGCCATCGCCAAGCGGATCGAAGCTGGCCGCGACACGATGATCATGGGCCTGTGCGAAAGCCCGATCACCTTCCACGCCATCATCCAGTGGTCCGAAGCGCTCAACGCCGGCGAAATGCAGTTGCGCGAAATCCTCGACCTTGACGCGATGCTCTCGAAAGAGCCGCCGGCCGAGAAGATGGAAGGCGACGGCGAAGACAACGACAGCGGCGAAATCAGCGAAGCGACCGCCGGCCCGACCTACAAGGAAGACGAGGAAGAGGCCGAGGAAGAGGAAGAAGAAGCCGAGTCCGACGAGGACGAGGACGGCGAGCCCCGCACCCGCCGCCGCGAAGAAGAGGAAGAGGAAGACAACACCCTCAGCCTCGCGCAGATGGAGGCGGCCCTCAAGCCCGACGCGCTCGAGCGGTTTGCCCGCATCACCGACTTGTTCAAGAAGTTCGAGAAGCTGCAGGCGGAGCGCGTTGACGTGCTCGGCCGCGGTGACGAATTCCCCAAGGCCAAGGAAAAGAAGTACGAGGACTTGCGCGAGCAGCTCACCGCCGAAGTGGAGAGCGTGCAGTTCCATGCGACCAAGATCGAATTCCTGGTCGACAATCTCTATGCCTTCAACCGCCGGCTGACCACGTTGGGCGGGCAGATGCTGCGCCTGGCAGAGCGGCACAAGGTCAAGCGGGTCGACTTCCTGACCGAATACGTCGGGCACGAGCTCGATGAAGCCTGGCTCACCACAATGGCGAAGCGGGACAAGAAATGGGCCGCTTTTGCCCAGCTTGAAGGCGAAGCTGTCGAGCGCATCCGCGCCGAAATCGCCGACATCGCCGCTGCCACCGGCATGAGCCTGGATGAATTCCGCCGGATCGTGAACATGGTCCAGAAGGGTGAGCGCGAGGCGCGTATCGCCAAGAAGGAAATGGTCGAGGCGAACCTGCGTCTCGTCATCTCGATCGCCAAGAAATACACCAATCGCGGGCTGCAATTTCTGGATCTGATCCAAGAGGGAAACATCGGCCTGATGAAAGCGGTCGATAAGTTCGAGTATCGCCGCGGCTACAAGTTCAGCACGTACGCGACGTGGTGGATCCGTCAGGCGATCACCCGCAGCATTGCCGACCAGGCGCGGACGATCCGCATCCCGGTCC
>JBDSDZ010000138.1:0-4921 GCA_039920345.1 Croceibacterium sp.
GATTCAACCCGCTCGCGATGCCCGACAGCCCGGTCAACCGCGCCTTCCTGCGCGACTGGCTGGCGGTATTGCTCAAGGCCGAGGGGCCGGAAGAACTGGCGACCATCGCGGGCGCGGTCGACGCGGCCTATGCCAACGATTCGAACTTGCGCCGCTTGCGTTTCTTCCGTGAACTGCTGTCAGGCTCGCGCCGGCCCAAGCCGGGTGACCTGGCCGATCGCCTCTCGCCGTGGATCGACGACGGCGAAAATGGCTGGTTGTTCGATAACGCCGCCGACAAGCTCGACCTGTCGACCCGCGTGATGGGCTTCGACATGACCGCGCTGCTGGAAAATCCGCGGCTGCGCACGCCGGTGATGATGTACCTGTTCCACCGCATCGACGAACGGCTCGACGGCAGCCCGACGATGGTGCTGATCGACGAGGGCTGGAAGGCGCTTGATGACGAGGTCTTCGCCGCGCGCATCCGCGACTGGCTGAAAACCATGCGCAAGCGCAACGCCTTGGTCGGCTTTGCCACTCAGTCCGCCCGCGATGCGCTCGACAGCCGCATTTCCACCGCATTGGTCGAGCAGACTGCGACCATGCTGTTCATGCCCAACGCCCGCGCCCGCGCAGAAGATTACTGCGACGGCTTCGGCCTGACCGAGCACGAACTGGCACTGATCCGCGGGCTGCCCGCGCACAGCCGCTGCTTCTTGGTGCGTCAGCCCGATGCCAGCGTTGTGGTGCGGCTCGACCTGTCGGGCGCGCCCGAAGTGCTGACCATGCTGTCGGGCCGCGAAAGCGCCGTGCGCCGGCTCGACTTGCTGCGCGAAGCCGTGGGCGATGCCCCGGCCGACTGGTACCCGCCGCTGACCGGGCGCGCCTGGCCGGGCTCCAAGGCGCCAAGCGACAACGAAGACGGCTTCGGCACGTGGGAGGCGGCGGAATGACCGCAGCGGCCACCTGCCAGCAAGCGATGGACAGCGTCGGCGGCAGCGTTGCCGCCTCGCTACGCGCGGTCGATTGTGCGGCTGGAGCCAATGCCGAGGCGGTGTTTGGCCGCCTGTTCGGCGCGCACGGTGTCCTGCTGCCGGCGCTCACCATCTTGCTGACGATGTATGTCGCGTTCTTTGCGTTCGCACTGATCACTGGGCGCAGCAGCCTCGGCATGTCGGCCTTGACCCCGCGCATGGTGACACTTGGCCTGGTGCTGACGTTTGCCACCAGCTGGATTGCCTACCAGAGCGTGGTGTGGAACCTCGCGGTCGGTGCGCCCGACCAGCTGGCTTCGATCCTGATGGGGGTCGATGGTTCGGCAACGCAAGTCTTCGCCGACAAGATCGACGTCGTGTTTGCGGCGCTGGTCAATGCCACGGCGGGCCAGTCGGCCGACAGCGCCTCCACCTTCTCTCCGCCCGGCCTGCTGTGGTTCGGGGGCACGCTGCTGCTGCTCGGCACCGTCGGCGTGCTTGCGACCAGCAAGATCGCGCTGGCGATCCTGCTCGGCCTTGGCCCGGTGTTCGTGGTGATGGGGCTGTTCCGCTCGACCCGCGGATTGTTCGTCGGCTGGCTCAAGGGCGTGGTGCTACTCGCGCTGGCGCCGCTGTTCGCGGTGCTCGGCGGCTCGATGATGCTCGAACTGTCGGTCCCGGTGCTGCGCAAGCTGGGCGAAACGCCCGGTACGATCGACACCACCGCGGCGATGGCCTTCTTCATGGTCGGCGCAGTCCACGTGGCGCTGATGTTCATGGTGCTCAAAGTAGCCGGGACGATGGTGGCCGGGTGGGACGTATTTGGTCTGTCGCGCCGTGACGCGCGCGATAGCGACCGCGAATCGGCTGCCGGTTCCGCCGTGCGCACGGTGCCGGTTGCGGCCGCGGCGGCGGCTACGGGCGCCGCAATGGCAAGTTCGCCCGCCCCCACGCGTCATATCCGCCTCGCCCGTGCCGCGCCCGTCGCGGCCAACGATACGGCTGCCGCCAACGCTTCTGCGGGCCGCGAGACCCGCATCGTCAGCGGCGTAGCCGTGGTAGCGGGCGCAGCGGCCTCGGGCGGCCTTCCCCCTTCGCGGTCGCGCGGCATTGGCAGCCGCTTTCGCGCCGCGCCCATACGTTCAACGGAGAAATTGTCATGAACCGCGCCCTGCTTGCCGCAGCGCTCGTCACCGCCGCCGCTCCCGTCCTGTGGTCCGCGCCAGTCATGGCCGGTGACCAGCGGCTGGTCGAACGGTTGTACGACCCGAACCAGGTGGTGAAGATCGAAGGCCACACCAACGTCCAGGCGACGATCAAGTTCGACGATGCCGAGCATGTCGAGAACGTGGCGATCGGCGATTCGCAGGCGTGGCAGGTCACGCCCAACCGGCGCGCCAACCTGCTGTTCGTCAAGCCGCTGGCCGAGCGCGCGGCAACCAACATGACCGTGGTGACCGACAAGCGGACGTACCTGTTCGATCTTGTCGCCAGCCCCGCCAACCGCAACCCGCTTTACGTGCTGTCATTCACCTATCCGCCCGAGCCCGAGGACGTGCAGCTAGCTAGCGCGGGCAGCCCGGCGGGCCCATCGGACGTCGAACTGGCGGCGTCGACCGATCCTTATGCGGTGGTCGATCCGGCAACGCTGAATTTTGCCTGGACCAGGCGCGGTGACGGTAACCTGCTGCCGGCCACGGTGTATGACGATGGCAATGCCATCTTCCTTGCCTGGGCCCCCGGAACGCCGCTGCCGGCGATCCTGATCAAGGACCAGAAGGGTAGCGAAGGCCCGGTCAACTACGCCGTGCGCGGCGATGTCATCGTCATCGATGGCGTGCCGGGCGAACTCGTCCTGCGCTCCGGTGAAGACAGTGCGACCCTGACCAACAACGGCCCCGTGCGCGCCGCGCGGCCGCCGCAATCGCTGGCCCAGGCCAGCACTGGCCCAGCCCCGGCCACCACGGAGGTGAAGTGATGAAGCTCGCCATGCGCCTGCCCGAGAAGAACCAGCGGGCCCTCAATGATGCCGATCCGCGCGAGGAAGCGACCTCGGAGGTCATCGACCTCGCCAGCCGCACCTCCTATCCGGTGGTTGGCCAGCGCAAGGGCAAGTCCGACGGGCTCGCGCTTGCGGCGGGTGTTGGCTTCGTCGCGCTGCTCGGCGCGGCCACATTGTGGGGCCTCAATTCCACGCGCACGGGAGAGCCTGAAGCGGCGCCCGTCCCCGCCCCCGTGGCCCAGCCCGTTGCAGCGCCGGTGATGGCAGCCGTGGTCCCGACCCCGGTCGCGGCACCTGCCGCATTTGTGCCGGCCCCGGCTCCGATGCCGATTTATGCCAACGCGCCCGGCGTGGCGATGCCGCAGGTCAACCGTTACGCTTCGCCCACGCTGGTGCACGATGCTTATGCTCTTCCCGCCCCCGCAGCGGCGGTCGCGGCAGCGGCAGACAATGCCGCAGCGGCAGCGACCGGCGGCGGCTCCGCGGGTGACTTTGCCAGCCGGATCGGCGGCATCGGCGGCGGCGCGGCGACCGCGGCAACCAACTTCGACCCCAAGACCACGATCACGCAGGGGACGATGATTCCCGCAGTACTCGAAACCGCGATCAATACCGACGTGCCCGGCTTCGTGCGCGCGGTGGTGAGCCAGGACGTGCGCAGCTTCGATGGCAGCCGCATCCTGGTGCCGCGCAGTTCGCGCCTGATCGGCCAGTACCAGAGCGGCCTGCAGGCCGGCCAGAAGCGCGCCTATGTCATCTGGACCCGGCTGATCCGCCCCGATGGTGTCTCGGTCTCGCTCGCTTCGCCCGGCACAGCATTTGACGGCAGTGGCGGCTTGCCCGGCCGCGTGGACAGCCACTTCTTCCAGCGCTTTGGATCGGCCATGTTGCTCTCCGTCATCGGCGGCCTCTCGACTATCGCCAGCGGCGGTGCCTCGATTATCACCGGCGGCGGCCAGAGCGCGGCCTCGACCGCGCTGCAGCAGAACGGCCAGATCGCTCCGACCATTCGCGTGCGCATGGGCGAACCGATCCGTATCTTCACCGCCCGCGACCTCGATTTCAGCCAGGCCCCGCAGCTCTAAGGTGAGCGCCGAGATTCATCAGTTGTCGGCCGAAAGCGCCGCCACGGACGATGCCGACGACCTGCCGCTGGCAGTCAGCGGCAGCGTCTATCTCGACGCCTACCTCGCGCCGTTCCGCGAATGGCTCGAGCGCGACACGGTCACCGAAATTCTCGTCAACCGGCCCGGCGAGGTCTGGATCGAAGACGCCGAACAGCGTGGGATGCAGCGCATCGAAGCCCCGCATATCGACGGCAAGCTGGTCCAGCGGCTGGCCGAGCAAGTCGCCCGCGTCAGCCACCAGGGCATCAACCGCGAGCATCCGCTGCTCGGCGCCACGCTCCCCGACGAAGGCGGGCTTGGCGCCGCCCGTATCCAGTTCTGCGGCCCGCCCGCCACGCGCAAGCACTGGGCCATGGCGATTCGCCGCCACCGTCGGCTCGACCTGCCGCTGGATGCCTACGATTCCGGCCCGCTCGTCCCCCCGGTAGAACCCGAGATGCCCGATCCGGCCGCTGAACCCGTCGCCTTCCTTCGCGCGGCCATTGCGGCGCGCAAGACGATCCTCATTTCTGGCGGCACCTCGACCGGCAAGACCACCTTCCTCAACGCCATGCTCGGTGAGATTCCCGACGGCGAGCGGGTGGTGCTGGTGGAAGACACGCCTGAACTCAAGCTGCCGGGCGCCAATGGCGTCGGCCTGATCGCGGTCAAGGGCGAGCTGGGCGAAGCCAAGGTGACCGCCAACGAATTGCTCCAATCGGCCCTGCGGCTGCGGCCCGACCGGATCGTGCTGGGCGAATTGCGCGGCGCGGAAAGCGTCAGCTTCCTGCGCGCGATCAACACCGGCCACCCGGGCAGCTTCTCCACCATTCACGCCAACTCGGCGCGCGGCGCAC
>JBDSDZ010000139.1:0-12469 GCA_039920345.1 Croceibacterium sp.
CGACAATTCGAGCCGCTCGGCCTCTTCGGCATCGACGGTGAAGTGGATGTCGGCCGCGCTCGCCGCCAGCGCCAGTTCGCGCACGATTGGCACCAACGCTGCTTTCGCTGCCCCGGCATGGAGGAAATCGTAGCGCGGGTAGAGCGCCGACAGCTTGACCGAAATGCCCGGGCTGGCTTTCACGCCGCCCTTGGCTTCTTTGGCCAGCCGCGCAATCGCGGCGGCGTAGGATTGGCGATAGCGCTCGGCATCGGCGAAGGTCATCGCCGCTTCGCCAAGCATGTCGAAGCTGTGCGACAGGCCCCGCTTCTGCTCCGGCTCGGCCCGCTTGAGCGCTTCGTCGATCGTGCGCCCGAACACGAATTGCCCGCCCAGGATGCGCATCGCCTGCAGCGTGGCCTGGCGGATGACCGGCTCGCCCAGCCGCCCGACCGCGCGCCGCAGCGCACTGGCAAACCCGGCGTCCTCGCGCGATCCGCCGCGCAGCACTTGCCCGGTCAGCATCAGCGAGAAGGTCGCGGCGTTGACGAAGGTCGAGCTCGAATCGCCGAGGCTGTCACCCCAGTCGATCCCCGCCAGCTTGTCATGGATCAGCGCATCGGCGGTCTCGGCGTCGGGCACGCGCAACAGCGCTTCGGCAAGGCACATCAGCGCAATGCCTTCCTCGGTTCCCAGGCCGTGGCTTTGCAGGAACGCGTCGAGCCCGCTCGCCTTGCGGCCGCGTGCACCCTCGATCAGGCGGGCGGCGAGCTGGGCAGCCTGCGCATGGACGGCGGTGGCGGGCGCGGCCTGCCGCATCCGCTCGGCAAGGCACTGGGCTTCGTCGAGGCGGTAGGTTTGGCGCAGGGCGGTGCGGTCGATCATGCCCGGCCCCTGCACCCGGTTTCAGGGGTAATCAAGTCGGCGGTCCAGAAACCATTTTCCTACACGCGCCGCGCCTGAAATAGTCCCCGCGGCTGTTTGAAATCGTCGGTCCTCGCCATGACGGCGTACGTTCGCGCATCGGTGAAAGTGTCACCCTGGTCAAAGGGCTTAAATTGTTGATAGCAAAGGTTAGTTCGAGCACGCGTTGGGTGACACAGTGTCACCCGAATCCAACATCTCAGCGGTCGATCCATTCGTAGCGGAACGCATCGGCATCGCGTTTGACGTAGCCCGCAGAGCTGCGGCGGAAGTGCGCCGGGAAGCACAGCGTGTCGGTATCGGCGAGCCGTTCCATCGTATCCTTGCGCACCTTGCAGGCCGTGGCCCCGTCGGTGTCGAAGGCGAACGGCAGGTCGGGCCGGATCAGCTGGACCGGGTGGTGGATCACATCGCCCCAGAAGATCCCCGGCGGGCCGTCAGCCTGCGCGTTGACCGTGCAGCAGCCGGGCGAATGGCCGAACGCGGGTTCCAGCCACACCCCGTTGCCGATTTCGCGGTGGGCAATCGCGTGCTCGTCCACGATGTCGCCCTGGCCGGCTTCCATCACCGGCACGATCGAATCGATGAACGCCGCGTTGTGCAGTTCCTCGCCAGCCGGATTGTCGCGGAAATACTCGAAATCGCGCTTGCCGAAGACGTAGCGCGCGTTGGGAAATGTCGGCACCCACTTGCCGTTATCGAGCCGGGTGTTCCAGCCGACGTGGTCAAAATGCAGGTGGGTGCACATCACCATGTCGATGTCGCCCGGCGCAAAGCCTGCGCGGCGCAAGTTGCCGAGGAAGTCGGTATCCAGCTGGTTGACCTCGGGCAGCGCGCGTTGCTTGTCGTTGCCGCAGCACGAATCGATCAGGATGCGCTTGCCGTCGATCTCGATCATCCACGAATGGATCGAGAAAGTCATGAAGCTGGTTTCGGGATCGGCGGTGACTTCGTCGGGCTGGTCGTACCAGGTGAGCAGCCGTTTCATGTCCTCGGCGGTGGTACCGGGCAGCTGGCCCAGCAGCGGAACCGGGCTATCCATCTCGTGCACCTTGTGGACGCGCATCCGGCCCAATTGGATGGGGCGCTCGATCGGCTTCATTGCTCTCTCCCGCGGCGTGTTCTAGCCGTCCTGCAGCCTTTTGGGAGATACTATGAGACAGGGCAACGGACTTGCTGATCAACAGGTGCCAGCGGGCGGCACGGTGGCCGATGCGATCGCCGCGGTGCTCAAGCGCGAAGGCGTGGACGTGGTGTTCGGATATCCGCGCAACCAGGTGCTCGAAGCCGCCGCGCGGATCGACATCCGCACCGTGATCGTGCGCCAGGAACGCACCGGCCTGCACATGGCCGACGCGATGAGCCGGATGACCAAGGGCGGCCGGATGGGCGTGTTCGTGATGCAGCAGGGTCCGGGGGCGGAAAACGCGTTCGGCGGGGTGGCGCAGGCTTATGCCGACAGCATCCCGGTGCTGGTCATGCCGCAAGGCTATGCGCTGTCGCAGGCCTATGTGCCGTACAATTTCAACTCGGTCCGCTCGATGGCGAGCGTGGCCAAGCATGCCGAACCACTGACCAGCGCCGCCGATGTGGTGCCGGTGATGCGGCGCGCGTTCGCGATGCTGCGCAATGGCCGCCCGCAGCCGGTGGTGATCGAACTGCCGTACGATGTGCTCGACCAGCCTTACGCAGGCGCGTTCGATTATGTCCCGGGCAAGGTGGTGCGCTCGCAGCCCGAACAGGCGGCGGTCGAGGCGGCGGCAAAGGCGCTGGTCGCCGCGGCCAATCCGGCGATCTATTCTGGGCAGGGCGTGCACTGGGCCGAAGCCTATGACGAGCTGCGTGCCTTGGCCGAACACCTGGCGATCCCGGTCATGACCAGCCTGCCGGGCAAGAGCACATTCGACGAAACGCATGCCTTAGCGCTCGGTTCGGGCGGCAACGGCATCAACGGCTGCGTGCGCAAATGGCTCGACGAATGCGACTTGTTGCTGGGCATCGGGTGCAGCTTCACCGCGACCTCGTTCGGACTGGCGATCCCGGCCGGCAAAAGGGTGATTCACGCCACGCTCGATCCGCTCGACATCGACAAATCCGTGCCCAGCGAAGTGGCGCTGGTGGGCGATGCAAAGCTGACGCTGGCGGCGCTGCTGGAAGCGGTCAAACGTCTGGAGCCCGCGCCGCGCGATGCAACAGCCGTGGCGCAGCAGATCAAGGATACCGAAGCGCACTGGTTCGCCAAGTGGCAGGCCAAGTGCACGCAGGATACCGCGCCGCTCTCGCCCTACCGCGTGTTGTGGGACCTGCAGCACACGGTCGATGTCGCGAACACGATCATTACCCACGATGCGGGCAGCCCGCGCGATCAGCTGGTGCCATTCTGGAAGAGCAGCGCCCCGCACGGCTATATTGGCTGGGGCAAGTCGACCCAGCTCGGTTATGGCCTGGGGCTGGCGATGGGCGCGAAACTGGCGTGCCCGGACAAGCTGTGCATAAACGTGTGGGGCGATGCGGCAATCGGCTTCACCGGGACAGACCTCGAGACCGCAGCGCGCGATCACATCCCGATCCTCTCGATCCTGCTCAACAACGAAGCGATGGCGATCGAATTGCCAATCATGCCGGTGGCGACCGAGAAGTACCGCGCGACCGACATTTCGGGCGACTACGCAGCCTTTGCCCGCGCGCTCGGGTGCCACGGCGAACGGGTGACCGAAGCGGCCGAAATCGTCCCCGCGCTGCGCCGTGCACTGGCGGCGATTGAAGTGGGGCAGCCTGCATTGGTTGAATTCATCACCGAGAAGGAAACCCAGTTCTCGCGCGGATAGACGCGGTTTCTCGATATCCGTAACCGGCTCTTAACCACATCGCTCCATAGCGGTCCCACCTGATTTGGGGACGGGCTTTCATGGACGATCTGCTGACGGAATTCGTCGCCGAGACGCGAGAAATGCTCGCTGCGCTCGCTAGCGAAGTCGTCGCCTGGGAAGCGGACCCCGACGACCGCGTCCGGCTCGATACGATTTTCCGTTTCGTCCATACAGTTAAGGGCAATTGCGGGTTCTTCGACTTTCCCCGGCTCGAGGCCTTGAGCCACGCCGCCGAGGATGCACTGGCCGATGTTCGCGCCGGCCGCCGCACAGCAGACCGCGCGCTGGTGAATGCGGTGCTGGCGGTGCTTGACCGAATCGGGGTGATGATCGGCGAGATCGAACGCGGCGAACCCCAGTCGGACGGCGACGATGAACGGCTTATCTCGGCGCTCGCCGGCGAACTCGACGAGGGTGAACTGCCGATACCCAGCACCGCTCACGCGGCCGCGACCCCGGCGGAACAGCGCACCATCCGGCTGCCGGTCGAACTGATCGACCAGGTGATGAGCGGCGTTTCGGAAATGGTCCTGGCGCGCAACGATCTCGACCGGCGGATCCTGGCGATGGGCGGTGACACTGGGCTCGAAGCGCCCTTCGCCCGCCTCTCCGCGCTGATCGCCGAAGTGCGCGACGCCATCACCCGCACTCGCATGCGCCGGATCGAAGGCCTGTTTTCCACGTTCCCGCGGCTGGTGCGCGATTTGTCTGCCGAGCTCGGCAAACAGGTGTTCGTCGAGCTGGAGAACGGCGAGGTCGAGCTCGACCGCGAGATGATCGAGCTGGTGCGCGATCCGCTGGTGCACATCATCCGTAACGCGGTCGACCACGGTATCGAAGCCCCCGCCGATCGCCGCGCGGCGGGCAAGCGCGAAGCCGGGATGCTGACCGTGTCAGCGCGCCAGACCGGCAACACGATCCACATCGGCATCATGGATGACGGGCGCGGGATCGATTGCGAGCGGCTGGCGGCCAAGGCCATCGCGGCCGGGCTGCGGTCCGAAGCGGAAATCGCCGCCCTCAACCGGCAGGAACTGATCGCGCTGGTGTTCGAACCGGGGCTGACGACCGCCGAGACCGTTACCGCGATTTCCGGGCGCGGCGTGGGCATGGACGTGGTTCGTGCCAATATCGAGAAATTCGGCGGCCAGCTGGAAATCGAATCGACGCCGGGGGAAGGCTCGCGGTTCCTCATCTCGGTGCCGCTGACGCTCAGCATCCTGCCCAGCCTGACGGTTGCCGTAGCCGGACAGACGTTCGCCATCCCGCGTTCCTATGTCGAGGAAATCGTCAGCACATCGGGCAGCGAAGTCGAATTCGCCCAGGTGGGTGAGCGGCGTTACATGACTTTCCGCGACCGCCGCCTACCCTGCGTGTCGCTCGGCCAGTCGCTCGGAATTGAGCGCAGCGATGCCGCCCGGTCGTTGTTTGTCATGCTGCGGTTGGGCTGGGGCGATCTTTATGCGCTCGCGGTTGACGAGATCTTCGATCACGATGAACTGGTCATCAAGCCGCTCTCGCCCGCCATCATGCAGAGCGGACTGTTCGTCGGCTCGACCCAGCTCGATGACGGCACACCAGTGCTGGTGCTTGATGTCGCGGCGATCGGCTATGGTGCCGGAATCCCGCGCGAATTGCATCGTCCGGCAATTGCGGCAAATGCCGCTGCCCCGGTCGAACGCGAAGGCTTGCGGGTCGTCCTGCTGCGGGCGCTCGATGGCGAGCAGCGCGCGGTGGCGATGAAGGCGGTCGAACAGGTCGAGCGTGTGTCGGCCACGGCGGTCCGCCACCCTGGCCCCGAGGCGCAAGTCGTGCTCGGCGAAGATATCCTGCCGCTGGCGGGGATTCCTGAAGGCACTGAACTGCCAGAATGGCTGACCGTGCTGCGCCTTTCGGATGGCGAAGAGCGGATTGCCTACGCCGCGCGCGAAGTGCTCGATATCGTCGTCCTGCCGGCCACGCTGTCGCGCATCCAGGGCCAGGCCGGGATCGCCGGGGTCACACTGGTCGATGGCGAAGTGGCCGAACTGGTCGATTGCCATGCCCTGTTTGCCCGCCATGCACGGCCCGCTTCGGCCCGAACGCTAACCTGCAAGCTGGCCGACGACGATGGCTGGATGCACAACTTCCTCGGCCCGATCATCGAAGCGGCCGGATACCAGATCGTCGGCGGCGATGCGCAAGCCGATATCGCCTTTGTCGATGCCGCTTCGGCCGACGGGTCGCCCGGCGATGCGCGCAAAGAAATCTGCCTGTCCGACCAGCCTTCCGGCGGCGGGCCTGGCCATGCAATCTATCGTTATGACCGCGCCGCACTGATGGCCGCGCTGCTGCGCGTAGGTGAGGAGTTGGCGGCATGAGCGAGATGATGCTGGTGGTCGAAATTGCTGGACGACGCGCGGGGGTTCCGGCGTTGGTTGTCAATTCGGTAATCGAGCTGGACTCGGTCACCCCGGTGCCGCGCGCCGCGCCGCATATTGCCGGCCTTGGCGCACTGCGTAGCCGCCCGCTGACCGTGATCGATTGCCGCACCGCGCTGGGCGCGCCGCCGTGCGAAAATGCCGCCGCACGCCGGGCGGTCGTAGTCGAACACGGAGGCCACCTCTACGGGCTGCTGGTCGATGCGGCGGACGACATTGTCGTCACCCTGGCCGACCCAGAGCCGATCGGGTCCGATCCGGGCGCAGGTTGGAGCCGGGTCGCCAGTTCAAAAATCGAAACCGAAACCGGCCCGTTGCTGCTGCTCGACCTGGCAGCGCTGATCGCCGGGCCGGATTGCAGCCTCGCAGCTTAACTTAACTGAAAACTTATCCTTCGTCGGGTACACAATGGCAAAACAAGGAAACCGGGCGCCATGAAGAACTGCTTGATCGTCGATGATTCGCGCGTGATCCGCAAGGTATCGCGGCACATCGTCGAGAGTTTCGAATTCGAAGTGACCGAGGCGGAAAACGGCCAGGACGCGCTCGCCAAGTGCGAGGTCGCCATGCCCGACCTGATCCTGCTCGACTGGAATATGCCGGTCATGAACGGGATCGAATTTCTCGCTGAACTGCGCCGCCAGGAAGGCGGATCGCATCCCAAAGTCGTATTCTGCACGACCGAAAACGACGTCGCCCATATCCGCGAGGCGATCGAAGCCGGGGCCGACGAATACGTGATGAAGCCGTTCGATCACGACACCTTGCAGATGAAACTGCAACTCATCGGCGCGGCCTAAAGGGATTTTGCGGTGAGCACCGCGCCAGAAATCGCGGTTCGAGAGCACGACAAGCGCCTTTCCAGCGACCCTGTGCGGGTGCTGGTGGTGGACGATTCGCCCACCGTACGCGCGGTGTTCTCGCGACTGATCGAAGCCGAGGCCGACCTCGAGCTGGCCGCGGTTCAGGGTAGCGCCGAGGCGGCCCTCGCGGTGCTCGTGCAATGCGCACCCGACGTCATCCTGCTCGATCTCGAGATGCCGGGGATGGGCGGGCTCGAAGCCATTCCGCGCATACTCGAACTGGCCTCGCCGGCGCGCGTGCTGGTGGTTTCCTCGCTGACGGTGCGCGGCGCCGAACATACGCTGGCCGCGCTCTCGCTAGGGGCCGCCGATACGCTGGCCAAGCCGCGCCCGGGCGAATTCGGCGTTGAATATCGTGCCACGCTGCTGCGCAAGGTTCGCCTGCTGGGCCGCGTGGCCAAGCGCGCGCGGATCGCGTCCGCCGCGCCGGCCTTGCCCGCCCTCAGGGCCAACGGCGGCGAAAAGCCAGCCGTCATCGCGATTGGTGCATCGACCGGGGGCATTCACGCGCTCGCCAACCTGCTGGCCGCCTTGCCGATCGTGGTCACGCTGCCGATCCTGATCACGCAGCACCTGCCGGGCTCGTTCATGGAACCGTTCGTGCGCCAGTTGCAGGCCGCATCCGGACGTCCCGCCGCGGTTGCCGCCGACGGGATGGAACTGCTGCCGAGCCGGATCCTGGTCGCGCCTGGCGATGCGCATTTGACGGTTGTGCCGGGGCGCACTGGAACGCCGGTAATCAAACTGGAAGATGGCGCGATGCCGAGCGGCTGCCGGCCGTCGGTCGATCCGATGTTCGATAGTTGCGCCCGCCTGTTCGGCAGCCGTGCGCTCGGAGTTGTCCTTTCAGGCATGGGGCGCGATGGGGCCGAAGGCGCGGCGCGCATCGTTGCCGCCGGCGGCACGATTTTGGCGCAGGACGCGGCTAGTTCGGCAGTGTGGGGCATGCCCGGCGCGGTCGCCACCGTAGGTCTCGCGTCAGCCGTGCTCCCGCCCGACCAACTCGCCCTGCGCGTTCATGCCCTGGCGATGCGCGTATGATCGACCAGGAACATAACGCGCTCGGCATCGTCGCCGGCCTGCTGGAAGCGCGCACCGGGCAAAAGCTGACCAAGGACCGCCTGTGGCGGGTGGGCACCGCACTGACCGGCGTGCTGCGCGATAACGGGCTGGAAACGCTCGAGGACCTCGTGGTCGAACTTGCCAAGCCCAATCGCGGCGCTTTGGCGCAGCAAGTGGTCGAAGCCTTGCTTAACAACGAGACTTACTTTTTCCGCGACCGCGCGATGTTCGACCTGCTCGAAACGCAGGTGCTACCTGGCCTGGCGGAGCGGCGAGCCGATACGCGCCGCCTGTCGATCTGGTCGGTCGGCTGTTCGACCGGTCAGGAAGCCTATTCGCTGGCGATGATGTTCGCTGACCAGAAGGCCCGTTGGCGCGACTGGATAATCGACATCCATGGCACTGACGTGGCGAGACCGGTGGTCACCGCCGCGCGCGAGGCGAACTATTCGCAGTTCCAGGTCCAGCGCGGGCTGGGCGTGGCACAGATGGTGACGCATTTCGAGGAGACGCGGACCGGCTGGAGGGCCTCAGAGGCGCTCCGGGCTATGGTCCGGTTTTCGACCCACAATGTGCTCGAAACGCCGCCCGAACCGGGCCGGTTCGACCTCATCCTGTGCCGCAATGTGCTGCTTTACTTCGACCGCGAAACGCGCCGGCGCGCGTTCGACCGGCTGGCCTCGGGACTGGTGCCCGATGGCCGGCTGATGCTGGGCGCAGGCGAGACGACGATCGGACAGACCGAGGCCTTGGCCCCGGTCAAGGGCGCGACCGGGTTCCATCAAAGCACCGCCGCCATGGTGCCTTTGGCGCGGCAAGTGCGCGAAGCAACGCGGCTCGCGCGATCAGGGTAAACCGGGAGTTACTTAACCTTAAACTCTGCCGGTTATGGAAGACTATTGAGTAAGCCCGTTTGGGGGAAAAAGCCTTTGTTGAATGCCATTGGCCTCAAGCTTGTCCGGCCGCCTGTGCTGGTGATTGCACCCATGGTGGTGCTCACCTTCATTACGGCGATCGTGCTGGCATTGCTGCTTGGCCAGGCGTCGCCCGGCTGGCGCCTGCTGGGCGTGATCCTGGGCGGCGGGGGGCTGGTCTATGGCATCGCAGCGATCCTGCTGGTGCGCTTTGGCCTCGCCAATATCGGCAAGCTGGAAGACCTCGGACTGACCGATTCGCTGGCTTCGATGCCCAACCGCCGGGCGCTGCACATCGATTACGCTCGCCACGGCGATGAGGTGGACAAGGCGCTGGCGCTGATCGACCTCGATGGCTTCAAGTCGATCAACGACCAGTACGGCCATGTCATCGGCGACCGGCTGATCAAGGCTTGCGCGGTCCTGCTGACCGAGATTTGCGGCAACGAAGCGCGCGCCTACCGCCTCGGCGGCGACGAGTTCGCGCTTCTCGCCGTTGGGCGGATATCGGGCAATATCCTCGAGGGCATCAGTTACTCGTTGATTGCGCGGCTGGCCGAAGCAGTCGAGATCGATGAGCGCAAGGTTATCGTCGGCGCCAGCATCGGCCTGTCGCGCGGGCTTGCGCGCGAGGGCTTGTCGTCATCCGAACTGCTCCGCCGGTCCGACATCGCGATGTATGTCTCCAAGGAAAACGGCAAGAACCGCTGCACCTGGTTCAGCGATAGCTTCGATCACTCGCGCGACCAGAACCAGCACGTCGAGGACGAACTGCGCGCTGCGCTGGAAAGCAACGAACTTCGCCTTGCCTACCAGCCGCTGGTCGATGCCAAGAACGGCAGTATTGTCGCGGTCGAGGCGCTGCTGCGCTGGAAGCGCGCCGATGGGACAGACATCAGCCCCGTCAGCTTCATCCCGATCGCCGAAAAGAGCGGGCTGATCTACCCGATCGGCCTGTGGGTGCTGCGCACCGCTTGCCGCGAAGCGATGGCATGGGATGGCATCAAGTTGTCGATCAACGTCTCGCCGGTGCAGCTGCGCAATCCGGAATTCCCGATCGAGCTGGGCCTGATCCTCGAGGAAACCGGCTTTCCGGCCTCGCGCCTCGAACTCGAAGTGACCGAAACCTATCTCGTCACCGATCCGGTGGTCGCCAATCGCAACCTCGACGTGATTCGCAAGTTTGGCGTCGGCATCGCGCTCGACGATTTCGGCACCGGATATGCCTCGATCGGCTTCCTGCGGAATTTCCGCTTCGAAAAGCTCAAGATCGATCGGTCGATGGTCGTCGATGCGGCGATGAACAGCGGCTCGCTGGCAATGATGGCGTCGAGCATCGCGGTGGCCCGGGCGATGGATATGATTGTCACGGCCGAGGGGGTCGAGACCGAAGCCCAGGCGGACCTCGTCCGCAGCGCGGGCTGCGACCAGATTCAGGGTTGGTATTATTACAAGGCGACCAGTGCGGCCGAAATCGGCCATCGGCTGGCGGAAAACCGTTCAACATTTGGGATGAGCCATGGACATGTCTGACAATCTGGCCGCTGAGCCGGCCGACGAACTGGAACGCGATCGCGAACGGCTGAAGGCCGAAGTTATCCACCCGCCTGTGCCGCGCGGCCTGGCGATGCTTTCGGATACCGCCATCGGGCCGCGCCTGAAGTTGATCTTCGGCGCGGTGGCCTCCGCCGCGCTGTTGGTGGTCTTTCTCGCCATTGTCGGCCTGACCGGGATTGGCCGCGATCAAGGCGGGCCGAGCAATGCACTGCTGATTGCGATGTCGTTCGGCTCGCTCGGCACGGCGGTCATCGCGGTGATGGCGATCCGTTATGTCCAGGGCCAACTGATGCGCCCGATCGAAGAAGTCTGCGCAGCCATGCGCGAACTCGCCGAGGGCAATCGCGACGTGTTCGTGCCGCACGATGACCGGCGCGACGAAATCGGCGCCATGGCGCGCTACCTGATCGTGATCAAGAAGGCCGCGATCAAGTTCGACCGCCTGCGCAAGGAGCGCGAAGCAGAGGCGGCCGACGCGATGCGCAAGCATGCCGAAGTCGAAAGCGAGCGCGAAGAATTGCGCACGCAGCAGAGCAATGCCCTGATCGGGGTGGCCGACAAGTTCGAACGCACCGTGGGCGAGATCGTCGGCGGGGTCGCGGCGGCTTCCAGCCAGCTCCAGGCCACCGCCAGCTCGATGGCGTCCGCTGCCGAGCAGACCTCGATGCAAACCGGCGATGTCTCGGCCAGCCTGGGCGAAGCGTCCGCCGGCGTCACCGCAGCGGCGGCGGCGAGCGATGAGTTCGCCATGTCGATCGGCGAAATCAGCCGCCAAGCCTCAACCTCGGCTGAGCTCGCGCGCAAGGCATCGACCGCTGCGGAAGAAGCCGACAGCACGATTTCCGCGCTGTCGCTCTCGGCCAGCCAGGTGGGCGATATCGTCGAGATGATCTCGACCATTGCCCAGCGCACCAACTTGCTCGCGCTCAATGCTTCGATCGAAGCGGCACGCGGCGGTGAAGCGGGCCGCGGGTTCGCGGTCGTCGCCGCCGAGGTCAAGGAACTGGCCACGCAGACCGGCAAGGCGACCGAGGAAGTCTCGGCCCAGATCCGCTCGATCCAGGATACCACGGGGGCGAGCGTGGAGGCGCTGCGCACCATCGCCCGGCACATCGAACAGCTCGAAGCGACCTCGATTTCGATCGCTTCGGCGGTCGACCAGCAGTCGGTCGCAGGCCAGGACCTGGCGCGCAGCATCGATCTTGCCGCACGCAATACCGAGGACGTGTCGGAAAACATCGGCCAGTTGCGCGAAACCTCGCTCGCCACCGGTGCGGCGGCCAGCCAGGTGTTGACCAGCTCAACCGAGCTTGAACAGCAGGCCTCGATGCTGAAATCGCAAGTGGACGAGTTCATGCGCCACATTCGGGCTGCCTAGGCGGCCCGCCTGGCGGCAGGTCAGGCGGAGATAGCCTCGATCGTCTTGCCAGCGAGCTGTTCGTTCGCCTCGCGCGCCACGTCGGCCATGGCGACCACGCCGACCAGCCGGTCACCCTCGGTGACGTAGAGCCGGCGGACCTGCTTGTCCTGCATCAGCTGGGCCGCTTCGGACACGTCGCAGTCCGGCCCGACACAGATCGGGTTGCCGCTCATCACTTCGCTCACGGCAGTGTCTGGCCCCTGACCGGCGGCGACGCCGCGCACCGCGATGTCCCGGTCGGTCACCACGCCAACCAGCGCGCTGTTTTCCAGCACCGGGAGCGAGCCGAAGTTGCCCGCGTCCATCCGCGCGGCGACTTGCTGCAGGCTGTCACGCACCTGGGCGGATTCGGGATTGGCGGTCATCACGTCGGAGATTTGCATCGGTCTGTCCTCGGGAGTGGGAATGGGGGAGCGGGGGATGCTATCTTAACCCGCGGCACTCCCGCCCGTTCCGAAAC
>JBDSDZ010000140.1:0-9772 GCA_039920345.1 Croceibacterium sp.
AGGTGGTGGTGGTCTTCTCGGCGATGCCTTCCTCGACCGTGGCACAGCCAGCGAGGGTGAAGGCGGCGACGGTTGCGCTCAGTGCGAGCAAACGGACCCTGTTCATGATTGTCTCTCCTTGTGCGCCGACAGTCCCTGCGGCGCCATGAGAAGCTTAACGGTCGCGCTGGGGGGAGGTTCCTTGGCTCAGCACCATCCCGCCCGCGCATCGCCCAGATACGCGCGGGCGACTCCCGCCTCGATCAGGACTTCGGCAGCGGTTTCGGTCCTCGCGACTCCTGAAGGTCCGCGCACGGTGCGCCGCGCGGTCATCAGTTCGCGGCCGTATTTGTCGGTCGGGCGATCGAGCCTGGGGACCAGGTCGAACGGGGCGGCGTTGACCCAGCGTTGCAGCACGGCAGTGGCACGCTCGGCCCCGAGCGCTTCGGCGGGGCATTGCGCGCGGACTTCGGGGGCGTCGATCCCGACGATGCGCATGGTGCGCTGGTCAAGCTTGAGCGTATCGCCGTCCACAACGCACAGCGGCCCGCGACCCGCGCCGCAGCGGGTGAACTGGCCGTTCACCGCCACCGGCTGGCCCTCAAGAAAAGCGGGCGGATCATAGGCGATGGCGTTGCGATACAGCACCCACAGCGCGGCGATCACCACGATCCCCAGCCACCAGCGAATCGCGCGCCAGAAGCGGATCAGGATGTTCGGGCGCGCCGGTTCGCCGCGCCATTGCGAGGCGGATAGCACATGGCCGTAATCCTCGGGCTTGGTCCACGACTTGGGCGTCCTGGGTGGCTTTGGCCGTTTGCGGAAAGGAATGAGGTCGCCCATCGGTCGGGTGTAGGCCAGCTATCGGGTCGAAGCCATGCCCGGTTGGTCGGCCAATGCCCGGCGATCGACTGCTGCGGCGACCGATACGTCCATCGTCACGTTGCCGACGGTGCGCATGATATCGGGCAGTACCTCGACCGCGACGAGCAGCGCGAGCGGGCCGACCGGAACGCCCATCGCCAGCGCGATCGGGCCGATCGACGAGACGAAGCTGATCGAGCCGGGCAGGCTGGGCGCTCCCAGCGTGGTCAGCAGCGCGACTACCACCCCGGCGGCGAGCGTGGGGGCGGTCAATTCCACTCCGGTCAGCTTGGCGACGTAAATCGCCACCGCCAGGTTCATCGCCGGACCGGTCGCGCGGAACAGCGCGACCGCGAGCGGCAGGACGAACTCGCCGCTCTGCTCGCGCAGGCCGAGCCGGGCGCAACTTCCGAGCATCGCCGGAACGCTGGCGAGCGAAGACTGGGTGCTGATCGCCACCGCCTGTGCCGGCAGCATGGCGCGGGCAAACGCGACCGGGCCGATGCGGGCGACAAGCGCGGCGTGGAGATAGGCTCCCAGCAGCACGACTCCGCCGATGCTGGCAACCAGGGCGATGTAGTGCGCCAAGGCTCCCAGCGCCGCCGTGCCGCTTTTCGCCGCAACCGCCAGGCTGAGCGCGAACACGCCCAGCGGGGCGAGCTTGAGCACCCAGCCGATCACCACCATCATCGCCCCGGCAATCGCCTCGAACAGCAGCGACAACGCGGCGCGGGGGGCTTGCGGCAGACGAGTCACCGCGACCGCGAACAGCGCGAAGAACACGATCGTCGGCAGGATCGCATCGGCTGCGGCCGAGGCCAGCACGTTGGTGGGAACCAGCGCGGTGACGAACGCCGACAGGCTGGGCACCGCCGATTGCGCCTCGACCCCTGCCAGCCCCTCACGCAGCGCCGCAGCGGCAGCGGCAGGGATTGGAAACGCATCGAGCAGCAGCGGCATGACCAGCGCCGCCATCAGCGTACCCAGCAGCAGGATCGCGGCGAACTGGGCGAGTGTCCACGCCGCCATCCGCCCGGCCTGCGCCGCCGCGATCGTCCGCACGATCCCCATCACCAGCAGCGCGACCACCAGCGGCACGATCGTCATCTGAAGCCCGCGCAGCCACAGCCCGCCGAGCCATTCGGCAGCCGCAACGATGCCGGGCGAACCTTCGCCAGCCGACAGCGCGATGCCGATCGCCAGCCCCAGCGCCAGCCCGCCCAGCGTCCAGCCTGCGGGAACCCGGACGTCGGGCAATTGCATCGGCAGCGGGGCTTGGCTCATGGGGGGGCGACCTTAAGCGGGAGTTTGCCGGGGTGACATTAGCGACGCCCTGCGCCATGGCAAACCGCACAACCCAACAGGTCGGAACCGGGCGCACATGACAGCAAAGTTGTTCGGGACCGACGGTATCCGCGGGCGCACCAACGCCGGGACGATGACCGCCGCCATGGCGATGAAGGTCGGCCAGGCGGCAGGCACCTGGTTCCTGCGTGGCAAACACCGCCACCGCGTGGTGATCGGCAAGGACACGCGCCTGTCGGGCTACATGATGGAGAACGCGCTGGTCGCCGGGTTCACCAGCGTGGGCATGGACGTGATCCTGACCGGCCCGCTGCCGACCCCGGCAATCGCGATGCTCGCACGCGAAATGCGGGCCGACCTTGGGGTGATGATCTCGGCCAGCCACAACCCCTACTTCGACAACGGCATCAAGCTGTTCGGACCCGACGGGTTCAAGCTGTCAGATGCCAACGAAGAACAAATCGAACGGGCGATGGACGGCGAGATTGCCCTCGCGACCGACGGCGATGTCGGCCGGGCGCGGCGGATCGAGGATGCCCGCGGGCGCTACATCCACGCGGTCAAGCAATCGCTGCCCGACGACATCCGCTTCGATTCGCTCAAGGTGGTGGTCGATTGCGCGCACGGCGCAGCTTACGAAGTCGCCCCTACCGCCATCTGGGAACTGGGCGCGAAAGTGATCGCGATCGGTGTCAGTCCCAACGGCATCAACATCAATGACGGTGTGGGTTCGACTTCGCTCGAGGCGATCAAGGCGCGCGTGGTGGCTGAAGGGGCCGATATCGGCATCGCCCTCGACGGTGATGCCGACCGCCTGATCGTGATCGACGAGAAGGGCCAGGCGGTCGACGGTGACCAGATCATGGCGCTGATTGCCACGCGCATGGCCGGCCGCGGCGTTTTGCGGGGCGGCGGCATTGTCGCCACCGTGATGTCCAACCTCGGGCTGGAGCGCAAACTCAACGATCACGGCCTCGGTCTGGTGCGTACGCAGGTGGGTGACCGCTACGTGCTCGAAGCGATGCGCGAGGGCGGCTACAACGTCGGCGGCGAACAGTCGGGCCACATGATCCTGCTCGACCACGCCACCACCGGCGACGGGACCATTGCAGCGCTGCAAGTGCTCGCTTCGCTGGTCCGTTCGGGCAAGCGGGCGAGCGAGTTGCTGCACGTGTTCGATCCGGTGCCGCAGCTGCTCAAGAATGTGGTTTACGACGGCGGCGACCCGCTCAGCGACGCGCACGTCAAGGCGGCTATTGCCGAGGGCGAAGCAGTGCTGCGCGGCAACGGCCGGCTGGTGATCCGCAAGTCGGGCACCGAACCCAAGATCCGGGTGATGGCCGAAGGCGACGATGCCGGACGGGTGGAGAAGGTCGTCAACGACATCTGCGCTGCGGTCAAAGCCGCCGCATGAGCCTGGATATGCGCCCCGATTGCGAGCGTTGCGGGACCGACCTGCCGCCGTCAGCGCCAGGCGCGTTCATCTGCAGCTTCGAATGCACCTTCTGCGCGGCGTGCGCCGAAGCGCTCGATGACCGCTGCCCCAACTGCGGCGGCGAACTGGTCGACCGGCCGACGCGGGCGAAGCATCTGCTCGACGCCAATCCGGCTTCCAGCGAGAGGCGCTACCAAGGCGCATGACAATGCCGCCGCGCATCCTCGCCATTGCCGGTTCCGACAGTTCGGGCGGCGCGGGCATCCAGGCCGACATCAAGACGATCACCATGCTCGGCGGTTACGCGATGACCGCGATCACGGCGGTTACGGCACAGAACACGCTGGGCGTGACGCGGATCGAGGCGCTTTCGGCCGAGATGGTCGCCGCGCAGATCGATGCCTGCCTGTCGGACATCGGCGCGGACGGGATCAAGATCGGCATGCTGGGCTCGCCTGAAATCGCGGCCATTGTTGCCGAGCGGCTTGAAGGACTGCCGATCCCGGTGGTGTTCGATCCGGTCATGGTCGCCACCAGCGGCGCGCTGCTGGCCGACCCGGCGACCATCGCCGGTTTCGAGCGGCTGATGGCACTTTCCGCCCTCGCCACGCCCAACTTACCCGAACTCGAAGCCCTGACTGGCAGCGACTGCAGCACCGCCGACGCGATCAATGCGGCGACGCTTGCGCTGGTCGACAAATATGGTTGTGCTGTGCTGGCCAAGGGCGGGCATGGCCAGGGTGACCGGGTGATCGACCGGCTGGTCCGGGCTGACCGCAACTTTGCTATTTTTGACGAACCGCGCATCGAAACGCGCCACACCCACGGCACCGGCTGCACGCTGTCGAGCGGCATCGCGACTTACCTCGGCATGGGTTTCCGGCTCGACGATGCCGTCGAGAAATCGCGCGCCTTTGTCCGCAAGGCAATGATCGCCGCACCCGGCTTTGGCGCCGGGCACGGCCCGATGGGCCACCAGGCCCGGCGCTAGCGAACGCGTGTGGCGGGGCCGATCTCGTAGAAATCGCGGATGCAGGCCCAGGCTTCCTCGGCCGTTTCGCACCAGCTGATCAGTTCCAGATCCTTGGCCGAGACCACGCCTTCGCGCGCCAGCGCGCCAAAATCGATTACCCGGGTCCAGAATTCCTTGCCGAACAGGACCACCGGGATGCGCTTCATCTTGCCGGTCTGGATCAGCGTCAGCAGTTCGAACATCTCGTCAAACGTGCCGAACCCACCGGGGAACACCGCCACGGCCTTGGCGCGGATCAGGAAGTGCATCTTGCGCAGCGCGAAGTAGTGGAACTGGAACGACAGGTACGGCGTAACATAGGGATTGGGCGCCTGCTCATGCGGCAGCACGATGTTGAGCCCGATCGATTCAGACCCGGCATCCGACGCCCCGCGATTGGCCGCTTCCATGATCGATGGCCCGCCGCCCGAGCAGATCACGAACTGGCGCATGCCGTGTTCGACAATCGCCTGTTCGCTGACCAGTTTGGCCAGCTTGTAAGCCTCGTCGTAGTACTTTGCCTTCTCGACCAGCCGTTCGACCACCATGCGGTCTTCGACCGGCAGGTCCTTGGCCCCTTCCAGCGCCGCTTCGGCCGCTTCGGGCGGCGGGATGCGCGCAGAACCGTACATCACCAGCGTCGAGCCGACGCGCGCTTCGTCGAGCAACATTTCCGGCTTGAGCAGTTCAAGCTGGAAACGCACCGGGCGCAGTTCGTCGCGCAACAGGAAATCGGTGTCGCGGAAAGCCAGGCGGTAGGCCGGGTGGCGCGTCTGCGGCGTATCGGTCGGCGAAGCTTCGGCGAAACCGGCTTCCTGCTCGGCCCGATAGAACTTGCGGCCTTCCAGTTCGCTCTCTTCGGCGGCCTGCACTTCGTTGGCGGCGCTTTCCAGCGCGCTCTCGTCGCCGCTCAGGTCGCTCGGCGCGGCCTTCGGCTGGTCGGACTCACTCACTCACATCTCCCAATCTCATTACCGCACGGCACTAGGCATTCGCAGCGCGATTGGAAAGCGGAGGGTGCGGAAGGGTGGATGCCCCGCGAGGATTCGAACCTCGATAAACGGAGTCAGAGTCCGTTGTCTTACCATTAGACGACGGGGCAGCGCGGGGGCGCATCTAGAAAGGCCCGCCTGTTACGTCAACCCGCCCGTCAGACAAGTTTCGCGCGCAACTTGCCCGCCCGCCCCGGATTCGCTAGCTTGTGGGCAGGTTCCGCCTTCGGGCTGGTGAGAACGATCAGGAAGTAACAGTTTTTATGGCGGATTTCATTCCGCCGGACGAGCGGCGGAGTGACGCAAAGGCGACCACGGGTAATCAGCCAAACGGCGCCCGGCCTACTGCAGAGCATTCCGACCCCCCCGGCGACAGCCAGCAGGACCGGGTTGCCGAGCGCAATCCGCCAGCTCCGCACCAACCCAGCGAGGCGCGCGATGGCGCCCGGTATGTTCCCCGGCAGGCCTATGCCGCGATCGATCTCGGCACCAACAATTGCCGCCTGCTCATCGCCCGCCCGGCGGACGAAAATTTCGTTGTCATCGATGCCTTCAGCCGCGTCGTGCGGCTGGGCGAAGGGCTGGCCCAGAATGGCCAGCTGAGCGACGAAGCGATGGACCGGGCGCTCGGTGCGCTGCGGGTCTGCGCCGACAAATTGAAGCGGCGCAACGTGCGCCTCGCCCGCTCGGTGGCGACCGAAGCCTGCCGCCGGGCCAGCAACGGCGCCGCCTTCATCGAACGCGTGCGCAGCGAAACCGGCATCCGGCTCGACATTATTTCGGCGCAGGAAGAAGCCCGGCTGGCGGTGCTCGGCTGCCACGTCCTGCTCGAGGACGGAATCGGCCCGGCGGTGATATTCGATATCGGCGGCGGCTCGACCGAACTGGTGCTGATCGAACCCGGCGCCCCGGTACCGCGCATCCTCGACTGGCAGAGCGTGCCGTGGGGCGTGGTCTCGCTGACCGAGACCGTCGGCGGCGACGAGGACAGCGAAGAGTCGCGCCTCGCCCGCTACGCCGAAATGCGCCGGGTGGTGTCCGAAAGCTTCGCCGAGTTCGCCGAACGGATCGCCGCGCACCAGACCGACGATCTGCGCCTGCTCGGAACCAGCGGCACCGTGACCACGCTCGCCAGCGTCCACCTCGACCTTCCGCAGTACGATCGCCGCGCCGTCGACGGGCTGATCGTGCCGTCCAGTTCGATGCGCGACATCGCCACGCGCCTGTCACACATGTCGCCCGCTGACCGGCGCACTTTGCCGTGCATCGGCAACGAGCGCGCCGACCTGGTGATTGCCGGATGCGCGATCCTCGAGGCGATCCTCGACATCTGGCCGGCGACGCGCCTCGGCGTGGCCGATCGCGGCATCCGCGAAGGAATCCTGCGTTCGCTGATGTCGGCCGATGCCGATGCGATGGAAGCGCAGGCGGTCGTGCGCCGTCTCCGGCAGGCCCAGCCATGACCCGCGGGAAAAGCGATGGCGACCGCCGCGTAAAGACTGCCCGCGGGCGCACCGCGTCCTCGACCCGCTGGCTGGAACGGCAGCTCAACGACCCCTATGTGCGCCAGGCGAAGGCTGATGGGTACCGCAGCCGCGCGGCCTACAAGCTGATCGAACTCGACGAGCGGTTCAACTTGCTCAAGGGCGTCAAACGCGTGCTCGACCTGGGCATCGCCCCGGGCGGCTGGAGCCAGGTGGTGCGCAAGGTGACACCCGGCGCGACGGTAGTCGGGATCGACTTGCTGGAAACCGCGCCGCTCGAAGGCGTGACGATCCTGCAACTGGACTTCATGGCCGATGCAGCCCCCGCTGCGCTGGAACAAGCCTTGGGCGGCGCGCCCGACCTGGTGCTATCGGACATGGCCGCCAACACCGTGGGCCACAAGCAGACCGACCACTTGCGTACGATGGGCCTGGTCGAGGCGGGGGCGCATTTCGCGGTCGAGACGCTGGCCGATGGCGGGACCTTCGTGGCCAAAGTGCTGGCCGGCGGGACCGATGCGGACTTGCTGACGCTGCTCAAGCGGCATTTCAAGACGGTCAAGCACGCAAAACCCCCGGCGAGCCGCAAGGGCTCATCCGAATGGTACGTCATCGCGCAGGGTTTCAAGGGCCGGGGCTAGGCCCCGCCGCTGCCGTTCGGGCGGGCGCTTTGTCCACTTCGGGCGCGTCGGTTGCCGCCGCATCGGTGGCGTCGGCAGCAGGCGCTGCAGCGTCGGTCTCGGCCGCTGCCGGGGCGACTGGTGTGGGGAAGTCCGGGCCGCCGCCATTGGCCTTGAGGAAGGCAATCACGTTGGCGCGATCTTCGGGGCTGGAAAGCCCGGCAAAGCTCATCTTGGTGCCTGGTGCCATGGCCTTGGGACTGGAGAGCCAGTGATCGAGCGCTTCGTACGTCCAGTTTCCGCCAACACCCGAGAGCGCGCTGGAAAAGGCAAAGCCGCCCTTGCCCTGCCCGATCGGTTCACCCACGGTGCCATAGAGATTGGGGCCGATGCCGTTGACGCCGCCCTGATCGATCGTGTGGCACGACATGCACTTGGCAAACACCCCTTCGCCCTTCGCCGGGTCTGCGGCGGCCAGCAAGGTGCCCAGATCGGGGGCCGCTTGCGCGCCGCCTTCTTCGACGGCACCGGCAATCGGATAACCCATCTGGTGCGGGCGATGCGGCTTGTTGGCGAGGAAGTAATGGCTGCTGAGGATGGACAGGCCAAGGGCAACTATCCCTGAGAAAAGCGTCCAGCCAGCAATGGTGTTGAAGCGATCTTGCATCGAGAGAGTCTGCCAGTGTTCCGGTTTGGGCGTCGCTCTAGTGGCCACCGTGTTGCGGCGCAAGTCCGATAGTCACTTGTCCGCTGCGGCTCGCGCGGTTACCCGCCGCGGCCATGGACAGCTATCCCGCCCCGGCCCTCGCCCTGGTTGAAACGATGCACGCCGCGGCGGCCAGCGATCCCGCCCGGGCGATTGCCTTTCAGGGTGCGCCGGGGGCAAATTCGCACCGCGCCGCGCTCGAATGGTCACCCGGCTGCCTGCCGCTGCCGTGTTTTGCGTTCGAGGATGCGCTTGAGGCTGTAACTTCGGGCAAGGCCGGCAGCGCGATCATCCCGATCGAGAATTCGCAGCACGGGCGGGTAGCGGACATTCACTTCCTGCTGCCGGAAAGCGGGCTTGCCATCGTCGGCGAATATTTCCTGCCGATCAGCTATGCGGTGATGGGGATCGGCAGTGGTCCGTTCCGCGCCGCCCACAGCCATCCCCAAGCGCTGGGCCAGACGCGGCTCTACCTGCGCGAGCGCGGGATCGTGCCGCTGGCCTATGCCGATACCGCGGGTGCCGCTGCGCTGGTCAAGGAACAGGGTGATCCCGGCGCCTGCGCGATCGCGCCGGCCATGGCGGCTGAACTTTACGGACTGACGCTGGTCGAAAACCATGTCGAGGACGCCAAGGACAACACCACGCGGTTCGTCGTGCTGGCGCGCGAACCTCTCGATCCCGCCACGCTGGCAGGCGAAACCGCGATGACCACGTTCGTGTTCGAAGTGAAGAATGTGCCCGCCGCGCTGTACAAGGCGATGGGCGGTTTCGCCACCAACGGGGTCAACATGACCAAGCTCGAAAGCTATCAGCACGGGGCGAGCTTTTCGGCGACGATGTTCTACGCCGATATCGTGGGTGCACCGGGCGATCCGGCAGTCGACCGCGCACTCGAAGAACTGGCGTTCCACTGCAAGGAACTGCGCGTGCTCGGCACCTATCGCCAGGCCTGGAAGCGCGGCTAGCGAGCCGCAAAAATCGCCGTTTCGCGCAGGCCCTCGCTGTCGGCACGCGCGCGGTACATGCCCGGCGTATTGAACGCGAACACCGGCGCGGTGCCGGGCGCGGCGACGATCACCCCGCCCTCCCCGCCAAGCACGCCAACTTCGGCGATGACGGCATCGGCCGCCGCCTGCGCGCTTTCGCCGAGCAGCCGCATCCGTGCGCCGATTTCGTGCGCCACACCGGCGCGGATGAAGAATTCGCCCGATCCGGTGGCCGACACGGCGCAGGCCCGGTCGTCGGCATAGTTGCCCGCGCCGATGACCGGCGAATCGCCGATCCGGCCCCAGCGCTTGCCGGTCAGGCCGCCGGTCGAAGTGGCCGCCGCCACGTGGCCCGCGCCATCGACCGCCACCGCGCCGACGGTGCC